>CAZOJZ010000194.1:0-7054 GCA_964580205.1 uncultured Roseivirgaceae bacterium
CCAGTCAAAAAAAACTAGGAGTAATCCCGGAGAATACCGTATTAGCGCCAAAACCAGAGAGTATTAAGGACTGGGATCAGTTGAGTGAAAATGAGCAAGAATTGTTTGCCTTACAAATGGAAACATTCGCCGGGTTTACCGAACATACAGATAATGAAGTAGGCCGCCTGGTAGATGCCATTGATGAAATTGGGGAGCTGGAGAATACATTGTTCATCTACATAATGGGCGATAATGGTTCAAGCGGAGAAGGTGGACTGGTGGGGACTTTTAACGAAATGGTAAACCTCAATGGTCAATTTGGTGTGGAAACCATAGAAAGCATGCTGGCCATTGGGCATGAATGGGGAGGACCCAATTCGTTTCCACACATGTCCGCCGTTTGGGCGGTAGCCACCGATGCACCATTCACCTGGACCAAGCAAATGGCCGCTGATTATGGCGGTACCCGGACTGGTATGGTTATGCACTGGCCCAAAGGATTTTTGTCAAGAGGAGAGATCCGCTCGCAGTGGCACCACGTAAATGATGTAGGGCCCACCATTTTGGAAGCAACCAATATACCGGCGCCAAAGATGATCAACGGAGTAAAACAAAGACCCATGGATGGAGTTAGTATGCTGTATACCACCGACAATGCGGATGCTGCTGATCGCCACACTACTCAATATTTCGAAATGTTTGGCAACCGGGCTATCTACCAGGATGGGTGGTTGGCACGGGTAGTGCATCGGGTTCCGTGGGGGACCGAGCCAATCAACTCACTTCAGGATGATGTTTGGGAATTATACCATGCAAATGAGGACTTTAGCCTCTCCAACAATCTTGCTGAACAAAACCCTGAAAAGCTGGAAGAGCTAAAACAAGTGTTTGATCAAGAAGCAATTAAAAATAATGTATATCCACTTGATGACAGGGTATTTGAAAGGTTCAATGCCAAAATTGCCGGACGACCGGATTTGATGGGAGATAGAACCAGCCTGAAACTGGCCCAGGGCATGACCGGGATTATGGAAAACGTATTCCTTAATGTAAAAAACACCTCTAAAACCATATCCGCAGAGTTAGATCTCAAAGGTAATGACCGAGGCATCATTTTATGCCAAGGAGGAAAATTTGGTGGTTGGGCCCTGTATATGAACAATGGTAAACCCGGCTATACCTACAACTGGTTTGGTCTGGAGCATTATACCATTGATTCACCAACCGCTTTAAAGAATAGTAAGGCGAATGTCACCTTAAAATTTGAGTATGATGGAGACGGTGTGGGCAAAGGAGGGCTGGCTAGTATTTTCGTAGATGGGAAAAAAGTAGTAGAGGGAAGAGTAGGGAAGACCCAACCGGTGATCTTTTCAGGTGATGAAACCGCTGATGTGGGGCAGGACGATGCTACCCAGGTTGTGCCGAGCTTCAAAGATGTACACGATTCAAAGTTTACCGGATATGTAAGGAGTGTGGAGGTGAGTATTGGAGATTGATACAGTCGTCCATAGCTTCAAGCTACGGACAATGATAGGTTATTATTTCACCGCTACTGCTATTTTGGAGTCCGCTGTACCATAATAAAGGAACCATCGGCCCTTGAAATATACCAATCCTTCCACAAAACAAACTTCATTAACTTCACCAACCTTTTCATAGTCTTTTTCAGGATGAATAAAATAACTGTCCATCCGGTCAATGAGTTTAAAGGGTTCATCTTTGTCATATAGAGCCTGTCCGGCGGCATAGGTAAACTTCGGTAATAGAGGATCACTAAAATTAGCGGCATTGCTGGCATTGTATATCAGCAAAATTCCTTCTTCCTTTAGTAAAGCGTAAGGGCCGGGTTCCACCAACCGGCTGTCAAAATAGCCCATCCTTGGATGAAGAACTGATATCATTTCTTGAGTTTCTTTGTTTTCAGCCACCTCCCAATTGATTAGATCAGCAGAGGATGCTATAAATAAATCAGTATCTCCAAAGTACATCCAATACCGGTCCATTATTTTGGTGGCCACTATTCTATTGCCCTTTCTACTTGAAACAATGGCCCCTGATTTTGACCAGGTATCTTGATATTTTTCTTCACTCAATACCGGGCCGTATTTAGTCCAACTTCTGAGGTCAGTTGACATGGCCAAACATAAACGTGCGATTTTGCCGTCGTAGGCGGTGTAGGTCAGGACATATTTGCCGTCTTCGGACTCCACGATGCGAGGATCTTCCACGCCGCCTGGCCATTCATAAACTAGCATGCTGTCCTGACTGGGATAAAATATTGGTGCAGGTTGTTTTTCAAAGTGCAGTCCATCGTTACTAACCGCCAACCCCAGTCGTGAAGTCATGGCATTATCCTGGGCCCGATATATTAAGTGTACTTGGTTGTCCTTCACCACTGCAGTGGGATTTAGAACGTTTCTTTCCTCCCACCTAACTGGAGTATTGCTTACCGGACAGTCGAATATGAGGTCACTTTGGGGGGATAATATCGGGTTTATACTATCGACCTTAACAAACCCAGTCATGGTCCAGGATTTTTGAACATCCTGTTCGATCTGGACCACTTGGGCCTGCTGACAACTTAGAACAAGTGTGGTTAAGAGCCCGTAATAAACAAGTTTAAGATGTGTAGTCATAGACTGGCGGTATGATCACTTATTGAAGAAGAAATATAACAAGATCAAGTTAATTTTGGAAAAGACCTAATGCCTGGCGCTTAGCGCCAACTCACCAATCGATAAATTGGAGCACCCAATTTCTAATTCATCTTTTCTAATTTCTAATTATTTTGACCAATAAGTTGGCTAAGTTCCATGTGATCTCCAAAGTCGCGGCCGTAATGGACTGAAGAAATGACATGGGTTTCATCCAATAAAAAATCAGCTGGTAGAATTGGTTTTTCTTTAATAGAGGTCAGGTTGAAATAGTCTATGACGGTAAATTCCGGGGCTTTTTCTCCTGTGCTAAGTCTCATCGTTTCCAAATATTAGGACGGTTTAGCAACATTAAACTATTAACAATAGTTCTGACTCTGATTAAATTCGTTCGAAATCAAGGTCACATGGAAACACTTTATTAAATCACCGAATATAAGGCAACTTATTTAGGTGAATCTTCGTTATTAATGTAGATACAACAATTGTATATATAGTGAACGTTAATACCAATTACTTGAAGGCAATATATCAGATTATACGCACTGGTCATTGGATTACTGATATGGTTAGCCAGGAATTAAAAGAGTTCGGGATCACAGAACCTCAATTTAATGTGCTGAGAATACTACATGGTCGAAAAGGATTGCCAATTACCGTTCAGGAGATCCAGCAAAAAATGGTACAGCGTACCAGTAACGTGACCCGCATTGTGGATAAACTTTTGGACAAAGGTTTGGTTGACCGTCGGGAATGTCCACTAAATCGACGAAAAATGGACATTACCATAACTGCTGAAGGAATTAAAATGCTGGCCATATTGAGTCAGAAATTATATCAATATCATGGCCCAATGGCTCAAAACCTGACGGGGGAAGAGGCCCAAACAATTACCAAATTGATCATTAAACTAAAAGGAGAATCAAAATAATGAATAACATAGTAGCATTTGGTGCCAGTAGCAGCACCCAATCCATCAATAAACAGCTAGCCCGGTGGGCAGCTGATCAACTCAAAGATGTTCAGCTCAATTTTCTGGACTTGAATGATTTTGAGATGCCCATTTACAGTGTAGATAAGGAACGTGAAGCTGGGGTACCTGAAAAAGCTAAGCGATTCAAGGCTGCAATTAGCGAGGCCGATGGGATCATTATTTCATTTGCAGAACACAACGGCAGTTATTCTACAGCCTTTAAAAATGTGTTTGACTGGATGTCAAGACTGGAAAAACCAATATGGTCGAATAAACCCATGCTGTTATTGTCAACTTCACCCGGCCCCAGGGGAGCTCAATTGGTGTTAGCCACCGCCACAAATTCCTTCCCTCACCAAGGAGGCATTATAGCCGGCAGTTTTTCACTTCCTTCATTTGGGCAGAACTTCAATAAAGCAGAAGGCATATCGGAATCTTCACTAAAAGAAACTTTTTATGAACAGCTAACTCTATTTGTTCAAGTGATTGGTGAAAAGACGATTGAAGCCACTTCAAGCAACGCGTAATGATATAGTCTGAAGCATTAAGGGTTAAACCCTGCCACCTCCCGAGCATTACTATGGAGATGTGCAGGGTCCTTTTATTTGGTTACAATTAGCGTACTTTTTTCAGCAACTTGCCAATGTAGGAAAACTTCAGATCCCGCATTGTCGCTATTTCCTGGAAGGCTTTTTGTTGTTCTTCAGTGGGCTGGTCCCCATCGAAATTAAACTCTCCCATCATTTGAGCATAATCCTTGTACATATCAAAAGTGTAATAATCGGCATACACTTCAGTGCCATAAGGAAGCATTACCGAGGCCAGCCCCCATGAGCCCCTTTTGCCGGCATCCACCATTTTTTGGTGCTGTGGTTTGAAAATTTCCGTTTCGGCTTTAACATAATTGGCACCCTGGCCAGGTTTTGTTTTCATCATATTAATGCGGGTAATGGATCCTACCGGCATGCCGTAATCCTCATCAGTAGTCTCTATTAAATCCAGATATACCCTGACTGCCAAATCCCTGGTTTTGGAAGAATTATTTAATTTTTCTAAAATTTGATCTTGGGACATGTCGGGATAAGCTTTTTTAGCATTGGCCATCAATGACTCCAAAGTGCCACCCTCCATCATTTTAACAGGATCATCGTAAACATTTACCGTGAGGTATTGGAAGTTTTGAATTTCACCACCAGGTTGCAACGCCCAAAGGTCCCAGCCCACCAGCTCTCCGTTTTGAACTCTTTGCTGGTGGATCTTTTCCCAAAAATTCTCCGTTTCAGCATAGGCTACTTCTTGCTCGTTGTCTACCTGCATAAATTCAAATAGTAAATAGACAGGATCCTCATCCTGGGCCATTGATACTTGCCAGCAAATGGCCGTCAATAGGACTACAATTAGTTTTTTCATAATTGTGTATTTAGTTGTTGGTTAGTTGACTTTATATAAATAGCTGGTACTCAGCAAGAACAAGATATAGATATTTTGTTGGCTTCCCAAGCTATGATTTTATTCTGGATTAAGTGAAATAATTCATAATTCATAACTCATCACTAATTTCTTCCAATTTCTTACATAGGTTCCAAAGCAGTTTCTTTTCATTAGTAATAAGCTATTAAATGCGCCTATTTCGAGCTTAACAAGCTAAATCAAAGGTATTATGAAAAAAATAATATATCTCTCGTTTCTTTTGGCCTTAGCGGCCAGCGTTGCTTACGGTCAGAAAAAAAGGGTAGCAGTAGTAACCTTTTATGTGGACAAGTATATAGGCGCTAATAAGATTGCCGAGGGATCGAGACAATCCACTTATGAAAAAACCAAAGAGGATGATCCCAGGTTCGATTTAAGGCCGGTTCTGCAAGATTTTCATGAAACGTTCATGAAAAAATACGTTAAGGAATTTCCCTTCGAAATAGTACCGGAAAGTGAAATAATCAATCATCCAATGTACAAGGCTTATCGGGGACTGGATGGTGTTGAAGACCAGGATTCGATTGACCACTTAAATGAGGCCATTCACGATCGTTTCATTGCCATTGATGGCTACAATGTACTGCTTACAGGTGGAAATTTGCTGAGATCATGGCGAACGGAGTCTCATTTGTTAAAGATCTTAGAGGATGTTAATATAGATGGAGTTATGTTCGTTTCTCTGTCCTATGCCTGGGAACCGAAAATTGCACTTGGCGGCTTGGGTAATGCTGGCATTAGGTCATACATCAACATGGACTTATATAACAAAGAGGCTAAAAAGGTATTTAAGCTTGATGAGTATGCAACCTCCAAAAAGGGTGTGCCTTTAGTATCAGGAACCCCAATTTTCAACTACGACAAACTACTTCCTATGTGTGTAAATGCTACTGACAAGTTGCTTGATGATCTACAAAAAAAATTGCCGAAGTACGTCAAAAAGGTAGATAAAAACCTGTAGTAGGGCAGAGCGCAGAGCGCATGGCGCCCGGCGCTGAGCGTTTGATCAGATTTTAAACATATGCTATTATGTGGTCTCGTTTAGTCATGGGGATGATTTTGGCGCTTCCAGGAGTGCTAAGTGCACAAGATCAGGCTCCAACTACAGAAAAACTTGCCGATGAGAGGGAATCGATCACTCAAATAATTGATTCCCTTGAAAATCGAGTTAAAGAGATTGACGGTTTATTAAGTAAGGTGAACCCTGAAAACAGAATGGAGGCCATGATCTCCAAATACGGAAAGAATAAGGGGAAACTTATTGCCGGGGGTAAGGTTTGGCCCACCATTTCTCATGAAATGGCCAAAGATAGTTGGGGTGATCCTGCCAGTATACAAAAGTCGGACTTGTCAACGGGCAGCACGGAAAAGTGGTCATATTCTGACAATAGATATCTATACTTTAAGAATGGCAGATTGGAAAGCTGGAAAGAGTAATGCGCATAGCGCCAGGCGCCCAATGATAGAAGGATTGCAGGACTGATGGGCTGAATTGTTTCAGTTTGTCAATCGAGTTCAAAACTGCACACCAAACGCCCCTGCCCTACGCTCCCTGCGCCACACGCTCTGCCCTATGCCCCACGCACTAAACAACAAACCTGAGCACCGTCACCGCAAACAACACCAATACCGAAATACTTATCAAATTCAGCCAAAACCCGGCCCGAACCATTTCCTTTATTTTGATATGACCGCTGGCAAAGACAATTGCATTGGGAGGAGTACTAATTGGCATCATAAAGGCACAGCTAGCGGCAATAGTGACCGGGGCTACCAGCATCAGCGGCGGAAGGCCCAGTCCCTGGGAAATTCCGATTACTACTGGCAGAAAAATAGTAACCAATGCTACATTGCTCATTAATTCGGTCATATAGAGCATTACCGCGATCAGAATAAGTATTAGTAACCAGTATGGATATGGGCCACCTTCGGAGATATAACTGCCTACTAGTTCTATAATACCGGTGACCTCCAT
>CAZOJZ010000195.1:0-4614 GCA_964580205.1 uncultured Roseivirgaceae bacterium
ATATCATAAAATCTAATGTACAATGATTGAAGTGGTTATCCAATTGCTTATAGCCTGCCCAATTTCGTGAGGATGGTCCTCTTGAATGTAGTGCTTACCTTTACCAATGTAAGCAGATTTTAGATTATTGCTTTCCTGTTCTATCCGGGTTACGTCTTTCTTTTTAATGATCATTCCAGGTTTAGCATAAATTAAAAGCATAGGAAGATCTGTTTTTTTCAGCCAGTTGGCATACTGCGAGATTATTATGTGGTTCTCTTTGGGGAAACCATCAAAGGGAATCTCTTTTGGCCAGACTTCAATTGGTTTTCTGCTTTCTACTGTGGGGTATGGGGAGGCATAATATGCTTTTTCTTCTTTTGTGAGTTTTCGTTTGATACCTACCTTGAAAAGAATAAGATTAATAAATATATTTTTTTCCGCAATCATTTTATGCCCTTTTTTATCATCCCTGAACCTTTTGAAAAAGTATTTGGCCAGAAAGTTGGTCTCTTTCCATAACATGGGTTTGGTTATTGCTTCCATGAATATAATGGCCTTAACGTTTTGCTCATGAAGCGATGCATAGTGAAAACCCAATGCTGATCCCCAATCGTGTACAACCAACACAATATTTTTCAAATCTAGTTGGTGAATGAACGCTTCCAGAAATTGAATATGGTCCCGGAAAGTGTAATTGATGTCTGGTTTATCCGATTTTCCCATACCGATTAAATCCGGCGCTATAGCTCTGCCATAGTCTTCTACATAGGGTACTATATTCCTCCACAGGTAGCTTGATGTAGGATTACCGTGAAGAAAGAGAAATGTCAATTGATTTTGATCGGTAGTATCACCGTATTCATCTATATAGTGCATTTTCGAACCCAAAACCTCCATGTATTTCGATTCGAATGGGAATTCAGATGAAATTTCCTGAGCCATTGCAAGGGTTGTTACGAAAAATAAGGTACCGATAAATTCAGCGATTCTTTTCATTGCTTGCAGTAATTTCTCTGAAGGGGTCATTGAACCAAACAGGTCTTCCTCCTTCCTGGTTCCCCCTAGTCAGTCTAAAACTTTGCTAGCAGTCCCTATCAATCAACTCAATCACTCGTTTGGCTTTCCAGTCTTGCTGGTAGGTTGGATTTATGATGAGGTGGTCTCCTTGCCTGGCTTATCTTTGTATGAATTAAATTAACGAATATGGAAAGAATCGTCCCGAGTTTAATATTGGTTTTCATGTTTACCCTCAAGAATCCGAGGTGAAAATAAACCATGAAGGAAAAGAATTTACCATGCTTAAACACGCGTGGAAAGCACAATGGATTACACACCCAACCGAATCCACTTTAGACTCACGAAAATTTTTGTTTAGACGGACTTTTGATTTAGATGAAAAACCCGAAAAGTTTTTGATTTACCTTTCGGCAGACAACCGTTATCGCTTATATGTCAATGGAGCGTATGTGGTTTCCGGCCCCTCGTCTGGTGATATTAACCACTATCGCTACGAAACCTTGGATATTGCCGAAAGCTTGATTTGATTTTTTCATAAGTGAATTTATTCTATACCCAGTTTAGTTTGTATTTCTTCCAGTGAAACTCCTTTGGTCTCGATCATGGAACTCAACACCCAGATCAATTGACCGACCATACAGATTGCATAAAAGGCGAAGGTCCAGCCACCGGAATATTCTGCTAGCAAAGGAAATGTCCAGGAGATGGCTGCAGCGGCTATCCAATGAGTGGCAGAGCCCAAGGCTTGTCCACGTGCCCGTACCCGGTTGGGAAATATTTCGCTTAGGTAAACCCAAATAACTGATCCTTGTCCAAAGGCGTGGGCGGCTATGAATAGAAATACGCTAAACAGTACTATCTGACTGCCGGTATCGGTAAAATCTGTCCCATACTTAAAAAAGGCCCATGCAATGGCACTTAGGCTAATTATATAACCGATTGAACCGACGATCATCAATTTTTTCCGCCCCACCTTATCAATCAGGGCCATAGCGGCAATGGTGAAAATGAACATGACACCGCCAACCCCCATGGAGTTCAAAAGAGCAGAACTTTTCTCAAATCCCGCCATTTTAAAGATATGAGGGGCGTAGTACAACACCGCGTTTATACCAGAAAACTGATTGAATAATGCCAGTATTACCGCCAGACTAATAGGTACACTGTATTTCTTAGTGAAGAATGGTTCCTTTACAGAATGGTGTTCCATATCCAATGAATTTCTTATGGCCTCCACTTCCAGATCGACATTGCCAGAATCGGTGCCGCATTTTTCCAGTACCTCCCGGGCCTCAGATTCCCTTCCTTGCGCCATCAACCATCGGGGACTTAAAGTAATGGTAAACAGGAATACAAAAAACAATACCGCAGGAGCAGCTTCTACACCAAACATCCACCTCCATTCCACCGCTCCAAGATCCCATCCGGCAATGAGGTAATTTGACAAGAAAGCAATCAACATTCCAAACACTATATTGAGTTGCGCCACCGCCACCAGCCGGCCTCTATATTGAGCCGGTGAGACCTCGGCAATATACATAGGGGCCACCACGGAAGCGCCACCTACACCCAATCCTCCAATAAATCGAAAGAAAAGAAAGCTATACCAGTCCCAGGCCAACGCCGAACCAATGGCCGACACAAAATACAAAGCTGCTAATATGAACAATACAGATCGCCGACCGTATTTATCAGTTGGTTTACCAATAAATAGTGCGCCTACAATGGTTCCGATCAATGCGCTGGCCACCGTAAAACCCAATTGAGCTGATGATAAATCAAATACCCGCTGCAGCCAGTCAGTGGTACCGGAAATGACCGCTGTATCAAATCCAAACAAAAATCCGCCTAAGGCGGCCACAACCGCCGATAATATCAATATTCGCTTCATTTTTTCACTTTTTTAGTAATTAGCCATTAATATGACCCTGTTTAATGGGAGTTCTGAGTAACGATTTGCCTCTGAGAAACCAGTCAGTAGTGGAGTCAGCGCTTCCAGCCGGTGGAATGAGCTTCCCTCTGTGTTGTTCAGCAACAGGTGGTTTGGCCACCACCAAATTCAGTGGAACTGCGGAGTTTTCATTTACCACCGCCCATTGCTTGTTGTCAGCATGCAGGTTGCTCCAGCAGTGGTCACAAGGCTGAAAATCAGATCTTGCCACAAAAAGCTTTTCTCCCTTTTCCAAAATAACAGGTGTCAGATCGTCCGTCTCACCTGAGAGCCCATCGGGTATACGAAATTCGTTAACATGTTTTTCTCCCTTCTGTATGGCCTTCTTCAAATACTCCCTACTTTTATTTACCGGGTGGTTAAATGCCTCAGGATCTATGAAAATACATACTTTACTGTCCGAGGTATCACTTAACATGGTGAAATCTTCAAATTTAGCGGGGATCATGTCGATATAGCCATTTTCCTTCCACAGACTTTCATAACCACGGCCCTCATCGTTGATCATCACATAAGTCCATTCTTTATTCCAGCTATGGTTGGGTGGGGCAAAACCATTGACCACTTGTTTGGCATCTACGGTGCCGGATGGGAGGTCCTTTTCCCCTGCATACACATCTGGATCGAAAACAAATACGTTGTTATGAGAATGTCTGGGCAAAAATGGTGTTACCAGTCCTTTGTTACACACGGCATCGTTAATACCAATATAGATGGCCAATATGGTTTCCGGTACCTGAGGCAACAGATGGGCTAGTTCCAATACTTCCGTCCCTTCTTTCCCTGAAAAATACAGCGGACATTCACTCATTAGCTGGTATGCATTTTCTAGAAAATCGAGGTACTCCTGTTTATCCAGAGCGCTTTTTTCTGGCAAGTTCCAATGAGGTTCCATTATTGCGGTATTCATATCTTGTTATTTTCAGGCATTAAATAGCAAAAAATTCCTGGCAACTCACCTGTAACCAACTGCATTTTAATTTTGATTGGAAAACTTATAAACTATGGTTTGTTCATATTGCTCCCCTGGATTCAACTCCACCGATTCAAAATTTTCATGATTGGGTGCATCCGGATAGCCTTGCGGCTCAAAGCACAGCGCCCCATACTGTTCATAGGATTTACCTGATTTCCCGGCTTTCCCTTCCAAAAAATTACTGGTATAAAAGTGCATACAAGGTTGGGTGGTGAATACTTCCAATTTTCTTCCGCTGGCAATGTCCTTGGCGGAGGCTGCAAAATCCAAGGATCCAGGTGTTGAGTGCTTTAAAACATAGTTGAGATCATAACCTTTAAATTTCTCCATCTGCATTTCCTCTATTCTGGAACCAACAGGCCGGGCTTCTTTAAAATCAACCGCCATGCCATCCACGCCTACACCACTATCATCGCTAAATTCTTTCCCGCTCCAAAGCACTTTATTGAATCCTTTCTTTCCACCATGTAAGCTGTTGTGCCCAAAGTCCGGCAGGGTGTTCGGGGCCAGTTTATACTCCTGTCCTCCAAGTTGAACTTTAGCTCCCCCAATCCTGTTGGCTACCCTGCCGATAGTAGCCCCAAAATAATAAGGGTCGTTAATGTATCCCTGCAGATCATCATACCCCAGTACTACGTCCTCCACTGCTCCGGTTTTATCATTACTGTTTTTTTACTTTATTAACACT
>CAZOJZ010000196.1:0-3143 GCA_964580205.1 uncultured Roseivirgaceae bacterium
GCCCTTTTGTATTAAAGAGAGGAGGGGATATGTCACGTATAACCTGTAGAAACTATGGCGGAAATTTTCAACTTAGAATTCAAAATGCAGAGGACATGGAGCATATTAATGTACTCGAGGAAGTACATTGGGCGGCAACAAGTATACCCACTCACAGTCTGAATTGCGATAAGGTGTTCATTGCCTACATCGATACAGATAAAAATGATCGCATCCGGCCGGCTGAACTCAAGTCCGCATGGTCTTGGGTGGTTCAGATTCTTTCGGATCGTCACCGCTTGTCTGAAGGTTCTGATATCCTTAGGCTTCAGGATATTGATACGAACCATCTTGAAGGGCAAAAGTTGCATGCTACAGCCAAACTTATCTTAACCAATCTGAACATACCGGGTAAAAATGAAATTAGTCTTGCGCAAGTTCGTGATGTGCAGAGTATTATGGCCAGCGCTGCAAATAACGGTGATGGAATAATCCCTCCGGAAGTTACATCTAATGCTGATTTAGAACAATTTATCATCTCAATTTTGGATACAGTAGGTTCTCAAATAGACGCTAGTGGCAAACCAGGGATCAGTAAAAATGAGCTAAAGTTATTTTTTGATGAGACGGAAACCTATCTGGCATGGAAAGCTCAAGGAGAAATTCCAAAAAATCATAAAAGTACAGAAATTCTACCATGGGGCCTAGAGACAGAAAAAGCCTATGATTTGGTCAGAAAGATAGAAGAAAAAGTGGATCAATTTTTTGCACAATGTGCTTTAGTCAAGTTTGATGAGAGAGTTGCAGCTAAGTTGCAACTTAGTGAAAACGAGCTTCAAGAAATTGATTTTTCAGATACGACAAAAATGATAAATCGACTGAAGGATAGCCCCTTGGCATTACCTAATGCAGGAGGATTGTTATCTTTCAAAGAGGCAATCAATCCCCTTTATATAGACTCCTTGCTCGCACTTAGAGACAAGGTTTTAAACCGTGCGCTTGGGGGTCCAACTGAAGAGCTTAACCAAAATGATTGGCGTATGGTAAAAGATATTTTTTCCTCCTATCGAGCTTGGTCAGAAAATAAGCAAGGCAGTTTGGTTGAAAAACTAGGCCAGGATCAACTACGTTCTTATCTTGAAGGTTCATATCGAGAGCAAGTCAGTGAATTAATTGAAAAAGATTTGGCGGTTGCCAATGATTTAAATCAGTTACAAACTCTGGAAAAGCTCATCCTTTATCAAAGATGGTTGATCGTATTAGCCAACAATTTTGTTAGTTTTGCTGATCTCTATCATCCGAAATCCCGAGCTATTTTTGAAACGGGTACGCTCGTTATTGCCGAAAGACAAATTACTTTTACAATGTGCGTTCAGGATCGCCAAGCCCACAAAAAGTTCAGTCAGCGAAGCTTAATGTATCTTTTGTATGTTGAAATTACCGGTCGTCAAGATAAGGATATTAAGTTTGAGATAGTAGCTCCCGTTACTTCGGGAAGTTCAGAAGGATTGTACGTTGGAAAACGCGGTATTTTCTTTGCTGTTGATGGAAGCGAATGGGATGCCAAAGTTGTGGACATTGTCGTAAATCCAATCAGCGTGGCGGAATCGGTGAAAATGCCCTTCCAAAAGTTTTCTGATTTCATACGGAAACAAATCGAAAAAATGACTAAATCCAGCGAAGAAAAAATATTATCCAAGGCTTCTTCTTCTGGTGCATCAGGAGCAGCAAGAGATCTTATGTTGGGTGGAGGTCTAGCAATTGCAGCTCTTGGATCATCTTTTGCCTACATCACCAAAGCCCTTTCAGATGTGAAGACTAGTCAGGTCCTATTGGCTTTGTTGGGTTTGGTACTGCTGATTCTATTACCCAGCATAATCGCCGGGTTTGTAAAAATACGAAAAAGGGATATGAGTGCGCTTCTGGAAGCTTCAGGTTGGGCAGTCAATGTGCGAATGCGCATCAATATGACAATGGGTCGATTATTTACCCACACACCACAGCTGCCGAAAGAAGTAATCATGGAACGAAGAGATATAGTTAGTAAATTCGTAAAAGAGTTCGATTCCAATTCCCCCAAATCCATGAGTCGAACTACAATTATATTGTTGTTAATTCTATTTCTACTTGGCGCTCTATTCTTTTTATTAAATTTTTCCGAGTTTAAACAAAATTTTGTAAAGTTCACATAATCCAGTTTTGAATAAATTATTTTTCAATCTTAGTCTGAACTTCTAAAACCCGATAGGGCGATGAAAGTACTAACAGAAGAACAATTAAAAACTTTGCTTAAACAAGCAGATAGACAGTGAATTTATCTTTTGTTGTAGTATTTTGTAGTAATCGTGGGTATCGGAGTCAGTGATAACAAGCGCTTACAAGCCTCTCACCGCCTCCACCACATTCATATCCCATAGCATCCAGTACTGTCCTCTTAAGCCTTAAAATAAAGGCTTTTAATGGATTATTGCGTCTTTTAGTTTCCGGCTAGGTTTATTGACTTCTGGGGGCACCTGGGGGCAAAATTGGGGGCAACACCACCCTCTCAAAAACAGGTGCCCCCAGATGGCCTTGACCGACATTCAAGTCAAAAACTTCCAGCCGAAAGCCAAAACCTATCGCAAATTTGATCACGGTGGCTCTATATAGAAGTTACCCCGAAGGGGAAAAGATATTGGCGGTACAAGTACCATTATTTTGGTAAAGAAAAACGCATTGGGTTTGGCGTCTACCCGACGGTCTCCTTAAAAGAGGCCCGCCTTGAACATGCCAAAGCCCTACTCACGCTAAACAAAGGCATTGACCCCAGTGCCGAACGTAAAGCCAACAAACAACGTGACACGGAGTTAAATGGACATGCGTTTGAAGCCATTGCACAAGAATGGCATTTAAGCCATAACACTCATAAAGAAGCCGGTTATCAAAAACGACTTTGGCGCGGACTTGGAAAAGACATCTTCCCTACCCTTGGCAACACGCCGATTACACTGATTACCGCTCCCCAGCTTCGTCAAGCCTTAAAACACATTGAAGCCCGCGGGGCACAGGAAACTGCTCACCGCGTGCTGCAAGTCTGTAGCCGTATCTTTAACTACGCGATTGCCTCCGGATACTGCGATACGAACCCCACGCTGGGCTTAAAAGGGGCCCTCGCACCCCCTCAA
>CAZOJZ010000197.1:0-14926 GCA_964580205.1 uncultured Roseivirgaceae bacterium
AAGAACAGCTTCATCTTGGTAATATTGGTAACCGGAGCGGTCGGATTAAACTGGTCAGCGGATGGTTTATATCGCATCACTCCTTTGATGGTGCCAAACCACAAATTCCCTTCATTGTCCTTGAAATTGGCCATGCCATTAGCCTCAATCCCGGTAAACCCATCGTATTTGTCGTAATTGGTAATGGTCTCAATTTCTCCCTGATCGTTTATGGTAATCTTATCCACGCCATTTTGAGTGCCTGCCCAAATATTTCCGTCGTCGTCAGCAATTACTGAGTATATATTGTCGGAAGTAAGGCCATGCTCGGTGTCCAAGTAGGTAAACTTTTTACCGTCAAAAATATTCAATCCCCCACCGTAGCTGGCAAACCAAAGATTACCGCTTTTATCTTCAGCAATCTGAAGGATAATATTATTGTTGAGCCCAGTTTCGGAGTCATATTTGACTACTCTGGACCCTTCCTTTTGTTCCTTTGGTTCTAAAGCAACGAGGGGGTCAGCCTGGTATTTTGATACCCCTAAAAGTCTGGAGGCCATCCAGATATTGCCTTCGGAATCCTTCATTAGGTGGTTAATATTGTTAGATACAATGTCATCCTTTTCAACAGTAATAAAGACGGTTTCCCTGCCGTTGAACCGGGCCACTCCTTGACCCAATACACTTATCAAGAAATCATTCCCGTCACGGATCATGTCGGCAATTCTAGCCGTATGGGGCAGGCCATATTTTTCATTTACTTGTTTAAATTGCTGGCCATCGTATTCCCAAAGTCCATTCATAGAGGCAATCAGTAAGCGGCCATTATCCAACTCCAAGAACTTTCTTACAAATCCTATTGGTGAATCATCTTCAGTGAGCACGTTTTCTATTTGGGAACCATCGTACTTAATTATAGCACCACCGGCGGTACCAAACCAATAATCTCCCCTGCTGTCCCGGGAGATGGACCATACAATCTCAGAAGATAACCCATCCTCTAAGTTGAGCGCCACGAACTTATCACTACTGTATTTTATTAACCCACCTCCGTTTGATCCAAACCAAATATTTCCTTCACGATCTTCCAGAATATTATTGATCATGTTATTGGGTAGTCCGTTGCTTCTGTTAAACATCTGAAAGGATTCTTTTCCCGCACGGTCAAAAGTAATTTTAATAACCCCTGTGCCAAAAAGTGATATCCAAATATTCCCTTGACTGTCTTCTAGAGCAAATCGAAATCCGTTTGTGGGAATACTATCCGGTAAGTTGACTGGCTGCAACTTTCCATCTCTATATTTGTATATATTGTTAATATTGGGAAACTCACTTGTAGCAAGACAAAGGTATCCTTGGCTATCCTCCACAAAAGGTATCACGATTTGATTTTCCGGGACCAGGTCCTCCAACGGAGACAACTCCAGCCTGTTCTCATCAAATCTATATAATCCATTCTGGGTGATAATATGAAACTGCTTTTGTTTATCCAGAAATACAAAAATAATCTGGTTGTCCTCACTCAGTTCAGGGTATTCATCAATGAAGTTATGAAATCTATCATTTTCCAGGTATAGAATCTTACGGGTGCCCTGATTATCAAGGCCAAACACCCATACTTTGCCGTTATCACTACTATTTATCCAAAAATACTGTCCTTCATTCACTCCTTTATCTACTGAGTATTGTTCAAATGTTTTGCCGTCATAAGCCGCAATACCCTTGGAAGTAGAGATCCAGAGAATTCCGGAATTGTCCTGATGAAGAGCTCCAATTATATTATCGGGAAGTCCGTGTTTTTTAGTAAAAACCTGAAATTCCTTCCCATTAAATCGGCAAAGTCCGCCCCCGTTGGTGCCAACCCATAAATTACCGGTTTGGTCCTGAATTAAAGCTTGTATCTGAGATTGTGGTAGTCCTTCTTCCAGGGAATAGCTACGAAAGTTGTATTGCTGACCGTAGGACAGTGGAAGTGAAGAGCATAATAAAAATACAACCTGATAGAATCTGGTTAAAATTGATGCAGTAACCTGGGGCACAACTCTTATAGTCCGTTAGTTAATGGATAACTACTCACTACAAACGATACTGCAAATATATGGTTGATTTTATTATGATAACGGCAGCTTGGTTGGATAAATGGTACAATAATTTCTAATGTTCTATTTTCCAAAAGGCAATTCCTCCAGCTTGCTTGCCGACTTCTGCGGTTGCTACCAAGGTTAATTCATTAAGGTCAATCACATCAACCGCTCCGGGTTCACCCCCAATACCCTCAACAGAGACAAAAGCAAATTTGCTGTCAGGGGCGATAGCAATGCCATGAGATACCTTTCTACTATTGGAAATTTTCGCTAATTCCTTTCCAGTTTTTAAATCCCACACGCCCGTGGTACCTTCAGACTTATAAGTCACCACCAACTTGGTCCCATCGGGGCTTATCTCCAGGTTATACGGGCCTTTCCCGGTAGGAAATTTATTGGTCACGGTCCAGCTACTAAGATCAACCTCAAACACCTGATCAACACCATTACCCGCCACATAAACTCTATTCCATTGTGGATGTGGGATCACCCAGGTGGGCTTTACCTTACTGTGCTTCATACCTGGTGCCTGATCCATAGCAGACGACGCATGAACACCATGATCTTGATGCTGCATATGTTCTGTATCCGCTGTGTCGTCCAGGGAAAGAACCCTTATTACCTCGAGTCGAAGGGCATCTATTTCAAATAGTTCTCCTGACATCATCGCTACTGAATAGTGTTTGGTACCATCAGGGCTAATACGAGAACCATGAGGCATAACCCCGGTGGTGATCCGTTTTAATTCTGTCATAGTTTCAGGGTCAACCACGGATACCGTACTGGGGACCATATCTCCATGCAAATTAAAATTCACGCAGTACAGCAGTCCTGTGGCTTTGGAAATCTGCATGGAAGCAGGAAACAAACCTAAGGTGATTTTTCCTAATTGTTCATTGGTCTCAGTACTGTATTTATACAAAGTACCAAAAGGTATTCCGTGGGCCAGTGTAAGGTACCAGTACTTTCCATCCGGACTAATAGTGATCCCATGAGGTCCCTCAATCTCTGCAGGCCAAACACCAACCGGAATAGTTTGAACAGCGGTTGCCTGTTCACCATTGAATTTTACTACTGCCACTTCGTCCTCTGATTCAGCTGTAACGTACACATAATAGTCTTGGGCTATCGATGATAATCCAACCAACACACCAATGATAAACAAGAAAGTTCTCTTTTTCATACCTTAATTAATCTGTTTCAACTTTGGTTCCTTTAGGTGTTTCCGGGGTTAACTTTGCGGCCCACAACCCACTATTGAAATCCGAATAAAATATATGCCCTTTATGAAGTTGTGCCCCCCAGGTGAAGGGTGAGTTGGGAACAAAACCATGAGGATCACTGGGTAAAATGAACGCCATTTCCCTACCCTGCTTGTATAGGTCCCCCATCAATTCTCCACTTATATCAACCACCCGTACGCCACCATTATAGTAGGCCAGGTATAGTGTTTCCCCATCAATCCAAAAATTATGAGTTCCTGCCCCCGGTACTTCAAAGCGGGCTATCTCTTCGGGGTGGTCCAGATCAGTAAAATCAACAAAATGCAAAAATCCGCCTGCTATATTGGGGCCATTCAAATTCAGTCCATGAGGGAAAATCTCGTCCCCAAGTAAAACGTAGAACTTTCCGGTGGAGGGACTGGTGAAGGGGAATGTTGCATGATGGGCCCCACTGGGGTAATTGTAGGAAGCAAATTGTACTGGATTGGAAGGAGATCCACCGGCAATTCCGTTGCCCACGTCAACCATTTGGATTCCATCCTGCCAGTTTGACGAATAGGCGATGCCGTCCTCAACCCAAACATCGTGTATCGCATGACCGGGAGTTTCCAATTCAAACTTACCTACGGATACAGGGTTCCTTGGGTCCTCGATATTAATGATATAATACTTTTGTCCATCACTTAAGGCGTAAACATGATTGGCATAAATAAATACGTTGTGCACACCGCCGGTAAGATTTTCAGTAAAAGTACTAATGATCTCAACCTCACTGGGATTGGTAACATCCAGAATCAAGATGCCATTCTTTCGGTTACTGGCACCTTCTCTACTAATAACACAAATTCTTCCATCTTCAGACACTTTAACGTCATTAACTGTGCGGGCATCAACCTGTATGCTGTCAATACGAATAATATTTGAGGGATCTGTAACATCCCAGAAGTAGGCCGTACCGTCGGCTCCCCAGGTTCCCGTTACCGCGTAATCCCTGCCATCAACTCCTTCCCAAATCCATAAATCAGAAGTGTGTTTATCGGATACCAGACCTGAGCCTACCAATTCAATCTCTCTATCTACTTTTCGGGGCAGAATGTTAATACTTAACCTTGCTACGTAAGACCCTGAGGTAACCGATATGTTGTATAACCCAGCTTCATCCGCCACAAATCGCCCATCTTGTTTGATCAATCCGCTGGCATTGGAACTAATATCATAAGACCGGCCATCAAACGAAAAATGGATAGGAACATCGTTTATACTGTTTCCTTTATTATCAAAGGCACTAGCTTTAATATGTATCACATCTCCTGTTCTTGCCTCTTGTTTGTCAGAGTTTATCTCAAGTTTGACCACAGGGTTGGCAATTACGGTAACCTCCATGGCACTTTCAATGCCCTTAACCGCCGCCCGTATCTGGCAAGAGCCTGGCTTTTGAGCGGTAAGATTATGGAAACTATCAAAACTGATCACATCCGGGTCCGAGGAACTAAGTATAACCTTAACATCTTCCCGCTTGAAATTCTTTTCGTCGTATACTTCAATGACCACAGGAAAGGAAGTCCCGGCATATATCTTCTGAGGTATTTCCCTGATTTCTATTTTGGCCAGCGGTGGGAAAGCTACTTGAACTACATATTCGTTTCTTAAAATATCGCCGGCGCTGTCCGGTGAAATGATGATTACCTGATGGTCTCCCGGCTCATGAGCCGTTATGTTCCCCAATGAATCGACCGATAAACCCTTGCCACTATAATAAAGTACTGTTCTTTCTTCAATTAAATGACCTTCCCCATCGACTACTACAGCTCTGATGGTTTGTTCCTCATCAATTTCCATTTTTAGGTTAGCCGGTTCTACCTTTATGGTTGCTGATTCCTGAGCCCATGATGGACATAAGGCCAATAGAAAAATGATGATGTTAAAGTATTTTACCTTGTCCATTTTTTAAGAAATTAAGTTAATGAATTCCCAAAATACTCCGGAGGTTTCGTGCCATTACTTTTCGACCCGGATTATTCCTGAGAAGTATCTTTCGAACTAATAGTTGAATTAGCTCTGGAAAGCTTAAAAAGCAACAATATATCAATAGTAGTGTGCGCCACCACGGCAACTACCAACCCAAGATAAATGGTAGCCAAACCCAACAATGCAATAGCCAGAATCATAAATATCCCGTATACGGTTAAAGGCCCATTGAAGGGGCTTATATAACCATGCAATACTACAAACAATATGGAGGTCCATCCAATCCCCAGAAAAGGCTGAATCGCACCCCTGAATAATATTTCCTCGCCAATGCCAGCACAGAAGGAAACCAATACTATCTCGGGCCAGGTAAGCTTCCAGGGACTGGCAATGTCCATAAAAAACCCCTTAGTATTGCTTAGAAACGGTTGGCTTATCAATAGCCATGCAACAATGCCCAAAGCCAGTCCTAAAATCAGGCCCCCGATAATCTGCTGAACAATGGGCACCCCGTGGTGTAACGTTTCTTGAAGAGAAACAGGACCAAAATACTCCATAATTGCCCATCCCATGGCACTGAATAGTACAAAACTGCCGACAGCCAATAAAAAAAGGGTATTTCTAGACATTAATACTCATGCTTTAGCCAGGCTTAATTCCTTTCAGCTGTACTATTTGAGCCTAAACTTACTTTTATTCGCCATCAAATCCGATAATTTTGTAGTCCAGCTATGATCATTATTTAATTGATACCATAAGTTTATGAGAATTTTAAAGGGTTATATGCTCTGCTTGGCAGCCTTATTCATCCTTGGATATGTAAATAGCTGCGATTCAAGTGCCGAAGCCAACGATAACCATCCTCGAAAGTCCCAGGAATCTACTACCGTCGTTCGATAAATAGTTCTTCCTTCTCGTTTTGAGCCTTTTGAGCGTGGCGCATGGCGCTGGGAGCGTGGCGCTTGGCGCTGGGAGCGTGGCGCTTGGCGTGGAGCGTGGCGCCTAATTGGGATTTGAAATTTGGGATTGAGTTTTTATGCTTTACGCATTGCACTTTGCGCTTTGCGTCATAAATTCACCCCGTGACTGCTTCAGATCCGGTTAGGGCATTTTGCTATTTAGAACATCTCAACGACGAAAAAAATAAAATTTCACTGACTGAAAGCCATTTAGTAATTAATTATCGAGACAAGACCGATAGTTACACACTGCCGCAGGTAAAAGACATAACATTTGGCCATCGTAAAGCCATGCTCTATCTTTTGAGTGGTGGAATAGGTGTTCCATTTACTGCAGTGGCGTTTTATCGTGATTTTTTGGACCCCTGGCCTACCCTGTTCCTATTGTTTGGAGGAGTTTTTGCTATTTATATAGGCTGGAGAGGGTATCAGGTTTTGACAATTCATCTATTCGGCTTAAGTCGTGATTATCCTTTAGTTGAAGTAAGTGACAATATCCAGGCCTTTGTAGGCTTTGCCATAAAGCTCCTGCCAATGAACCTCCCATTAAGTTCAAAGTCTGAACGGATGATATATCATATTACCGACACCTTCACCTGGAAAAAGGAAAAGTCACAGACCCACTATAGAAGACGGAAAAATGACAAATTTATGCATGCCAGTACTTTTGATCAACTAGAAGGTACCCGCAGCAAACATTTCAATGGTCTATCTCATTTACTTCTGCTCACTATCGATCCACTGCTGGTAAATGCAGAGATCAGGTATGAGGACCTCATGGGAGAAGGCAAGCTTTTTCCCCACATCTATGGCGATTTAAATTTAGACGCGGTGGTAAAGATTGAAGAACTTTCTTGAGTTTTTAATTTTTAGTGATAGTTGGTACATCTTGCTCGTTTGAGTGTGCCTGGAAAGGGTTTAGATCGGGCGTGCACATCGCAACATTCATCACTCATAATTCATCACTAATAATTACTTTCCTATATTTAGGTTCCTTGAAAGCCATTCATGAGCCCAGTATCCCCAAAGCAGCAGCCAAAAACCTATCCACCGATATTACCCGGTCATAAAGAATGGCCAGTAGTTCGATTAAGCAAGAATAGAAAGGCTTTTATTACTGCCGTGGTGAATGAAACGGTAAACAGAATATTACACAATGGAAACAACCATCAAAACCTGATAGAGGAACTGGAGTTAACACTGTTTCTTGAGCGCAACAGGATGCGACAAAACCCTTGGAAGGTGGATCCTGAAGATGATGAAGAGTTTTGGA
This sequence comes from uncultured Roseivirgaceae bacterium, assembly GCA_964580205.1. Taxonomy (GTDB): domain Bacteria; phylum Bacteroidota; class Bacteroidia; order Cytophagales; family Cyclobacteriaceae; genus SZUA-3. Next base: position 7,487 of record CAZOJZ010000197.1, read on the forward strand.
ATAATATAAAAGCCCAACTGGTAAATCTAAACCAGGCTCCGGCGGAAGACATTAAACAAAGTGCCGCCAATATGGTTGAGCGTATCGTAGCTCGCTATGTTGATGAAATTGCCGGCAATTTCAAACAATCAAGTTATCGGTTGGCGCGAACAATTATCACTTTTGGGTTTGCACGGTTACTGAATGCCGCAAGAATCAAGGGACCCAGGGCCCTGTGGAGTGGACAACTGGACTTGCCCGATAAAATACACGTAACAGGGGAAATAGAACAACTTCGCTCCCTGGCAAAGATTGGTACAGTAGTGATGGTACCTAATCACTTCAGCAACCTTGACTCCGCTTTGATTGGTTGGGTAATTCAACATCTGGGGCTTCCGGCTTTCATTTACGGTGCCGGGCTGAATCTATTCAATATTGGAATTTTTGCCTATTTTATGAATAGCCTTGGTGCCTATAAGGTCGACCGGAGAAAAAAGAACTTACTCTACCTCGAAACTCTGAAAGCTTATAGTACACAGGCCTTAAAATATGGCTGCCATAGTCTGTTTTTCCCTGGCGGGACTCGTTCACGTTCCGGCAGGATTGAAGATAAAGTTAAAATGGGGCTGCTAAGTACCGCAATCGAGGCCCAGCGATGCAACTTTATCGAAAATTCACCAGGCCAGGCAACCAGGATTTTTATTGTTCCGGTTGTGCTAAATTATCATTTTGTGCTGGAAGCACCTGTGCTTATACATCAGTTTCTGGAACAACAGGGACAAGAGCGTTACTATGTGGAAAGCGATGAATTCACAAACTCTTATAAAATATTAAAGTTCCTGGTTAAGTTTTTTACTAAAGGATCTGCTATTAGCGTGTCCATCGGAAGAGCCATGGATCCCGTTGGAAACTATGTTAATAGTGAAGGCAATTCAACTGATATGAAAGGCCGGCCGATAGATACCGCTGACTACTTCAAGTCTTTTGGAAAAATTACCAAAGATTCCCAACGGGATTTGGAGTATACCCAGATGCTAGGTAATAGGATAGTTACGGAATTTCACAAAATAAACAGGGTTTTTTCAAGTCACCTGGTAGCTTTTGTGGCTTTTCAAATGTTTAAGAAAAAACACGCTAAGCTGGACCTCTTTAATTTTTTAAGAATACCACCGGATGAAATGTCAATTAATTTTGACAGTTTTTTAGAACAGTTTATTATTGTCCGAAACAGGGTTTTTGAATTAAGAAACCAGGGTAAACTACAAACTGCCCATCACCTCGAAGGCGCCGCCGAAGAAGTTATAGCCCATGGTATGAATAATGTAGGAATGTACCATGCCAAAAGGCCTTTACTGAAGAATAAAAGAGGGGAAATTGTATCTAAGGATCTTTATACCTTGTATTACTATCACAACCGGATGCACGGATATGGACTCGAATAATATATACGATAAGCCTGTGGGCGTAGTGGGCGCCGGTAGCTTTGGCTGTGCTGTAGCTAATATACTAGCGGAAAACGTGCCTGTATTGCTATATGCCAGGAAGCCGGAGATAGTTGAGCAAATCCAAAAGCATAGAACTTCCGGAAGTATTAGCTTGCATCAAAATATTTCCGGCACCGGTGACCTGGAGATGCTGGCAAATACCTGTGAAGTTATCTTTCCGGTGGTGCCCTCTGCAAGCTTTAGAAAAATGATCATCGATTTATCACCGTTTCTAAAACCTTACCACATATTAATTCATGGTACCAAGGGATTTGAAGTGCTGTTAAATGGTAGTACGTTAGACCAGGTGAAAACACTAAGGCGTGATCAGGTCTGTACCATGAGTGAACTCATACGCCGTGAAAGTTTGGCGGTAAGAGTCGGATGTTTAGCTGGTCCAAATCTGGCTAGTGAAATAAACGAACATCAGCCTGCTGCAACTGTGGTGGCCAGTCATTTCGATGAAGTGATCAATCTTGGGCAAAAACTTTTGAAAAGTGACCGCTTTGGAGTCTTCGGAAACAATGACCTGATCGGAGTAGAATTGTGTGGGGTCCTAAAAAATATCATTGCTATTGGGGCAGGGGCGATTTCCGGGCTTGGGTATGGTGAGAATACCAAAGGATTACTGGTGAGTCGCGGGATGGTTGAAATGATTTATTTAGGTAAAGCCCTGGGCGGTAATGTTGAAGCATTTCTGGGATTGGCTGGAGTTGGTGATCTGGTGACTACATGTTCCAGCAGGCTCAGCCGTAATTTTACCCTGGGATACCGCCTGGCTCAAGGCGAGCCCCTTCAAACCATAATTAATTCCATGGAAGAAGTGGCCGAGGGGGTTAATACTATTAAGATCGTCAAAAAACTGGCTGATAATTACCGGGTGAGAGCGCCCATAACAAATACCCTGTACCAGGTATTATTCGAGGACTTGTCGTTGGAAGAGGGACTTCAATTACTGATGAAGTACCCCTTTATTCAGGACATTGATTTTCTTTAACCCAAAATTGTCATTGGCTATTAAGGGCCCGCAGCCGTTGCACCAGCGGAGGGTGGGAATAGTGAAAGAACACAAACCAGTGGTGTGGCCATAGATTTGATAGGTTATCCATTGATAGTTTTTTTAAAGCTGACTGTAAAGCAGAAGGGTCCGCAGTATTTGCTGCGAAAGCGTCCGCCTGATACTCATTCTTGCGACTTAAAACGTTAAATAATATACCCAACAGCTTGCTGACAGGGGTATATAGTATTCCAAAAGCCAAAAGATTCAGATGAATTGACATTTGTTTGCCGCCAAGGGCGAGAGATAACGATTCATTGTTAATCATTAATGACAGCATAAAGAGCATTAGTGCACTTTGTAATATTGACAACACGAAACTCTGAATGATATGCTTTTTCTTGTAATGACCAACCTCGTGGGCTAAGATTGAAACCAACTCCCGGGTACTATGATTTTGAATCAAGGTATCGTACAAAACAATTTTCTTTTTTTTGCCGAGCCCTGAAAAAAACGCGTTTGATTTACTTGACCTCTTCGATCCGTCAATGACTAGAATATTTGCAAGCGGAAAGGCCACGGTCTTTGAATAACTTTGGATCGCGTCCCTCAATTCTCCATCCGGCAGTGGAGTTAGTTTATTGAATAGAGGAAGGATCAGACTGGTATAAAAAATGTTAATAAATAGCGAGAAGCCCGAGATAGCTATTAAAAAGTAAAGCCAAAAACCAGGTCCAAGTTGATCAATTAGATATAATAACAACCAAACCAACGGACCCCCCAAAACCAGCGCCACCAGGTACCCCTTCAACTTATCCAGCCAGAACGTCCGAATAGTGGTCTTATTGAACCCAAATCTTTCTTCCAATACAAAGGTGCTATACCACTGTAAGGGAATGCTCAGGATATCAGCTGTCAAATAAAGTATAGCGAAAAACACCAATGCCAGCGCAATCTCATGGTGGAAATACTGCCTCAACCATAAATCTAATTCACCTAGTGATCCTGTGATCAAAAGACCAATTATCACCATAACCCCCGCGGCAGAGGTCAGGAACCCGAAATTGGTTTTGGCCCGGTGATAAGACAAGGTCTTTTGGTAAGTTGTCTGGTCACAAATATCCTGTAATTCCTTGGGCGCATGCTCCTTTTGGTGGTTAAGATTGAGATATTCCAGAAATTGCTCCCACAGGTAATTGAATAGAATTATCCCTATAATGATGTATAGAACTAAATCAGCGTTCACAGTTTGAATTACATTAGAATAAGCTGGCAAAAATACCGAAAAAATATCCAACACCGAATACCGAATATGAAATATCGAAGGCGTTGGGCGCTGGGCGTTGGGCGCTAGGCGCAGTGTCTAGAATTTAGGGCAGGGTATCTGTCGGACATTTTTAGGCGGCCGCCTGGGGTCCGGAGGAAATCGATAAGAAATGGATATTTCATGTGCTCCGCCGCTGGCAATACCCAACTCTGAAATTGTGTAATCAAAGCTATATCCTATATTTAAATTATCAGCGGTCAGGCCCACCAGTAATATAATGGATTCTTTGTCATTGAAACCATCAAACTCCTGCTGAATAGGAATCCCACGGTACCACATGCCAAAAACAATGGGTTCAAGGGTCAGATAAGTGCCTATTTCCAATTGATCAAAATCTCCTTGCCTTTTGTACTGGAAATTCGGGGTGATGCTGCGTTCTTTTCCGTCGGTAGTAAACCCTCTATTTCCTGAATTGGTTGGCAATGGCAAACGGTATCCTGAATGAATACTGTATTTGATCGGCAATTCACTATTGCCGTCCACCACTGATTGATTGGGTGTATTTAGGTGATGGGCGGCCACTCCAAACCAAAAGTTTTTTGAGAAAAGCAGTCCCCCAAAAGAAAAATCTACAAAGCCTACGTTTTCCCCGGTATTGAACTGCTCCGCGGTGGTGGGACTGATGAATCCTGTTTCATCAAACTGGTCACCGAAAGTGAGTTTGTTGAAATTAATGTCCCGCAATACATAAGCGGCTTGTACTCCAGGCCTGAAAGTCAGCCTTTCATTAATATGAAGTTCATAAGCATATTGCAAGGCCACACTGGTTGAGGTCAGGTTTGCCAGGCCCTCTTCATCTGCAGTGATCAACAAGCCCAATCCACTGTTATATTCTTCAGCGAAATAATCCATGTAAAACGAATAGGTGGTAAACTGCGCGTCAAGCGAGGGCCATTGACTGCGAAAGTTAGCGCCTGCCCGGATATAAGGGGTAGTTCCAGCAAATCCGGGGTTCAAATACAAGGGTGCGGCGTAAAATTGGCTGAATTGGGGATCTTGCGCCTCCATTTTTAATGGAGCGCTCACTGCCAAAGTTAACAGAAAAACACACACTAAATCTCTCATATAGTAGTCAACTTCTAGCAATATTCAGGCCACACAATTCCGGCAATTTGGCAATATAATTAATATATCGCCAACTCTCCCCACCCTAAACGCCAGTTTGTTCGTCTTTGTATTAAAATCATGAAATATGATCAAATATTTTACGATATTACAAGTTTACTTAAAGAATGGTTCAAATTTTGCAGCCGGTACTGAGAACTATATCGCCCTTAATTGCATTGTTCCAATATGATAAAGCGTATAGCTAAATATCTTCCTCTAGTCCTTTTTTTGGCACTTCAGTGCCCTTTGTCTGCACAAAATTATTCTCGTCACAACTGGTTTTTTGGTAACTCCGCCGACGCCATTATCTTCAATAAATCTGATAATGAACCCATGTGGGTGGATATTCAGGCTACACCATTCGGGCAAGGCGGGAGTGCGGTAGCCACAGATCCCCTAACCGGTGATGTTCTGTTTTATACTGATGGTCTTACCGTTTATGATGCATCTCACGTAATGATGGTTAATGGTAATGGGCTCCAGGGATTAACATTATCCAACCAACAAGTAGGTATTTGCCCTGATCCGGATGATAGTACTCAATATTATATATTTACCAATTCTGCCGGGGGAGCAATGCCGGGTAACTTATTGTATACCAAAGTTGATATGTCTCAGCCTGGAAATGCCGGAATGTTTGCCCCCGATCTTGGCAGCGTTACCATGAAAAATGTTGCCACCCCCATAAATAGTACTTCGGAGGCCATGGTGGTAATACCTAAACCCGGTTTCAACGGCTGCTGGGTGGTGACCCAGGAAAGAGGTACAACCATATACCGGGCTATTGAAGTATCCTCTGGCGGCATTGGCATGCCCGTTCTTTCTGACATTTCACCCACAGGCGGTAGCTCAGTAATTGCCGCGAATTTCGCATTTACTCCACAAGACGGCGGGAAAATTGCCGTATCGCCACAAAACAGCAATAAAAATGTTCAAATTCTTAATTTTAACACCAGTACCGGCCTAATAACATTTAAAGAAGAAATTCCTAATACCGGCAACAATGATGGCAGCGAATATGCAGTTTATGATACCGAATGGTCACCTGATGGTATTAAACTTTATATAAGCCGGTTTGGCAGTGATACCACTCCAAATGGACGTCTGTTACAATATGACCCAGGCGCTCCTAATGTACAAACCGTTCCTACTCCCTCACTAACGCATAGTTTGGGACTTCGGCTGGGGCCTGATGATCGCATTTATCACTTATATCAAGTCAATTCCGGACAGTTTCTGGTAGGTCAAATTGACCAACCTGATCAAGTGATCGACAGTATTGGATATGACCCAACGCCTACAGAAGTGGGCAATATTAACTACAACGGCCGGCAGTTTCCGGAGTTCGCATTTGCCCGCAGGACCTCAATTTCTGATATGTTTATGGTAATGGGAGAATGTACTGATGCCCCCACTCAATTTTTCCCACAAGTTGATCCTACAGCTGATAGTTTTTCCTGGAACTTTGGTGGGATCGCCAGTAGCAACCTTTTGGCCCCGATCATGACGTTTTCCTCAGGGGGGTCAATAGTGGTTACCATGCGGTATTTCTTAAATAATCAACCTTTTTCGGACACTGCTACGGTTATCATTACCCAAACGGACTTAGAAGCCCAACTTCAGGATACCATCATTTGTCCGACCCAATCAGTAGTCTTGGATCCAATGGCTATGAGTAGTGGTGGATCTCTTACATACGCGTGGCATGACAAATCAACAAGTCCTACTTTTACCACAGATACTGCAGGAGTTTATTGGGTAGTAGTAGATGATGGTCAGGGATGCAAAGTGTATACCAGTGCAGAGGTTACTATTTGTGGAGAACAGGACATGCGTTCTGCCGTTTGGTTCTTCGGACAGGGCGCCGGCTACAATTTTAACGATCCTCAGCATGCCATATCAGGACCTATGATCGCACCTGAAGGCACCGCCACCATCTCTGACCGTAATGGAAATGTACTTTTCTATACCAATGGCGAGACCGTATGGGACCGGGAAGGCAATGTAATGCCCAACGGCACTGATATTGGGGGAGCTCCTGGTTCAACAAAGAGTACAAACTCCACTCAAAGCTCTATTATTATTCCCTACCCCAATGACGAAACGCTGTTTTACATTTTCACTACAGAAGAAGTTGTTGATGAAGATGGACTGGATAGCTATATCATGGGTTACGCGGTGGTGGATATTAAAGAAAACATGGGACTGGGTGACGTGGTGATCAAGAACAAACCATTATTTGAACGAAGTACCGAACGACTGGCGGCATTTAATGGCGCGGACTCTACCTGGGTGGTGGGTCACGAGTGGGGAACCAATACTTTCCGGGCTTACCCGGTTGGTGCCGGTGGCATTGGAAACCCTGTGCTTTCTTCTGCTGGTGCCATTCACGGTATCGGAAATCCAAATGATGCCCAAGGCTATTTAAACTTTAGTCCGGCAGGAGACCGTTTGGCCATAGCCATACAAGGACAAAATGCGGTGGAAATATTTGACTTTGTAGATAGCACCGGTACCATTGAAAATCCACTTCGGGTTGACCTGAA
>CAZOJZ010000198.1:0-4019 GCA_964580205.1 uncultured Roseivirgaceae bacterium
AGACCATCAGGATAAGATACAGGAGGTGGTCCAGGAAGTAGCCAAGGTGGTAGTGGGACAAGAATACATGATCAACCGGCTGCTCATCGGTCTGTTTACCGAAGGTCATATTTTACTAGAAGGTGTGCCCGGTCTGGCCAAGACCTTAACCGTAAATACCCTGGCCAAAGTGCTGCACCTGGATTTTCAACGGATGCAGTTTACCCCAGATTTATTGCCCGCCGATCTGATAGGCACCATGATCTTCAACCAAAAGGCCACAAAATTCGAGGTGAAAAAAGGTCCCATCTTTGCTAATATGATCCTGGCAGATGAGGTCAACCGGTCACCGGCCAAAGTACAATCGGCCTTACTGGAAGCCATGCAGGAAAAACAGGTGACCATTGGAGAGACTACTTTCCCTCTGGATCGTCCATTTTTTGTAATGGCCACCCAAAACCCGATAGAACAGGAAGGGACTTATCCCTTACCTGAAGCACAGATGGACCGATTCATGATGAAGGTAAATGTGGATTATCCCACCAAGGAAGAAGAGTTGGAAGTGATGCGACGCATGTCCAATTTAAGCTTTGAAGGCCAGGTGAAGACTATCTTGAAAAAAAAGGATATATTTTCCATACGGAATGAGATCAATGCGGTGAACATCTCAGAGTCCATTGAGAAGTATATCGTAGAACTCATCTTCGCCACCCGTAATCCACGGGATTACAATTTGGAGGACCAAGCAGAATACATCCGTTTTGGCGCCTCACCCCGGGCCAGTATCAACCTGAATCTGGGCGCTAAAGCAGTAGCCTTTTTTGAGGGAAGGGATTATGTGCTTCCCGAAGACGTGAAAGAGGTAGCCCAAGACGTATTAAACCATCGAATATTACTCAACTATGAGGCCGAGGCTGATGGCGTCCTCACCCACCACATCGTTGAAGAAATCCTGCAAAAAGTAAATGTAAACCAATGATGGTTCGAAGCCTTGGGACAGGTCAGACTTGATTTAACATAACCTCGAAATTTTAACAAACACTTTGGGTAACTATGATATAATTAGCCTGGCATGTTTCATGTAGTTCAATGAAAAAACTCCTATTTGTTTGTATCGAGAATTCCAATCGCAGTCAAATGGCTGAGGCTTTTGCCAGGATCCATGGAAATGATAAGGCAGAGGCCTTCAGTGCAGGCTCCCGGCCCTCCGGTAAAATTAATCCAAAGGCTGTTGAAGCCATGCGGTCCTTAGGGTATGACCTAATTCAACACTATTCAAAATCATTACAGGAGGTCCCACAAGAAAAATTTGAATACGTAGTTACCATGGGTTGTGGTGATGAATGTCCCTGGATCCCCGCCCAACATCGGGAGGATTGGGAAATACCAGATCCTCGTAATATGGAAATAGACGATTTTAATAAGGTACGTGATCTAATTGAACAAAAAGTGACCGATCTATTAAAAAAGATATAGCGACTATTGATTGGATGAGGAAAGTTTTTGTCTTAATTGTTCCACTCTCTTATTGATCATTTGCAGATCCTCATCAGTTAGTGATTGTAGTTTCTTGTTCAACTCTGTTTTCTCTTCTAATTCTATCTTCTCATTGGAATTGCGCACCAAGGAATTTTTAAGTTTTTCTTTTTCAATGGCATTGAGTTCCAATTTTCTTTCCAGGCCCCTCAACTCACTCACCAGCTTTTGGTGATTTTTACTTTTGACCACTGCCGCCCTTTCCGCTTCATCAATTTCTTCCTGCAGGGTCTCAACGAAGATTTTTTGGTGGAATTCCTTTACTAAATTACCGATTTGGGGATTGAGTTTGCCAAAGTTTTCTTTTCCCAATCCGGTGGTATCCATGCCCATTGACAACCTGGTAGAATCTCCCATTTCTGTTAGTTTAGAAACGAGTTCCAAGGAACTGTGTTCTGCACCTAAGCTACTGATCTCCTTGGTTACAAAATACCCCTTTTCACTATAGGTGCGACCTACGGTTTTAAGATAATAAAATAAAGACCGCTCCACTTTGGCGCCAGGATGGGGAATGATGGAAGTATGACCTACCAAAGCCCCTCCTTCCACTTTGAAATCAACCTCCACAATTTTTTGATTTATTTGCTGAGCCCCAGCGGGTAAAAGGATAACCATTATTGACAGTGTCAGGATAATATTTCGTATAAAAGTCATTAGCTTGGAACCATAAATTCTAATTCAGATTATAATTGTATATATACTAAAAATAACCTTCTATTACATAAACTCCTCCTTCAAGTTGATTTATTAAGGGAAGTTTTAACTGGAACTATCCAAAATGAGTAAAAAAATATTGATCACCGGAGGCACGGGTTTATTGGGATCCCAATTGACCCGGAAATTGATAGAAAAAGGTCATCATGTTTCTCATTTAAGCAGGAACCCAAACCAAGGAAATGTTCCTGGATTTAAATGGGACCCGGAAAACAAATCCTTAGAGGAAGGAGCATTTGATAAGGTGGACAGCTTAATTCACCTGGCTGGAGCAGGAGTAGCTGATAAAAGATGGTCGGTAAAAAGAAAGGCGGAAGTATTTAATAGCAGAGTGGAAGGAAGTAAACTTCTATTTGAACATTTAACCTCCATTGACCACCAGGTCGGCACATTTATTTCAGCCTCCGCCATTGGATATTACGGTATCGATACTGGGGATACCTGGGTGGGGGAAGAAGATGGTCCCGGGAGCGGATTTTTAGCCGACCTTTGTGTGCACTGGGAGAGAGCTGCGGATCAATTTGGTGGTCAGGGTATTCGAACCGTAAAATTTAGAATAGGAGTGATCTTGAGCCCCGTGGGAGGGGCATTGAAGAAACTGGTAGTTCCTATCAAATTGGGAGTTGGCGCGCCTTTGGGCAGTGGTGATCAGTACATGAGTTGGATCCACTTAGAGGATTTGTGCGAGCTTTTTATTCGTGCCATCGAAGATCCTAAAATTGCAGGAACATACAATGCGGTAGCTCCCCAACCGTTAACCAATAGGGAATTTACCAGACTATTAGCCAAAGCGACAAACCGACCACTATTGTTGCCTCCGATTCCTTCATTTGTTTTAAAATTAATGCTGGGAGAAATGGCTTCCATTGTAATAGGAGGAAATCGAGTTTCCAGTAAAAAAATTGAAACTACAGGTTTCGATTTTCAGTTTGCTAATGGGGGGGTAGCTTTAAAAGATCTACTTAAAAGCTGATTTATACCGACGATTAGATTATTTTTAATATTCCGCAAATGAAAAGATATGGATACTAAGAAGTCAATTGGTGATTCACAAAGCACCGGACCTGCGGTAAAAGAGGAAAGTAAGATTCGGCAGGCGTTTAAAGACAGGGATTGGAGTGAGATCAAAAGTTCGGACTCCTGGGCCATTTTCAAGATCATGTCGGAGTTAGTGGAGGGATTTGAGAAATTGGCCAAGATCGGACCTTGTGTTTCAATTTTTGGTTCGTCTCGCACCAAAAGTGACCATCCCTATTATAAAATGGCCGAGGATATAGCCGCCAAGTTGGTCCGGCACGGATATGGAGTAATCACCGGAGGAGGCCCGGGTATCATGGAAGCCGGTAATAAAGGGGCCAGGAGTGAGCAGGGAAAATCGGTTGGTTTGAACATCGTACTTCCTTTCGAAAAAGAAAGTAATATTTATATCGATCCGGATAAGCTGATCTCTTTCGACTACTTTTTTGTTAGAAAGGTGATGTTTGTAAAATATGCGCAGGGGTTTGTGGTAATGCCCGGAGGTTTTGGCACCTTGGATGAACTATTTGAGTCAATTACCCTAATTCAAACAGAAAAAATCGGACGTTTTCCCATTGTACTGGTGGGAAAGAGTTACTGGGCGGGATTGTTTGATTGGATTAAAAATACCTTACTCACAGAAAATAATGTAAGCCCGAAAGATCTTCAATTGGTGAGTCTGGTGGACAATCCTACCGATGCTGTGAAAGCGATAGATGATTTCTATTCCAAGTATCTGTTATCTCCCAATTTTTAATTTTGAAAAACACCGT
>CAZOJZ010000199.1:0-2616 GCA_964580205.1 uncultured Roseivirgaceae bacterium
AGTTGATTTGTGCATTAGAATTATTAAAGACGGTTAATGCGAACCACAGGATTACCAGCATGCGAAACTTCATAGCCACAGGATTTATTTTGTGATATATTAATATTTGTTTGTATTAAAAGCAAGGGATTTATTGATTAAATGGCTGGTTTCAAGGGGAGGAGGAAGTTGGAAACTTCTGTTATTGGGCTTAAGTTACCTACTGGCACACCAAATACCGAGAAACTTAAGCCGGCTTCCAGTCCTCTGGCTGGTGGCGAGGATGTAAGTGACTGAGGGATGATGATTTTTAGCCTTTTAACCCATTTTTAACAAATACTTCCAGTCCCTGCTTGACGGTATTTATTGATATACAGCCTTTTTGGGCAATGTTTATAAGCTTATTTATACTTTCCGGTTCACTAAACTCCCCTCCGGTCACTTCAATATTAATTTTCGAGAACCGGGCTGGAGTAGAGGTAGAAAGTTCACTGCTAAGTTTTATTTTCAATCCTGTTACTTTGATTTTACGCTCCTTAGCAGCAGCAAATAATGTACTTGCAAAGCAACCCCCAACGCCCATAAGCAAAACCTGACCGCCCATGGGTCCTTTTCCACTTCCTCCCTTCTCCGGAGGTCTGTCAATTATAATTTCATAATTTCCGGCTTCAGCCCTGGTAGCTGTCTCGCCGATTTGTTGAAGTTTAATTTGTAGCTGAGCCATGTTTCTAAGTTAACAAAAATTATATTGATTCAAAGTTTCAGAAAATATGAATGAGTTCATCGACACATAGGTAGCCGAACAAGGCTAAACATGATAACAGAAATAAGTTAGTGAGCCAGCCGTTGCGGAATTTTTCTCCAACCCATTCTTTTCGGGAGTTCATAAACAGAAGTGTTCCTGATAAAAATGGCATGAACAAAGCAGCTACTACTGCAAAAAATATGATTATTGCTACTGGTTTATCCAAAGCTAGCAAAAGCATAGGAGGGCCGGCCAACCAGATTAAAAAGCCGCGATACCATTTTGACCGGGAATTAATTATCAACTGATGCTCATCAGTGGGCAGTTTTTTCAACAAACCCACAAAGTCGCAAAATATGTAAGGAGTTCCTTGCCAGACTCCCAAAATAGATGAGGCAACTGTTCCCCAAAAACCAATCAAAAAGGCCCATTGCCCGAAACGGCCCAAGATATCTCCAAGCATTCCAGCCATTTTAATTACACCATTGTTACCGGCAATATTGGTGCCATTAGCATATAGTATCGTAGAAGCCAGGACAATCACCGCAATGCCGAATATCCCGGTAAGGAAATATGAAACCCCAAGATCGAACCGGACCACTGATTTCCATTCTGGACCCTGCCACCCCTTTTCCCGGATCCAATATCCATAGGCCAAGAGAGATAAAGTGCCGCCCACTCCTCCGATAACTCCCAGAATGAATCTGGAGCTCCCTTCAGGAATTCCTGCCAGTGAAATGCTCTCGTACAATGTTGTGGTTGGCGGTTGGATCCAGATAGCGCATCCTACAATGGTTATAAACATGACCCCGATCATAACTTTCATGATAGTTTCAAAGCGCTGGTATTTGCCAAACATCACGATAATGGCTGCAACGACAGAATGAATAATTCCCCACCCGGCAACTGATATTCCAGGAAAAATAGCATGTGCAGCCAGCCCGCAAGCCGATATCAGCGCTGCACCAACCAGGAAAGACCAAACCACAAGATAAATAAGGAAATAAAATTGAACCCATTTGCCTAACTTGTTGACCCATCCCTCCAGGATCGTGGTACCGGTTGCCAATTGCCATCGCGCAATTCCATCGTTCAGGACGAATTTTAGAACCGCACCAACTACTGCAGCCCACACGATGGCAATGCCATATTGAGACCCTGAGACAGCTGCTGCAACCATATCCCCGGAACCAACTCCAGTAGCCGCTATGGCAATTCCCGGACCTAAATTCGCCAGGTAATACCGGAATGTTCTGGTTTGTGGTTGGATCATTTGAGATTTAAATTGTGGTTTCAGTTCATTTGTTTAAAATAGAATGCAAATGAAAAATTCTCATGGTCTTGTATCTACACTATTTGGTTGCGTAAGTTCTTTTGACCTTTAGATAATCGGATTATGTTTTCTATAAGAATATCAAGTACATTATCTTCATATTTTTGTGTTTCACCAGCTGTATGTGGTGTTATCAACACATTATCTAAGTCCCAGAACGGGGAAGATGGGGAGAGTGGTTCATCCATAAAACAATCGATCCCTGCCCCTGCAATTGTTTGGTTACTTAGTGCTTCCAATAATGCTTGCTCATCAACACATAACCCTCGCGCTACATTTATCAGGTACGATGATCTTTTCATCAGCGATAAGGCCCGTCCGTTAATAATCTCTTGTGTTTCAGGGGTAAGTAGGCAAGTCAAGACCACAAAATCCGCCTGAGGCAAAAGTGAAGGTAAACTGTCTGGTTTGTGGATTTCATCCACAGGTACATCGGCTATCTCCGGATTACGCTTTGTAGCCAGGACCCTCATCTCAAAAGCTTTTGCCAATTGTGCTATCCTGGAGCCGATAATCCCTAAGCCAATAATCAGCACTGTCATTCCTCCGAGTTCCTGTT
>CAZOJZ010000200.1:0-4558 GCA_964580205.1 uncultured Roseivirgaceae bacterium
TAATTTCTTAAAATTCCACATGCTTGATTGATACTATAAACAATAATTAGTTTTTTATCACTTTATAATGGTGCGTAGCACTATTACCAATTACCCGCAATATATAAACTCCCGATGAATACCTGTCCATATCAATTTGTAGGGATCCATTTACCCCTGGAGTCAGCGTTTGTTCCGATAGTAAGGCTCCTTTTCGATCTATTATGGCGATGTCCACCGATGTTGCATTATTGAATAATCTTGAAATATTCAAGTTCAGAGCTTCCCCATTATTTACCGGATTGGGATAAAGTATTATATCTTTAATATCCTCATCAATGCCTGTGATCACGCTGGCGCCTACTTGAATTTCAAATCGCTCTGCACCGAATGAAAGTACATCGGCGGTCACTTCGAAATTATAGGTGAACAAATCCGTAGCAGAAGGTTCAATGGGTATTTCTTCATCTAAGAAATTGTCGATCAGTATAAATCTAAGCGACTCATCAAAAGATTCTTCTATAGTGAAGGTATAGCTGCCAGGGTTAATTCTATATAAGTCCAACTTAATCCGTTTCCCATTTTCCAGTTGATCATAAGCGTTGATAGCCATTCGATATTCGTCGTCTGAATAACTTGCTATATTAAAAATAGCATTGGACCGTTTGGTAACATCCACAAACTCGTCAAAATCTCCCGTAGCGTCATCCCTTAACCTGATGAAAGTAGCATCCTCCACATTACCTTGTTTTAGCTTAATAGTGAGCACGTCAGGTACCACATTAGTGGTTCTATAGAAGGCTCCGTCGGAAGTTACTTTAGAAGATTCCCTAAAAGTAACAGACTGGCCATTTCCATTGGTCCTTACCCAAAAGGCCTGACCACTGGCAATGATCCCCCCGGTGAGACTCCCCACCGATCCGTCCCAAAATAAATATTGTACTTGACCGGTAGCCCCATTACTACTGACAGCCACGGCCGGATCTACGTTTCCACTCCTTTGAAGGTTATCCCAATCTATGGAGGAGGCATATGGATTACCCAATAAATTCCAGCCAATGTCATCGTCGCCTGCTCCATTAGTAAAGTCCAAACTCATGCTAATATTGCCTTGATTCAGTGGTCCGGTAACATCCAAAGTTATTGGGCTACTGGCATCGGCCATGGATGCAAATCCTTGACCTGGGGTCAAACTAGTGCCCCCGCCAGCGGAGGTCCATCCTAGAAATGATGCTCCAGCAACAGTTTCGTCATACAGGAAAGTGTTGGTGTTGGCGATGGGATTGTCATCGTTCCAATCGTTAACCGTACTACCCGATACCGCCGAGGCAATGTACCGGAATATGGGTTTTCCAGCTGCCTCAGTACCCATATATCGCTGCACCGTGACGTTGCCCCCAAAATTGGAATTAATTGGGATAAGGGCTACTCTCGCGGTTCCACTGGCATCTGATACCAAAGTTAAACTTCCATTGTTGGGAGCGCCATCTGCGTCAAATACCACACCGCTTCCCAAGGTGATAATTCCGGCAACAGAAATACTACCCTCATTATCCAGGTCATTATCAATGTTTAAATTCACAAAACTAGCTGATCCATTTCCTGAAATGGTTTGTAAGGAAGAGCCGTTGAAAGTAGTTGCACCTGATGTTTGAGTAAAGGTTCCGTTAGTCAAAACAAGATTGCGATCCATGGTCAAACCATTTGAAACTGTTACACCAGCAGCATTGTCCACTACCACATTCAAACCTTGTATATTTATTGGATTACCACCACTTATGTCCTGGGCACTACTGCCATTCAAACGCAGGTTAGTATTAACCAAGGTTCCCCAACTACCAAAATTGATAATATCCCCTCGAAAGTCCAGATTGTTTGAAGATCCAGCATTGGAGTTAAATGTTATACTTGAAGAACTTACTGTAAATGTCCCATTAACAATGAAATTTCCAGTACCCTCAAGTGTTTTGTTCGCGGCACCTGTTGAAGACAAGGACAGATTACCATAACTAATTGCTGGCATGGCCTGATCTGCATTGGCATTGAAAATTATGGTACTGCTGGCATCCAGTGATAAAGTACCCGGAGAAATGGTGGTATGCCACCATCCTTCAGTTTGATCGACTCCATTAAATAGAACATTAAATACTCCGGTGGAATTCAGATTAAATGTATTGGTATTTATGTAGCTAGAGGCAGAGGCTGTGACCGTACCGTTAATATCCATTCGATTAAACCTGCTAGTAGTAGTACCGTCTCCGTTTATAGCCAAATTCACATTCATTATTGCCCCAGAATTAACATCAATTATGGATGTGGCTGGGCTAGAAGCATCCTGAATACTGAAATTTGAATCAAAAGTACCCGACTGAATATCAAAAGTACCTCCTCCAATTGCAATTGGACTATTGAAGAAAGCCGTTTGACCAGATCCAGGGTTTAATACCAAATTATAAAATGGGGCGCTTACGCTCCAAAAATCTACTACCGGCAGTGCACCACTACCTGTTAAAGTTACAGTAAGTGAAGGTGTATTTTGAATAACAGCAACGGTTGGAGCAGTCGGGGCAAATATACTGATATCATAACAAGCTATTCCACCCTCCACCACCATTTCTGCTGTTGAAAATAAACCTCCATATTGAATACTATTTACGGTATTGTGTGAAATAGCAATGTTATTACAAGTAACCGTCTCATTTACAAAAAACAGCCCTATTGATATCTGAAACCCTTGAGTCAGCACGTTATCTCCAGTTGCAGGAAAGTCACCTGCTCCACTACCGCCAGATCCAGGCACACCTCCTGGCATATTGGCCCAGGTGTTGGTGTTGGTCCACGCTCCGGTCGCCACTGCAAAAAAAGTGTCCTGGCCGAATAGTGTGGTACTGGTCAAAACAAGTATAAAAAAGAAAAAAGTAGAAAGCTTCAAAATCATATGATTACAGTCTAATTCAAATATAAAAGGATTAGTCTGACGAAAATAGTAATCCAAATATTTTTTTGAACTATTTCATGATTCGCATTACCTCGATCTCGCTTGATCCTCATAACAAAAGTCAATATAGGGAAATAGACCTTTTAATTTTCGGTGATGTAGGTTTTATTTAAATGATGTAGGTTTTATTCAAATATTGAATAATCTATAGTTCGATCAATTAGACGAAAATATTTTAAATTTCGGTTGCTTAGGCCAGGAAAATCCGTAGATATTCCATTAGGTCAAAAAAGATGACAAATGGTATTCACCACCCGCTGCTTTTGCTCTTCTGTCAGACTGGAGCCAGAAGGAAGACATAAACCAGATCGAAACAGCGACTCAGAAACTCCGTTGGTGAAAATCAGAGCATCCTTGAAAACCGGTTGCATATGCAGTGGTTTCCAAAGCGGCCGGGCTTCTATGTTGTTCCGGCCAAGCACCTTGCAGATTTCCAGGTTGGACACCCGGGAGCTTGGATCAATAGTGATACAGGTAAGCCAGCGGTTTGAAAAATATCCCTCAGGTTCTGGATGAAATTTGATCTGCCCGATTGTTGATAAATTTTCCAAATAAAACATGTAGTTCTCCCTTCTTCTCATAACCCATTCATCCAGAACCTTCATCTGCCCGCATCCTATAGCTGCACACACATTGCTCAGCCGGTAATTGTAGCCTATTTGTGAATGTTGGTAGTGCAGGGCGGGGTCCCTGGCCTGGGTGGCCAGAAATTTAGCTTCTTCTACATATTCTTTTTTGTCTGAAACTAAAGCTCCTCCCCCTGACGTGGTGATGATCTTGTTACCATTAAAGGAGTAAATGCCAATATCCCCAAAGCTGCCCAGTTTCCGGCCTTTATAAGAAGACCCCAAGGCTTCTGCAGCATCCTCGATTATAGGAATTTCAAACCTGCCGGCGATCGATTGGATTTCCTCCATTTTAGCAGGCATCCCATAAAGATGGGCAAGAATAATTGCTTTGGGTTTGCAGCCGTTTTTGATTCTGGACTCAATGGCTATTTCAAGAAGCTCCGGATCCATATTCCAGGTGTCCTTTTCCGAATCGATAAACACAGGAGTGGCCCCCAAATAACATATAGGGTTGGCAGTGGCAGAAAAAGTAAAAGAAGAGCAAATCACTTCATCACCTGCCTTTACTCCTAAGATGATTAGCGCCAGGTGGATGGCTGCGGTACCAGAGCTGAGCGCCGCCACATACTTAACTCCATTATAGGTAGCCAGTGCTTCCTCAAATTTCTGTATATGCGGGCCCACCGGCGCTATCCAATTGGTATCAAAAGTTTCCTTTACAAATTTTTGCTCATATTCCCCCATATGGGGAGGAGAAAGCCAAACTTTGTCTTTCATATGCTCAGTTGGAGTAGTTGGAAGGTTGAGTCATTTTCTGGTACAACAATACCGGAATCAATAATAACAATAAAATGGGATTCATAATAAGACGGTGTAGATGGGAATAGAGCGGTCCATTGTATTCCGGGAATTTGTTAACCAAAAACAAATAAGGCAATAATATAAATAGGAAACCAAAGCCTAGCACGTACATGGAAAGGGTTACATACTTTTTTTCATAAAAAATACCATA
>CAZOJZ010000201.1:0-4514 GCA_964580205.1 uncultured Roseivirgaceae bacterium
TGTTCTACTGTTCAATTGTTCCCTTACTCCCCTGCTCCTGTAGAATCTGACTCAAAATTTTCAGAGTGATCAGATAGGTAGGCCTGACCCCACCAGGCCCGAGATTGCCGGAGGCTAAAGTGGACCCGGAGATCAATGGATTATCAGAAGCGTAGTAGGCATATCGAAGGGTCACATTTTTTTGGATATTATTGCGGATCTGTGAGGCTGCCTGAATGGCTTTCTGAAAATGTGCGCCTTCCATTTCAAGACCGATACAACTCCAACTGCTGTTCTTAAAATACTTGAGGATGTTTCGGTTTTGCAACGAGGTACCAAGTACTGTAATCATCGGGCCTTCGAAAACGTTCAGATCCAAGTTTTTAAAATCATCGGCTTTTAGCTTGTTTTCAATGGGGTAGTTATCCGCGGTGCCTTCGAATATATGTGCACTGGGGATCATAATATCTCCTTTGTTACCGGATAGAATACCCGCCTTTCCCATGATGGAAATGGAACTTATGGACATCGGAATAGACTTGTCATCGGTTTCTAAAGGTCGGAGCAGTTCGTCCATTATTTCATAGGCCTGTTCCCCAAAGGCGTAGTCCATTACCAGTATTACCGGTTTTTCTCTGGTGATATATTCCTTGTCAAAAGTCAGTTCATCGGATAGTTGATTTAGATCAACCTTAGACAGATCAATAATCTGGACCGAGATATTGGTACCAGAGGGGTCGTCAAGAAATTTGACACCGTGAGATTCTGAATAGGATCTTATTTTTTGATTCAGTGATGCATTTTTTGGTTTACTAAGTTCCAAGGCAGTTTGCTCGATGCTCTTCCAGCCGTCAGGCAGGTTTTTTAAAGCTGGAAAAGCAAAAATGCTGTTAAGTACACCATGAAGGTTTGCACTAATGACATGCAATGGACGATTAACCAGGTCGTTTTTTAGTAAATAGTCTTTTATTTGTCGCGCCCAACGGTCACCGTAAATATGATGCCCTATCCTTTCTCTAAGAGTAGCGGTAAAACTGATGCTCCGGTCATTTTCCTCCACGGCTTCCTGTAAAGCAAGTTTGCCAAGCCAATAGACCACATGAAATAGTCCATGGTAACTGCTACTACTTTCAAACCGCCGGAAGATCCTTTCAGTTTCCTGAAAGGTCCGACCCAGAATAGTACTGAGATAACTAAATGCCACCTCCCGGTTCTTACTGGTAATTGACACTCCACCTTCGACGATCTTTTCCATTTTGGTCCATTCTCTGGTCATTCGCCCTTTTTCGTCCAGGGCCCGGTTCTTAATTTTTTCTGCTTCTATATAAAGGAAAGTGAGGTGGGTAAGCAGGTCGTAAATTTCTGAACGACCACGGGTAATTTCGATGAACATCTGTTCTTCATCGATGCGATAGCAGTTTCGTCGCCGCTTGGCCGGTATGATTACCTCAAAGCTAGAACGTCCGTAACCTTCCTCCGAGGTTAACTTAATAAAACGGCACTCCTCAATCCCCTTGGGTAACCGTTCCATGACATAGAACAGACCATCCAGTTCCACCTTGTCGGAGTCATTAATGCTGCCGTAAATTTCAGGACTTAAGGTTAGAAGGGCCTCTCTAATGGAAGTGCCTGAAACCCCGAAGGGTTTGTAGTAGCCCCGTATAAATAGATGCCTCATCACGATATAAAGTCGTTCAATTGCAGACCGGCTTTCCTGCGCCCTGGTTCTTTTTACCTGGATGAATGACATTTATTTTTTATTGTTACGGGGATCGATTAATTTGGAGATAAATATAGGCGTTATAGTAAAGAGATTATGAATATTAAGGGAAAAATACTGGAATTGAAAGACACCGTGCAAGTAACAGATACCTTTAAAAAGAGGGAGTTTATAGTAGAATATGCAGATAACCCACAATATCCTGAATTTATAAAATTCGAATTAATCCAGGACAAATGCGACTTAATAGATGACCTTAAAGTTGACCAGGAAGTGGATGTTCACTTTAACCTTAGAGGAAGGAAATGGACAGATCCTAAAGGAGAGGTCAAGTACTTCAATAGTTTACAAGCCTGGAGGATTGATCCTGTGGGTTCAGGTCCATCACAAGCAGCCAACGACCCGGGAAGCACCCAGGAACCAGCCTGGTTAAACGCTGACGATAATTCTGATGATGACCTGCCGTTCTAACCGCTAATTACGGTATCCGAACAGGCTATTCGATTTCCATAATCCTAATATTTCTGAAGTAGATCGGCGCTCCGGCATGCTTGCCCTGGAATCCAATTTTCCCTTTGGTGGGAAGTGTAGCTGGGGCCTTCGATAGCCAGGATGGGGCTTCACTTCCATCCGGATTAATCTTGGCGTCTGTAAATTTTGCCAGATTGATCTCATTAACTTGTTCTCCATTAAGCAATACATAGATCATTTTATCGATACAGGTAATTGTATACTTATTCCATTCACCTGGTTTCTTTACCATGGATTTTGTTGCAGGTTTTCTTCCGAAAATTGCTCCACACTGCCAGCTCTTGGGACTATTTGCCCATTTTTCGTGGTAGTCATCAGCAATTTGTACTTCTATAGAATTAGGGATCCAATCGTCCAGGTTGGAGCAATAAACTACTACCCCGCTATTGGTCCCTTCGTCGGTCTTAAATTCCAAATCGAGCACAAAATTGTCGTAGTTTTTTTCTGTCCATAAAAACTCATCTTCTGTAGCTGTGAATGCTCCGTTTAAAAATGTCCAAATTCCCTCCGGATAGATAGCATCGGTAAGTTCGTGGTTAAATAAGTTAGCCCAGCCGTTGCTGTCGGGATGCTTGGTTAAGGGGTATTGATTGCTTTGTGCTATTCCACTAATAGGTAGAAGAGATAATATAAATATAAAATTTGCTGCCCAATTTTTCATAACCGTTGAGATTAAGTGTTTTGTTCTAATTCCGTCTTTTCTTGAAGTGTTTCCCCTTTCTATGGTTGCGGTGCCGGTGACTGTCTCCAGAAAGTTTTGGTCGCACATTTGGGTCCGGTGCTGATCCCAGGTGCTCGGGGAGTTGCCCTTTACTGATAGTTCGACCTACCAGTTTTTCAATATTCCGAAACTTATACCGGTCATCATCATTAATAAAGGTAAAAGCGATGCCGGTGGACTCGGCTCGGGCGGTCCGGCCTACACGATGTACGTAGTCTTCTGCATCCCTCGGCACATTATAATTGATGATCAGTTCAATATCTTCAATATCGATGCCCCTGGCTACAATATCCGTGGCCACCAATACCTGGGTTTGCTTGTTACGAAAGCTTAAAAGTACTTTCTCTCTTTCAGCTTGCTCGAGATCTGAATGAATACTCTTTACATTGAGTTCTATTCCTTTTAATGCCTGCTCAATTTCTTTTACGCTTTTCTTAGTAGAGCAAAAGACGATAGCGCTGGTAATATTTTTTGCCTTCAAAAGGTGCTCAATTAATGGGACCTTCTGATGATTGAATGTATAAAAGGCAGCTTGAAAAACTCCTTCCGCTGGCTTGGACATAGCAATGTTGATCTGCTTCGGGTCCTTCAATATCTTTTGCGCCATAACCCTGATCTTTGGAGGCATGGTGGCAGAAAACAACAATGTTTGTCGTTTTTCCGGAAGCTGGCTGGCGATCCGGATGATGTCTTCAAAAAACCCCATATCCAGCATCCTATCTGCCTCGTCCAAAATAAAATGGCGTAATTGTGACAAGTCAACATATCCCAAATTCAAGTGCTGAAGGAACTTTCCAGGGGTTGTAATAATAATATCCGCTCCTTTGGTTAGAGCTTCCTTTTCACGTACAAAAGATGCGCCGTCCCGCCCTCCATATATTGCGATAGAGCTAACTGGTGTGAAATAGGCAAACCCCTCCATGTGCTGATCGATTTGCTGCGCTAACTCCCTGGTTGGAGCAATGATCAGGGTGTTGATATGCTGTGGCGAACTGTCTACAATATGCTGAATAACCGGTAACAGATATGCAGCGGTCTTACCCGTTCCGGTTTGAGCGCATCCTATTATATCGTGATGGTCCAGAATTATTGGGATGGCTTGTTCCTGAATGGGCGTGGGTTTGTCAAATCCCATAGCCTGCAGACCACTAACAATCTTATCGTTTAGGGCAAAATTATTGAAATCACTCATTTAAATTGGCCGCAATTTAGTCATTCCAGGGAATAATCAGCTGAAATGGGAAAGTGATCGGTATATTTTACATTTCTGTGGGTTTCAAACTCATTCAGCGTTACTCCTTCACTGTAGAACTGGTTGTCGATCCTTAAAAAGAACATCCTACCGTTAAAAGTAAAGCCGAACCCCCTGCCCCCATTTTCAAAGGAACTATGTAGGTACTTTTTCAATTTTTGGTAGGAATAACTATACGGCATATCGTTAAGATCACCGGTAAGGATCACCGGGTAAGGTGATCGTTCCAGGTGTTTGCAGAGATTATCAATCTGTGCCGCCCGACGGATAAATCCGTGCTTTAGTTGAAATACCAATTGTTTCAGATTGTT
>CAZOJZ010000202.1:0-4505 GCA_964580205.1 uncultured Roseivirgaceae bacterium
AAATTTTCAGGATTTTGAAAATTTTAATTTCAACTCTTTTAGTTTACTTCTCAGGCTTTCGTTTATTTGTTTCCCACCTAACCTAATTTGTAATAAGCTTGTATCCTTGACATTAGGTTGGGATACAAGCTTTACTTAAGATTTAATTATGGAATTAATTACCCCGGATATTGGGCTCATCTTTTGGATGACCCTGTCGTTTGCCATAGTATTAGCTATACTGAAAAAATTTGCCTGGAAGCCCATTCTTCAGGGCCTAAAAGACCGGGAAGACTCGATCAAGGAGTCCTTGTCATCAGCCGAAAAGGCCCGGGATGAAATGGCCAAGCTACAATCTGATAACGAGAAATTATTGGATGAAGCTAGACTGGAAAGAGACGAAATACTTAAACAGGCCCTTGCAACTGCAAACACCATCAAGGAGGAAGCCAAGAATGAGACCTCTAAGATTTCAGGAAAAATGATTGAGGACGCACGAACCTTGATAAATAGCGAGAAACAGGCAGCTCTGGCTGAAATAAAAGAACTGGTAGCTTCTTTGTCCATGGATATTGCGGAGCGGCTTATGCGAAGGAATTTATCGGATGATAAAAGCCAACGTGAACTTGTGGATCAGTTCATTAAGGAAATAAACACAAACTAAGTCATGTCGGAATATCGAGTAGCATCCCGATACGCCAAATCTTTAATTTCCTTGGCTCAAGAGCAGGGGTTACTGGAAGAAGTCCATGAAGATATGCAGTTGTTTTCCGGAATCTGTGAAGAGAACCGGGATTTTACCTTAATGTTGAAAAATCCGATTATCAGCAATGACATAAAATCAAAGATTCTCAGAGAGATATTCTACGGTAAAGTGAATGCGATTACCTCGTCGTTTTTTGACATTATTACCCGAAAAAATCGAGAAATGTTACTTCCTGCAATAACCAGAGAGTTCCATTTACAATATAATATCATTCATGAAATCGGCATGGCCAAAGTCACAACCGTCTTTGCGCTGGACGATTCACTAAGGGCTGATTTTAAGCATCTGATTGGACAATTCACTGGAAAGAAAGAGGTAGAGTTAGAGGAGGAGATCGATGACCAGCTCATCGGCGGTTATGTGCTTAGGTTAGGTGGGAAACAAATAAACGAAAGCCTGAGAAGTAAACTAAAAGAGTTGAAATTAAAATTTTCAAAATCCTGAAAATTTGGGTATTGATTTAAATAAAAAGTAAGGAATATGTCAGTAGAAGTTCGCCCGGATGAAGTTTCGGCAATACTAAGAGAACAATTATCAAATTTTAAGACCGAAGCTGAATTAGAAGAATTTGGCACCGTTTTACAAGTTGGTGATGGTGTAGCCCGTGTTTATGGACTATCTCAAGTTCAGGCGGGAGAATTGATCGAATTCGAGAACGGTCTAAAAGGCTTGGTGCTTAACCTTGAGGAAGATAATGTAGGAGTAGTACTATTTGGAGACTCTCAAGGAATCAAAGAGGGCGATACCGTTAAGCGTACCCAAACTATTGCTTCCATTAAAGTTGGAGAGGGAATGTTGGGAAGGGTCATAAACACCCTTGGAGAACCAATCGACGGTAAGGGCCCACTAACTGGAGAAACCTATGTGATGCCACTGGAGAGAAAAGCCCCCGGTGTTATCTATCGCGAGCCGGTGAGTGAGCCTTTACAAACAGGGATCAAAGCCATTGACTCTATGATTCCCATAGGAAGGGGTCAAAGGGAGTTGATCATTGGCGACCGCCAGACAGGAAAGACTGCGGTGGCTATTGATACCATCATTAACCAACGCGAATTTTACGACCGCGGTGAACCTGTATTTTGTATTTATGTAGCCTGTGGTCAAAAGGCCTCTACTGTGGCCGGGGTAGTATTGGCACTGGAAAAAGGTGGAGCTATGGATTATACTGTGGTGGTGGCAGCGAATGCCTCAGATCCTGCAGCCCTGCAGTACTTTGCACCATTTGCCGGGGCCGGCATCGGAGAGTATTTTAGAGACACAGGAAGACCGGCATTGGTGGTATATGATGATTTGTCCAAACAAGCGGTTGCATATCGTGAAGTGTCACTGTTGTTGCGCCGCCCACCTGGACGTGAAGCATATCCCGGAGATGTATTTTATCTGCATTCACGCCTTTTGGAGCGCGCTGCTAAGATCAATTCCAATGACTCAATAGCTCAAAAAATGAATGATTTGCCAGAGTCAATCAGGCATCTGGTAAAGGGGGGAGGATCGCTGACTGCTTTGCCTATTATTGAAACTCAGGCTAATGATGTATCAGCATATATTCCTACTAATGTAATCTCAATTACAGATGGACAGATCTTTCTGGAAACTAATCTATTCAACTCGGGTATACGTCCAGCAATTAATGTGGGGATATCCGTATCAAGGGTAGGTGGATCCGCTCAAATAAAATCAATGAAGAAAGTGGCCGGGACTTTAAAGCTGGATCAAGCGCAGTTTCGTGAACTGGAAGCATTCTCGAAATTCGGATCAGATCTGGATGCAGCTACTCAATTGACCATTGATCGAGGGCGAAGAAACCAAGAGGTACTTAAACAGGCGCAATATGCTCCGGTACCGGTAGACCAACAGGTAGCAGTGATTTTTGCTTCTACCAGGGGTTATATGGATAAAGTACCTTTGAATAAGGTCAAAGAGTATGAGAAGGAGTTTCTGGCAGTTATGACTACCCAGCACAAGGATGTTATGGACAACATTCGGGAGGGAAAACTAGATGATCATACGTTGGAAGTCCTGAAAAAAGAAGCAGGCGATATGGCTAAAAAATTCACTAATCAGGCTTAAAGGATGGCCAGCTTAAAAGAGGTAAAAAGCCGGATAGCGTCTGTTGCCTCCACGCAACAGATCACCAAAGCAATGAAGATGGTGGCTGCCGCAAAATTAAGAAAAGCACAGGATCGAATAATCCGCATGAGGCCTTATGCCCAAAAATTATCAGACATTCTTCAAAACGTATCTGCAGATAATGACCGGGAGGTGGTGAATCCTTTTGCAGACGAGCGATCTGCTGAGAAGGTCTTGGTGGTGGTTATTACTTCTGATAAAGGACTTTGTGGCCCTTTTAACAGCAATGTTTTCAAAGCTGCCAGTCAACTCATCAGTGAGAAATATAGTGCTGTCAGGGAATCGGGAAATCTGACTGTTATGCCAATAGGTAAGCGGTCACTGGATTTTTATAGCAGGAAAGGAGTAGAGGTAGTGGATGATTATGCGCAGCTGTTTGGGTCATTATCATTCAACCATGTTCGCAAGGCAGCTGAATATGCTATGGATGGGTTTCGGGAAGGGAAGTTCGATCGTGTTGATATAGTTTATAACGAATTCAAAAATGTAGCTACCCAAATTCTTCAGACTGAACAATTTTTGCCCGTGGTTTCCTCAAGCAATCAGGACGACCAGCAAACAACGGCTACTGATTATATTTATGAACCGTCAAAGGTTGAGATCATAGAAGAGCTTATTCCCAAATCACTCAAAGTTAAGTTTCACGCTGCGTTACTAGAGTCCAATGCAGCTGAACATGGAGCAAGAATGACCGCTATGGATAAAGCTACTGAGAATGCAGGGGAGCTTTTGAAGGAATTGAAGTTGACTTATAACCGTACCAGACAGGCTGCTATAACCACAGAGATCCTGGAAATTGTTGCCGGGGCAGAAGCCTTGTCCGGTAATTAGTTTTGTACCGGTTCGTAAATGCTTTAAGCCTCGACGTTGTTTTGGGTGCAGTGATCAGCAGCTTATTTTTTGCTAAACTTTTTGAGGTATCATTGCCGGGTATAATTTTGGCTATTCTGGCCTTGGCTGTCTGGACCATATACACCATGGACCATCTATGGGATGCCTATCGAAGTCAAAATCCCGCAAAAACTTTTAGACACTTGTTCCATCAGAATAACTTCCTGGCACTTTCGGTGCTGGTAGTATTAGGCATTGCTGCCGGGGTGGTAATGCTGTGGTATCTTCCGACAATTACCAGGGCTTGGGGAATTGCACTGACGTTAGTGGTTATAGGTTATTTTATTATCGTTGGGTACCAACAAAAATCAATGTACCACAAAGAAATAATGGTGGCATTGGTCTATACTTGGGGGGTTATCGTGGGTCCGTTTTCGTTGTATCAGGGTACTCTTACCACACCGCATATACTGGTTACCATACAGTTTGTAGTATTGGCGTTTAGCAATTTACTGTTGTTTTCCTACTTTGAGATGGAAATCGATCTTCACCAGAACTTCGGATCTCTTCCCAGAAGTATTGGAAAGTCAACCGCCCGGTCCCTGGTAATGGGGTTGCTCTTATTTGTGATGCTGACGGTTTTGGTATGCTGGCTCAAATGCTCTGAACAGGATGTAATGATGAACAGTCAATGGATCATTTTGTTAATGAGCTTTTCATTGATGGCAATTTTTAAATGGCCTGAATTTTTTAGACAGCATGATCGTTATCGCTTCCTGGGAGATGGGATTTTTTTCAT
>CAZOJZ010000203.1:0-1527 GCA_964580205.1 uncultured Roseivirgaceae bacterium
CTTGGTTACGACAAAGATGTTATTAAAAATGGGTACATACAATTAAGTGATCGGCCAGGCTTTGGTATTGAGTTAAATGAAAAACTGATCAAAGAAAAATATTTAATCGAAGGTGAAACCTGGTGGAATTAATAGCAGAACCAACGGCCGCTATTGGCCGTAAGCAGTCATTCAGATTGCTTCATGCCCTGGCCCAACTATTCCTAGATGATCACCAGGATCTTAAATCGATATTTGCTTATCTTAAGTGGATCAAATGGATAACCGTCCCCTAAAATTTTAGAATCACAAGTCAGTAAAGACTGGAGCACGATATAGAGTTGTGAGAATCTTAAGACAATGAAAAAATGCAGAAAAAAAATTTAATACTACCACCATTTGCCAAATCGGACTTAATTATTGATGCGGTGCCGGAAGATGAGAGAGTTTGGGTGCCACAAGCCCCCAATATTTGGTTTAGGCCTTTACTTCTGGATACCACTGGGGGATCATGGTTCAATTTGTTAAGAGTTCGTCGTTCAGGGGTATTGACACGGCATCGCCATCCGGCTCCGGTATACGGATATGTCATAAAAGGACATTGGCACTATCTGGAGCATGATTTTATTGCTTCGCCAGGTAAATTTTTATTTGAACCACCTGGAGAGACCCACACTCTCGTGGTTGACAGCGATGATGAAATGATCACCATGTTCAATGTTAATGGTGCCATGGTCTATGTAGATGAAAATGGGGCGACCATTGGTTATGAAGATGTATTTACAAAAATTCAAATGTGTATGAAACATTATGAAGAAGTTGGACTAGGGTCGGGTTTTGTGGAACAATTCATTCGGTAAATTGGAGGTACTAAAATCTTTTCAACTAACTGGCAAAGTAGCGCTTGTGACAGGCTCAGCCAGAGGGATCGGGCAAGCAATAGCCATTGGTTTGGCAGAAGCCGGTGCGGATGTTTTGTTAATAGACCAAACCGGTTCTTCTGAAACTGCTGAGCAAATTGAACGTCTAGGTCGAAGATGGGTGGCGGAAAAACGAGATCTTGCTGATTTGAACAGGGAAAAGGCAGAGGAAGTCATTTCCTTAGGAGTTGCCCATTTTGGAGGCATAGATATACTGGTTAATAATGCTGGCATCATCCGCAGAGCTTCAGCTCTTGAGTTCAGTTCTGAGGATTGGAAAGAGGTCCTGGATATAAATTTGAATACTGTTTTTTATCTTTCACAAGCTGCTGCAAAACACTATACTCAAGCCAATAAGGTTGGCAAAATCATAAATGTAGCCTCTATGTTATCTTTTCAAGGAGGACTGATGGTATCCTCGTATGCCACTTCAAAAAGCGGTATTATGGGACTCACAAAAGCCCTTGCAAATGAATGGGCTAGTCTGGGGATTAATGTGAATGCCATTGCCCCTGGTTACTTGAAAACAGAGGTAACCGCTGGTATTCGCTCCGATCCAAAGAGGAATCAGGCGGTGCTTGATCGCATACCTGCAGGAAGATGGGGAAAGCCGGATGACGTAAAAGGG
>CAZOJZ010000204.1:0-1611 GCA_964580205.1 uncultured Roseivirgaceae bacterium
TGAAAAAAATAAAAGTGAAATTAAAAATTCTACTCGTCTACAGCTTTGACCCTCCATGTTTTGTACCAAATCCAATTAAAATTATTCAACTAGACCCCCCTCACTGTGGGGGACTCCTGGAATGGGTGAAGTCCCCTACTCTATATTCTGATCAACTCGAATGTCCGGTTTATACTGAAAGCGGACATTCAGTATGTTTCCATTTCTAACATATAAAAGGATTGCTATTACTAGTTCCAAAAGTGGGGCATGAGAATTTCGGGAACATTTAATTTAAAGACAATAGATGCCACTTGGCTGGTATTGGCGCTATAATTGTCGGGATACGTTCATTTCTTCAGGTCAACTGTAGCGGCCAACGAAGGGGGGAAAATGGATACAAATGACGACAAAGAATCTATGTTTTCCTATTCAGAATTTCTGGATTCTCTCAAGTCGTTATCTTTTTTAACTGGTGTATTAATAGCACTATCATATTGGATTGTTGATACTTTTATTGATGCTGTAATTCTGCAAGATGAGACCTTCATCCAATTGCTAACCAAACCGGATACCTATGTAATATCAATACGATTGGCATTTTCAGCAACCGTTATCATTATATTTTTCATTGTTGGTGTCTTATTGAACCGCTCCAGGCGAGCGATAGAAGCACTAAGGAGCAGTGAAGAACGTTTCCGTGCCCTCTACAATGACAATCCCCTCATGTTATTTACCATTGATGAAAACGGCATGGTGCTCTCTGTCAACCAGTTTGGCATCGATCAACTGGGTTACCCAAAAGAACAACTCGTTGGTCAGCCCGCGATAAACATATTCAATGAAGAAGACAGATCTCTGGCAAAGGAATACTTGAAACAGTGCTTTGCGGAACCCAATAAGGTGCACAATTGGGAACTGAGAAAGATACACCAGGACGGGACAGTTATTTATGTACGTGATACGGTCTGGGTGATGGATGATGTCGATGGTAAGCCAACGGCCCTGAATGTGTGTGAGGACATCACTGAGCGCAAGCAGGTGGAGAAAGCTTTAATTGAAAGTGAGAATAAGTATAGAACACTTTTTGAGCAATCAGCCGATGCAATTCTTATAATTGAGGGAGATAAGTTTGTAGACTTCAATCAGGCAACCCTCAAGATGCTTGGTTATAAGAGCAAAGAGGAATTATTAAATACTCACCCGTCTGAGTTATCCCCGGAAATGCAACCTGATGGAAGAAACTCTCTCGAAAAAGCGAATGAAATATTGTCAACGTTTGATCAGGGGAGCATCCGTTTTGAGTGGGATCATAAGCGACAAAATGGAGAAGTCTTTCCTGTGGAAGTTCTCCTTACTACCGTTCCTTTCGGAGAAAGAAAATTTCTCCATGTTGTGTGGCGGGACATCACTGAGCGCAAGCGGGTGGAGGCGTCACTGCAAGAAAGCAACGAACGCTTTAGGGCTGCCTTTGCAGATGCCGCCGCCGGGATGATTTTGGTATCGCTTGATCACAGTATCATTGAAGCTAACCAGTCCTTTTGTAATATGCTCGGTTACTCGAGAGAGGAGCTCGAGGGAGTCCTTATCAAGGATGTTACGCATCCGGACTATGTAGAGACAAGTTCTGAT
>CAZOJZ010000205.1:0-3953 GCA_964580205.1 uncultured Roseivirgaceae bacterium
CGGTAACTCAAAGGAGCAAGGCCCTGGGTGAGAAGTTTTGGATATGTTAGGAACAGGAACTTTGTTTTCGGCTTAAAGAGACACACAGGTATTTCCGATCCGAATTTCACTGAAAACCTTAAGATCCTGGTAATCAGAACAATCACATTATTTTTTATATAAGGACAGACAAAAGACCCCTCAAACAGTCTGTTAGTTACCCGTAATGTATATATTGAAAATAATCAATATTTGGGATATTTACTTTAGTAAATACGTTAGTATGGTAATTTAATATTAATAACATATTGATAACCAACATAATATATATATGTATCGATTCCTTTGCAGTTCCGGACTCAGTAGTTAGAGTTGGTGATAACGGTGAGGATGATGGCACGGGACCATTTGATGATCTGATGCTGGATCTGGTGCGTTCAAATATGCGAGACTTGGGGTATGTAGAGGAATTGGATCCAGAGAACAATTCTCCGGATCTGGTGGTCTTATAAGATGCGGATGGCGCGGATAGTTAGGTATTTTGCTTGACTATGTTAAAGGTTAGTTAGTATGAGAACATTATATTTCTATATTGCATTTATTGCATTTTTGATGGTGGTTTCCTCCTGTAGATCAACCGAATTAATCGGTTCCTGGAAACGAGAGGACATCCCGGCTAAAAGTTATAAAGATGTAGGAGTAGTAGTTATGACCCCAAATATGTCTACCCGATCGATTGTTGAGAGTGATATAGCCATTATTTTGAGGCAAAAAGGAATCAAGGCCACTCCAACCTTTGATATTTTTCCTTTTGCCGCAAAACGGGGGTTGTTTGAGGAAGTTGATGCTGAAGAAATGCGGCAGCATGTAAAGGAAAGAGTCACCAAGTTCGGGTTTGAGGCCCTGCTTATTGTTGCCATATTAGATCAGAAAACAGAAACTCGCTATAACCAGGGTTCCAGTTTTTCACTTGCTGTTCCTGCCTACCAGTATAACTATTATGGCTATTATCAATGGGCATATGCCACGGTTTCTGCCCCTGGCTATTACACTACTAAAACCACCTATTTCCTGGAGTCTAATCTGTACGATGTAGCTTCCGAAGGACTTATTTGGACTGCTCAAACCAAAACAAAAAAAGACGCGTCTTCAATTCATAAGGAATCCAAGGTTTTCGCCAACATTATTGTGCAGGAGATACTGAAAAAAAAGGCGATTCAGCCCTAGCATGAAAATAGCTGAGAATTATTTTTATGGGAGATGGACCCTGATCTTTATTAGTTGGATGGGAATTGTTGCCTGTAGTTCACCAAAAGATACCTCCGAGACAGAGATCGTTAGCCCGCCAAAATCTGTAGAAGCCCCCACGAATGGTCCTGCTGGTATGATATGGATACCGGGAGGTCAATTTACCATGGGCGCTCTGAACCATGATAATGAAGCCAGAGAAGATGAAAGGCCGGCACATGAGGTAGAAATCGATGGTTTTTGGATGGATATCACAGAAGTAACCAATGAACAGTTTCAGGCGTTTGTAAATGCCACAGGATACATCACTACTGCAGAAGTGGAGCCCAAATGGGAAGATATGAAAGCCCAGTTGCCACCGGGTACTCCAAAGCCACATGATTCAGTACTGATTGCCGCTTCTATGGTTTTTACTCCTGTTGCCACTAATAATTTATACGATTGGTCCCAGTGGTGGGGCTGGGTGTCAGGGGCCAACTGGAGGGACCCACAGGGCCCTGGAAGTTCAATCGAAAACAAGCTTAACCATCCGGTGGTACAGGTATCGTGGGATGATACTCAAGCCTACCTGAAATGGGCGGGGAAAAGGCTGCCTACAGAAGCTGAGTGGGAGTTTGCTGCCAGAGGTGGATTGAAAGACAAATTGTATCCATGGGGAGACAATAACAACATTACAGTTTGTGGCAATACCTGGCAGGGTAAATTTCCCGAATATAATTCAGAGGAAGATGGGTTTTTTACCACAGCTCCGGTAAAATCGTATCAACCAAATGGATACGGTTTGTTCGATATGGCCGGTAACGTTTGGGAGTGGACTTCTGATTGGTACAACACCAACTATTACAGAGAGTGTGCTACTCAGGGTTTGGTAAAGAATCCACAGGGTGCTGAAAAATCTTTCGACCCCAGGCAGCCATATATGCCTCAACGGGTTCAGCGCGGGGGCTCTTTCCTTTGCAACGACAGCTATTGCAGCAGCTATCGTGCCAGTGCCCGGATGCACTCCAGCCAAGACACCGGGCAGGATCATGCAGGTTTCAGGGGAGTGATCACTCAGAAAATGTGGGAAGCCCAAAGATCTAAGATCTGAGACCTAAGATCTGAGACCTAAGATCTGAGATCTAGTTATCCCAGTCTTTGTACTTGAACTTTTGACCTCCTACAGATGCTTCAGCCATGAGTCCGCCTTTGATAGCGACAAATACAGCCACGCCATCGTTGTAGGCAGCGGCGGCAGCAGCGCCTTGTTTAAGAGCTACAGCAGAGACTTGGGCGCCCAATTTCGTTTTGCCTTCTTTGAAGTTGTCAAATGCCCTCTGGTCCTGAAAGAATATAACTTCCATATATGATTGTCCACCCAATTGAAAGCCGATGGTGGCTTGAGTCATAGAGGCTTTGCCATAAGGAGACCCGCCTTTAAAAATGATTCCTTTTCCATGTGCTCCTCCTATTCCTATAGCCCCTTTGCCAATACCTGAGAAGATCACATACCCGTAGGATTTCGAAAAGAAGCTTCCGATATCAGAGTCTTGTTTAATAAAGTAATCCTTGGTCTCTTTAGCTTTGGAAATTTCCCCTTTTTCTTTATTATTCTGACTTATTGCGGCTACATAAAAAAAAGAGCAGATCATTATGAGACCTGCAGTTCTAAAAATTAGTGTTTTCATGGTGTTAGTGATTGTTAAATTAGTGGTATTCAATTAGTAGTTTCTTTCAGTTACGGGCGCTAAAATTACATTTAATATTCGAATCCTGCAAACAATGCTGACGCCCCATTGACTTTCTTCAAATTGGATTTGTTTGGTGCTCCGACCTCGATTATTGAGCTTTATTCCCACACAATAATGACTTGTTTGGTAAATTAAAAACTGCTAGATTTCCGATTAATTTTGTAAAATACAAGATTTCAGAATTTGTTAAATCATACCGTGGAAAAACTATGAAACATGTATTATGTGCCATAAGCCTGGTGTTTTTGATGCCTGGATGTACTCAGACAGGAACCGGCAATACCGAAGCCAGCATTGCCGTAGTCAAGAATTATTTGGAGGCTGTCGATAACAACGATTATGACATGATGGAATCCCTACTTGCGGATGACTATTTGGGATTAGGCCCCTCCCTGGACGACAGCACCAATAAGGAGCTTGCTCTAGCCAGTTGGAAGTGGAATACTGAAAATCTATATGAAGATGTACAGTATGAGCGCACACAGACCTTAGCAACCACTATTAAGGATGGATCTCTTGCAGGTGAATGGGCTTTCAATTGGGCACACGTGACCATAAAGTATAAAGATGGTAGCGGTCCGGTGAGTCTTATGGTTAATGCCGTATATAAAATTGAAGATGGAAAGATAGCCAGAAGTAGAACATTCTATAATGAAGCAGATGTATACCGGCAATTAGGGTATCGGGTATTTCCTCCGCTCACCGTGCCAGAATCTGAATAATATAATACACAACATTCATATTAAAGACATGAAAAATTCCATAGCTATATATTTTCTTTTTACACTGTTTACTATAAGCGCAGCGGATCAAATAATCGCCCAGTCCGGTATTGCAGCTCCGTTGGGAATATATGTTTTTCCCGCCGAAGGGCAGGACCAGGCTACCCAGGATAAAGATGAATATGACTGCTATAAATGGGGAGTGGAACAATCCGGTGTTGACCCAATCAATCCACCTGATGTACAAGCTGATCCAAATGCAGGCGATGGGGCA
>CAZOJZ010000206.1:0-2029 GCA_964580205.1 uncultured Roseivirgaceae bacterium
ACTGTAAGAATTCCGATAATTGAAGTTATTCTTCTCATATCTCCCTCCTTTTTGAGGTTTAAGATTGGAATTTTGTAAGGGCATCTGGCTACTTTTTTTACACAATTAGGTTAAAATCCAAAGTGACGCTGCTGCCTAACGTTTCGCATAACTGGCGTTGCCATTCAGGGCACTTAACTTGATAAAAAGATAGAGCTTGCGACAATGCTCAAAACTCAGAAATCACGCCAGGCGGCAGCGTCCGAGTTAATGCGATTGTTATACGGCAATCTGCTACTATCGAATGAGCAGCATTTTCTTTGTGTTGACGAAACTGCCAGCTTGAATACGGTAGAAATAAAGGCCACTTGGTACTTGGTTGCCGTTCATATCCTTACCATCCCAATGGGCAGAAAAGCGACCCGCTGGTTTTCGTTCGTCAGCCAAGGTGATGACCTCCTGCCCGAGAGTATTAAAGATTTTCAGAACAACCTGTTGCGGACTAATTACTTGATAACTAATATTCGTTTCAGGATTAAACGGATTAGGATAGTTTTGAAGTAACGTAAATTCCGTGGGTAAATTGTTCTCGCGTTCTTCACCAATGGCAGTAATCAGAGGATTGGCATACCAGCGCAATTCTCCATTACCTAGGGTTGCTACTACATCTGGATCGCCATCTGAATCGATGTCGGCGAGTCCCTCTGCAAGTAGAAATCCATTGACAACATGATGAATAATATGCCGCTGCCAGCCTGAACCGTTGCCCAGGTTTTCGCACCATCCGAGATCGTTGTCACCGCCAAATGTAACATCAAGGTCTAAGTCTCCATCCATATCGCCAATGTTTCCAAGCACTATACCGGGTATGCCGCTGGTGAGCGTATCAGCTTCCCATGAAGGATTCTCATACCACACTAAAACACCTGATTGCAAGCTATGGGTGATCACATCCTGATCGCCATCATCATCCATGTCTGCACTTCTCCCAAGGACTGCACCTGATAATGTTGCAATTCGGTGTGCCGGCCATGTAGTATCCGGCAACTGGTTTTCATACCAGAATATATCACCGGAATTAATGCTCGATACAACGATGTCCGGGTCATTGTCCTCATCCATATTTGCCACAGTGCTCCAAAGTACACCACTAAGCGTGTCAATCTCATGCTGCACCCAGGTAGTATCTCCAATAATGTTTTCAAGCCACAATACTTTTCCATCGCCAACACCGGGAACAGCAATATCAATATCGTCGTCTCCGTCAAAATCCCCGTACGGAGATAACATATTCCCAGGTTGATTTATAGTGCTGTTAATGGAAAGCTTTTCCCATTGCATTCCGCCCATCATGTTCTTATACCAAACAATTTCACCAGGATTTGTACTAGCATATGCAAAGACATCCATACCTCCGTCTCTATTCAAATCAAATAGATCAACCCCCCCAAACTGTACGTTCAAGATGGTATTTGGATCGATGGTATGTGCTGTCCAACCGGGTTGGAGGTTCTCATACCAAACCAGCAAGTTGGGGGTATCGTGTAAAAGTAGATCCGGGGCATTATCATTATCAAAATCACCCACAGCCACCGCGAAATTTGTCAGATTGGATTTTACTACTTCAAAGGACCATTCCTGGGCAGGGCAAAAACTTGAAGTCGATAAAATAGCCCCTGCTATGTATACCATAACACGCAATTTATAGTTCATGACGACCGTCCTTTGGGTTAAAGTTGATTAAGATTTGTTAAAAAACACCGTTTGATGTCCTTTGCTTTATAGACCACACCCATGCTACCGTCACCGAGTTTTTCGAGAACTTTGTAATGAGAAATTGTTTTGCCAATCATCGTTAGATTATCTCAACTACATGGGTATAACACCGAAATCAGCCGCGCGTTCTTTCCGTCGGCTGGATTTTTTGGTTAGACACCTATTTGCTCATTAGTACCTAAAGTTAAGTGCGGGCTAAAAGCCACGTGCTACACGATTTCCGTTGAGTTTGATATCCTGAGCATTGTACACCATACCCATGCCTCCCTGCCCG
>CAZOJZ010000207.1:0-5868 GCA_964580205.1 uncultured Roseivirgaceae bacterium
ATAGTTTTGGCACCAATCGGCAATTCTTTATGATTGATCTCCCTGATCATATTGCCGGAGCCAGGATTAGTTATTGCTGTTTGCTCCTGGGTAGAAGATTCATTAGTACAGGATATAAACAATAAAAAGACAAGGAGGTACTGGTATGATTTCATATATCTGAATTTTTATGTGATCTAAAATAAGGTTTTTTGATAACTTTAACTCCATTCTGATTAAAGCAGAAAATATTTCAATAGTGAAATTGACCACAGTACAAATAAACAGCTACAGCGTATTGACAGAAAATTGTATGTTGGTACTCAGATAGTATTACTATGAAATTACTCGTCAGCATTATTGTAGTTTATTTAATCTGTGTCTGTTCAATCCAGGCACAATCCCTGGTTCAACAACTGGGCTATCCGGAAGATGCCAAACTGCTGATCCTGCACGCAGATGATCTGGGTATCGCACACTCTGAAAATCAGGCCACCTTCGACGCTTTTGAGAAAGGTATGGTTAATTCGGCAAGTGTTATTGTACCAGCTCCCTGGTTCAGTGAATTTGTTGTCTGGGCCAGACAGCATCCGGAAGCCGACCTCGGATTACATCTGACCTTAACTGCAGAATGGGGCCTTCTGAAATGGGGGCCTGTTGCAGAGCAAGTACCCGGTCTGGTCAATGAACAGGGATACTTTTATAGTAATGTAAGGGATGTGATTTCACATGCCAGTGTTGAGGAAGTAGAAAAAGAAATCAGAGCCCAAATAGAACGGTATCTGGCAGCTGGTTTACAACCTACTCATCTGGATTCCCACATGGGTAGCCTATTCAATGAAAAGTTTTTTCCAGTTTATATCAAAATGGGTCAGGAGTATAATTTGCCGGTTATGATAAATTCCGACTTTATGAAAAAGTTTCCAGGGGTAAAACCGACTATTCCGGAAAACACTTTACAGGTGGATCAAGTACCCATGGCCTTTCCTAAAAATTATCAAGATGGAATGAAAGAGTTTTACAGTAATACATTGCGTTCTTTACCCGCTGGGGTTAGCGTACTGTTGTTTCATTGTGCCTATGACAATGATGAAATGAGGGCGGTAACGAATGACCGCACTAATTATGGGGCCGATTGGCGTCAGCAGGATTTTGATTTTTTTACTAGTGATACCTGTCGAAAGATCCTCCAAGATGAAAATATTCAATTGATCACCTGGCGAGAATTAGGGGCATTGTTGAAGTAACATCTGTGCCGATTCGTTTATATGGAATCATTTTGTGTATGATTTATGTATTTATACACAATAATCGATCAATCCATTACAAACTTAAATCCAACAGCAATAATACTGGATTTAAGGCCTGTATCTCTTTGGTAATGGTTATACCTGAGATCGATGCTTTTCAAACCAAATTTTCTTATTTGGAAACTGGTAAATATATCCGTGTAAGATACTCCAAAGCCAAATTGATTGGCTGTGAATTTCGACAGGTCATAATCTGAAGTATAATATTCATTAGTGGATAAGTGCTCTTCATACGGAGCGAAGAACACGGCCGCAGTTTGATTGTAAAATCGATACGAAGGGTATAAAGTGAACTTGCTGCTTATCTTAACCGGTATCTCCAGTCCCGCTGTTAAGGAACTGATTTCCCAATCATCCTGATAATAACGAGCATGGGCCCTGATCACCACCGCCTCATTCAAAAAGTAATACAATCTACCACCAACAGCTACCTTAAACCTTGTGTTCAACTTGCACTGGCCTAATCCCTGCATTTTTATTAATTTCTGAGGTTTGGGACTTTTCATCCCATGCTGATATCAATTGTTCGATCCTGGAAATTTCATTGACGGCCAAGTCAATGTAATAGTCCGCTTTACTAGAATCACCAGCCACCACCGTAATATCAAAGCGGCTGCCCATTAACTTTACCGTTCTTTTATAGGTATGTTGGGCAACGACCCCTGCCGGCAATAGCAGGATGAATGCAATTTTCAGGGACCAATTCAATGTTAACTTTTGAAAGACTCTAATAAATCTATATACTCCGAAGGGCTGATTTTCTTATAGCCGGTTTCACCTAGCACTTTACCCTCCTTGTCTAATACCAGAACGAATGGGAAATATCCGTTCTTGTTATATCTCTCAGCTAACTTGTTATTGTGCTCCTGAAGTTCTGCTGGTAACCGATTGCTCTTTTTTCGGGGAAAATCTGCCTGAAGCATTACAAAATGGTCTTTGGCATAATCGTTAAATTCATCTGTATTCCAGATCTCTCTTTCCAGTTTTATGCAGGGGGCACACCAATCAGAACCCTGGAACACCAGTATTATTTTCCTGTTCTCTTTAGCCGCCAGGGCCTTAGCCTGATCAATATTAGTTTGCCAATTTTGGGCCTTAAGCGGGATAGTGGTGATGGCACTTATAACCATCATAATTAACAATAATCGCATATGAATTCGTTTCAGGCGATTAAAACCTCAATTCCTTCATCTTCCAGGTGCTTTTTAACCAAAGGTTCGATGCCGTCATCGGTAACGACTTTATGTATTTTTTGAATCCCACATATAAATGCCAGGCTTTTCTTTTTGAATTTACTGGAATCGGTAACCACTATAATTTCATTTCCCAGCGTGATCATAAGTTGATTCAAATGTGCCTCCTCCAGGTTGGGGGTATAAAGTCCCTTGGTTAAGTCAAATCCATCCACGCCCAGAAATACTTTGTCTACATGGAATTTCTTGATATTTTCTTCAGCTAGCGGTCCAATTAATGAAGTAGATTTCTTTCGCACGTATCCTCCGGGAACCATGACGTTTATACTGGGTATGTTAATCAAGATATTGATAATATTAATTGCATTGGTTATCACGGTCAAGTCTTCGAACTTAGTTAAGTTCTTAGCTAATTCTGCAGTGGTTGATCCAGAGTCCAATATTATGGTTTCATAATTCTCTATCATCTGCGCAGCCAGTTTTCCTATCCTTTCCTTCTCCCTAATGTTTATACGGTACTTTTCTGAAATCCTGTGGTCATTTCGAACATGAAAATCAACTTTTATGGCGCCTCCACGGGCTTTTATCAGTAGGTCCTTTTTTTCCAGTTTGTCCAGATCATTGCGGATGGTCACCTCACTAACCTGATATTTTTCACTGAGCTCCTTGACAAAAACTTTTCCATTTTCTGATAAGGCTTTAAGTATTTCTGCTCTTCGGTTTACGGTACTCTTTCTATCTTTATTAGCCATGGCTCTAAAATTATTAAACGTATAAATTTATTAAAATGCATCGAAAATACCACTAAAGTTCATAACGAATATTAAAAAGGATACGAAAGTATCAAAAGTTTTTTATCTTTGTAATTGACATGGTATACTTAGGAATTGAAAGAACAATACTAGAATCTACCACTGCGTTTCACACAGCAAAAGAAATTAAGCAACAACCGGAATTATGGCTTGACATATTTGATGATTTTAAGGAAAAATGTAATGATCTCAAAAGCTTCATTTCGTCTTATTGCGGCGATATCAATAAAATCGTATTAACAGGAGCAGGTACCAGCGCGTTTATTGGCCTTTCTCTAAAAGGGAATTTTTATAGAACATTCGGAATTGAAACATTCCCGGTACCTACCACGGATTTGCTCACACACCCTCTGGACTTCATAAGTAAACAGGACAGCGTGTTGCTGATTTCCTTTGCCCGGTCTGGCAACAGTCCTGAAAGCACTGCCGCTGCTGAACTTTGTGACCAGATTGCATCAACATGCGTACATGTCATCATCACTTGTGACGGACAGGGGGCCTTATACAATTTTGAGACTAGGTCTGCAAAATTTACCATTCTATTACCGGAGGCATCCAATGATCAAAGTTTGGCTATGACCAGTAGCTACACCGGCATGCTGCTGGCGGGAATATTGGTAGCAAACTATCAAAATATTGAGACTCTGGAAGCACAGGTACATTTATTAGCAAAGTGTGGAAACGAAGTTATCTCAGGTTATAATGATTCCTTGGTAGATATCTCCAACAAACCCTTCGATCGTGCGGTCTTTCTGGGATCAGGACCATTTTATGGGACTGCGCGTGAGGCTTCATTGAAATTGTTGGAACTCACCGGGGGCCGGGTGGTAAGTACTATGGACAGTTATTTAGGTTTCAGACATGGACCTAAGGCAGTTGTCAATGAAAACACCCTAATGGTGTATTTTTTATCGAACAACTCCTATGTGTATCAATATGAAATTGATTTAATCAAGTCCATTAGAGCAGATTCAAGCCCCTTATGGAGTATTGCTATTACTCCCAGTGCTTTGGGATCCGGCGTTGATACTGATACTGAGATTTTGTTCACAGGAGGAAATAGCATCATTGAGGAATTTTTATCAGTTGCATATATTTTGCCCATTCAAATATTAAGTTTCCACAAATCACTTAACTACGGACTTAGACCAGACAATCCATCAACCAATGGTGTAATTCACCGAGTAGTCCAGGGAGTAAATATCTACTCTCCCAATGGGATATTTAATTAAGGACAAAAATGATTCTAGTCATTTGTCCTAATCCTTCAGTCGATACCTTGATGGAAGTAGGCAAATTCGCACCCGCTACCGTCAACAGAGCCCAATCCGAGGAACACTATCCAGGAGGTAAAGGAGTACATGTAGCACTGGCTGCAGCCGAATACGGCGAAAAGGTTTGCCTGCTAGGCTTCTGGGGCGGTCCAACCGGAACCTGGATCAAGCAACAATGCTCCTTACAAGGCATTGAATGTATAGGACCCTTTCTGGAACAATGGAACAGGTTTTGCATAACAATCAGTCAAGATGGGCCTTTCAATGAAACTGAGCTGCTGGGTACAGGGCCAGCCCTCGAACAGGGACATTTGGATGAATGCTATGCTACGTTCGAATCTAAACTAGAAGAAGCGTCAATAGTAGTCCTAAGTGGCTCATTGCCCCCCCAATGTCCGGTTGACTTCTATAAAAATTTGATCCATCGAGCACACGCTTATGATAAAAAATGCCTGATTGACACCACAGGTGAGGCATTAAAACAGGCTTTGGAAGCCAAACCCATGGGAATCCATCTAAATGAGCATGAAAGCCAACAAGTCACCGGCACTTCTGATATTGGACAGATCATGGAACATTTAAGTGAGCATACAAATCTTCAGATTATAACCCAAGGTGCAAAAGGCTTGTTTTTAGGAACTAGTGGTGACATTTTCCACGCGAAGGTTAAACTAAATCAGGTGTTGACTACCGTAGGAAGCGGCGACTGCTTGGTGGCCGGAATTGCTTTGGCCATATGTAAAGGTTATGATAATCTGGATAAAGTAAAATTGGGCGTGGCATTTGGTGCAGCCAATTGTTTGAGGAAAGAATTGGGAATGTTATATAAGAAAGATATAGACTTATTGCTTCCTCAAATTAGGGTAAATAAACCAGCGGCAAACTATGACTGAAAAATTTGACATACTTGCAATTGGTGAACTCAACGTTGACCTTATCCTAAATGACATCCAACAGCAGCCCGAATTAGGCAAGGAGATAATTGCCCGATCACTTGAGGTTATTCTTGGCAGTTCCACTGCTATTTTTGCCAGTAACATATCAATTATGGGAGCGTCGGTGGCTTTTCTAGGTAAAATAGGGAAAGACGCATTTGCTGATACGGTGTTAAATTCATTAAGAGACAAAGGGGTAAATACTGATTTCATACTTCAAACCTCAGAATTCAAGACAGGTGCATCTATCGCTTTAAACTATGATCAGGATCGCTACATGGTTACCTATCCCGGCGCAATGGAGCATCTAACCATTGATGATATTAGCAATCAGGCCTTGGAAAAAGCCGCACACCTCCATTTTT
>CAZOJZ010000208.1:0-8976 GCA_964580205.1 uncultured Roseivirgaceae bacterium
ACACCGTTTCTATCTATATCCATACCCCGGGGTGAGAATCCTTCAATCGGCTCACCGTTGCTGTCCAGGGGCAGCTCGTAATACTCCACTAAGGCAGTGGCAGGTGGGTTTGCACCGGGATCCAGCCTGACCACCCCGCCAGGATACCCCAGGGAAGATCCCCAGACCGAGCCGTCAGGGGCGGGGGCCACCGAATAAAGCCCCTTGGTGATCCGCTTGTCTTTGGTTGGATCAACCGGTTCATCAGGCTCCACATAATCGTCCCGCTTACCATTGCCATTGGTATCCAGGATCAAGGCGGTCCACCCTTGTGAGGCCTCTTCGTCTCCCGTCTCAAGAAACTTTTTTGTGTCCAGCCAGCCGATTACGTTACCACCGCCACTGGTCCATAAGGTGTTATTCTCATCTTCGGCAAACATCAAATGGTGGGTACTAAAGCAGGTACTGCATTGGGTATACGATTTAGTTCTGGGATCATAAACAGCAATATGACGACTAGCTCTGTTAACGGGAAAAAGCTTGGCTGAAGGATGATTTGATCCTTCCTTACAGAACGAAGGATTATCCGGTGGACGCACGGTAGCGGTAATCCAAACCCTGCCCTCCTCATCAAACATCGGATTATGTACATTGGTCTTACTGTCCCATATCGCCTCATCACCCCAATAGGGTGAAGGTTGGGGCATTTCGGGACCTGAGGCTGGTTGGGTATTTGGATCACGTACACTTATTGGTATACGGCTGATCTTATGTTGTACTGGGTCAAGTACCGGGAGATAGTCAGCGCTGGCCTCCAGGGCACCATAAAGTGGACCGTTGGCATTGACTGTGGGATCTCGTCTGTCTGTGGAAACCAGATCATGAAGGTATGCTTTTTCGTCTGCCCAGTCCCATTGAGTGATAACCACATTTCTTTCCAAACCCTGCGGCCGGGGTGGGGCCTCGGGCAATTCGCCGGCAGCGATTCGGTCGGTCCAGTCCGCAAACATTTTGATTGATCCCTCGAAACCGATCCTATGCATTCCGGAGATCATACTTGCTCCGGCTTGTCCGGACTGTATGCGGTGGGCCCAGGCATCATAAGAGTTATCAAAAACACCTAGCGATTCGGGAAACTCCCGGGTTCCTTTACTGCCAAGTTGATGACATGCCATGCAGGCACCCGATTTAATGCTCCGGATAAAATTAGCCTGGGTTTTCATGTTGGGCGAA
The DNA here is from genome assembly GCA_964580205.1 of uncultured Roseivirgaceae bacterium. Lineage (GTDB taxonomy): Bacteria > Bacteroidota > Bacteroidia > Cytophagales > Cyclobacteriaceae > SZUA-3. Next base: position 1,213 of record CAZOJZ010000208.1, read on the forward strand.
ATGCCATTTCCTTTAGCCCCCGTACCAGGGAACTCTCTCTTTGCAGGAACATCAACCAGCGAAAACCAGTACCCCGCCGGATAGTACTGCGCAGCAGCCTCCGGAGTAGGCGCCATTACCGCATTGAGGTCCAGATTTACCCCAGGTTTAGTTTTTTTCTTTGGAGAATCGACCAGCCCATAACCCCGCACCCAAACTGAGTAATTCGCGTCAGGCAGATCGGGTATCAGGTAACGGCCCTGGTCGTCGGTTACCACAATCTTGGCGAATCGGGTGGGAAGATCATAGGTTTCTGCAATTACCCAAACTCCCGCTTCCGGCCCATTCGCACCGGTGACTATTCCACCAAGATCATCGGAGCTGATCTTTATCGATGTGGTTTCATTGCAGGCATTTAATGCTACGAGTACCACCGCAAAGAAGACCAGGCACCCCACTATATTTGTATGGCAGGCGCGCATGGTATCAATATATAAATTTTTACTTGGGCTTGCAATAGAGGTTGTGATGCGAACCAAAATAAACTATTTTTTGTCGCACTAAATCCTTGAACCTACCAGTGTCAATAAACTATATAGTTTTCTATAGAGTTAACTATATAGTTTCTCTAATCTCTCTCACTGATCCTTAACCTTCGTCCCTAACACCCTAACACCCTATTAACTTACTCGCCATCTTTTTCCTTTGATGCTCATTCAAATAGATCTTACGCATCCTGATGGCTTTTGGAGTGACCTCCAAATACTCGTCTTGTTGGATGTATTCCAAAGCTTCCTCCAGTGAGAATGTTCGTGGAGGGGCGATCTTAGCATTATCGTCAGACCCTGCCGCCCTCATATTGGTCAGTTTCTTGCCCTTTTGTACATTAACCACCAGGTCGTTGGAACGGGTGTGTTCGCCGATTACTTGTCCGGTATATAGATTTTCACCGGGGTTTACGAAGAAAACGCCTCTGTCTTGCAATTTGTCAATGGAATATGCAGTTCCAGGTCCGTCTTCCATGGATATTAATGACCCATTGATTCTTCCGGGAATATCTCCTTTATAGGGTTGATAGTCTTTGAACCGGTGGTTCATGATTGCTTTGCCAGCTGTTGCAGTCAGCATGTTATTCCGCAGTCCAATCAAACCCCTTGCCGGTATATCAAATTCCAAATGTTGCAAGTCGCCTTTTGGCTGCATGACTGCAAGTTCACCTTTGCGTTGACTGATCATCTCGATGACCTTACCTGAGGTTTCTTCAGGAGATTCTACCACTAAGTGCTCTATTGGTTCCTGACGAGTGCCATCAATTTCCTTAAATATTACCTGAGGCTGACCCACTTGTATTTCGTAACCTTCTCGGCGCATGGTTTCTATCAATATTGAAAGATGGAGTACTCCGCGCCCATGTACCATGAATTTTTCTTCGGAATCACCCTGCTGTACTTTCAATGCCAGGTTTTTCTCCGTTTCTTTTTCTAATCTTTCCCGTAAATGCCTGGAAGTGACGAACTTTCCTTCTTTCCCAAAAAATGGCGAGTTGTTTATAGTAAAAAGCATACTCATGGTTGGCTCATCAATAGATATCCTGGGTAGTGCTACCGGGTTTTCCATATCCGTAATTGTGTCCCCAATATCAAAGTCGTCAAGCCCAACTATCCCGCAAATTTCACCTGAACTTACAGAGGCAGCTTTTTTTCTCCCCAACCCTTCAAAGACAAACAGTTCTTTGACCTTCACTTTTATTAGGCTGCCATCTTTCTTGCTTAGTCCATAGGTCTTTCCTTCCTCAACCGTGCCTTGGTAAACTCTACCAATGGCGATCCGGCCAACATATGAAGAATAGTCAAGCGAGGTAATTTGCATTTGGGGTACGCCCTTAAGATCGGCAGGCGCCGGAATAATCTTAACTATTGCATCAAGCAGCGGATGTATATCCGATGTGGGTTTTTTCCAGTCCGTACTCATCCAGCCATGTTTTGAGGATCCGTAGAGGGTGGTAAAGTCCAGTTGTTCTTCAGTAGCGTCCAGATTGTACATTAGCTCAAAAACCTGTTCGTGAACCTCGTCCGGCCGGCAGTTCTCCTTATCTATTTTATTAATGACCACTATTGGTTTCAGCCCAAGCTTTAAAGCTTTTTCAAGTACGAACCTGGTTTGTGGCATAGGACCTTCAAATGCATCCACCAGCAGCAATACACCATCCGCCATTTTCAATACCCGTTCTACTTCTCCCCCAAAGTCCGCGTGCCCCGGAGTGTCGATTATATTAATTTTAACATCTTGATACCTTACGGATACATTTTTTGACAAGATAGTGATGCCCCTTTCACGCTCCAGGTCATTACTGTCAAGCACTAATTCGCCCATTGTCTGGTGATCTTCAAATATCTGAGCAGTTTGAATGAACCTGTCCACAAGAGTAGTTTTCCCGTGGTCTACGTGGGCAATTATGGCTATATTTCTTATCGATTCCATTGGTGGATTAATCAAGCGGCAAAAGTAAGAAATTGCCCCGGTTAATTGGTATCAATTAAGCTATTACTTTTATCTTTGCCGGCATGACATTTCAAAGATTCACCATTACTGCTGCTTTACCATATGCCAATGGACCGGTACATATTGGGCATTTGGCCGGCGTATATGTACCTGCTGATATTTATGTACGATTTCTAAGGCTCCAGGGTAAAGATGTGCTTTTTATGTGCGGTTCTGATGAACTGGGGGTTCCAATAACTTTGCGGGCCAAAAAGGAAAGAGTCACTCCCCAAAACATTGTCGATAGGTATCATGCCATGATCGACCGGTCTTTTAAGGAATTTGGTATCAGTTTTGATCACTATAGCCGGACCTCCAGCCCTGTCCATTGGGATACTGCCTCTGAATTTTTCAAAACACTTTATGATAAGGATGTCTTTACCGAGGAAGTAAGCAGACAATACTATGATGAGGAAAATAAACAGTTTCTAGCCGACCGTTACATTCAGGGGACCTGTCCCAACTGTGGGTTTGAATCAGCTTATGGGGATCAATGTGAGCATTGTGGATCCAGTTTGAGCCCGTCAGATCTAAAAAATCCAAGGTCCATGCTAAGCGGTCAGCCACCGGTGTTGAAGGAAACCAGGCATTGGTATCTTCCCATGGATAAGTACGAGGATTGGTTAAAAGAATATATCCTGGATGGGCATAAGGAATGGAAAACAAATGTGTATGGTCAGTGTAAATCCTGGATAAATCAGGGCCTGAAGCCCCGGGCCATGACCCGTGATCTGGATTGGGGAGTACCGGTACCGTTGGAAGAAGCTAAAGGAAAGGTGTTGTATGTGTGGTTTGATGCTCCTATCGGCTATATTTCCGCCACCAAGGAGTGGGCCGCGATGAACAAAAAGGACTGGGAACCTTACTGGAAGAATAAAGATACCCGGTTGATCCATTTTATTGGCAAGGACAATATTGTATTTCATTGTATTATTTTTCCTGTGGTCCTGAAAGCACATGGCTCCTATATATTGCCAGATAATGTGCCTGCAAATGAATTTTTAAATCTTGAGGGTGACAAAATATCCACCTCCCGGAACTGGGCAGTCTGGTTGCATGAATATCTGGAAGAATTGCCGGGAAAAGAGGATGTGTTGCGTTATGTCTTATGTGCTAACGCCCCTGAAACCAAGGACAACGACTTTACCTGGAAAGAGTTTCAGGCCCGTAATAACAACGAGCTGGTGGCAATTTTTGGCAATTTCATTAATCGGGTAATGGTGCTTACACATAAATATTTTCAGGGACAGGTGCCAGAAGCCGGCAAATTGTATGATTTGGATAGAGAAGTGTTGACCAAACTATCAGAGTTCCCCCATAGAATTGCCGATTCACTTGAGACCTTTCGATTCAGGGAAGCATTAACTTTATTGATGGATGTAGCCCGTATGGGAAACAAATACCTGGCGGATACCGAGCCCTGGAAATTGATAAAAGATGATTCTGACAGAGTAGGAACCATTCTAAACATAAGTTTGCAGATTGCGGCAAACTTGAATGTACTTGCCGGCCCTTTCTTGCCAAAAACCAGTAAGAAACTTCAAAGTATGCTTCAGCTTGAGCAGCTGCAATGGCAAGACGCAGGTTCAGTAGAACTGCTCACCCCAGGTCATCAGCTAAGCAAGGCTGAATTGCTTTTTGAAAAAATAGAAGACCAGGTAGTTGACCGTCAGGTTGCAAAATTAAAAAACTCCAAAATAGAAAATACTACTATGGACATATCAGATGCTAAGGCATCTATTGCCTTCGAGGATTTCAAGAAAATGGACATTCGCATAGGTAAAATTGTTGAAGCTGAGAAAGTGTCAAAGTCCAAAAAATTATTAAAACTTCTAGTGGATACCGGATTGGACCAACGTATCATCGTTAGCGGCATAGCCCGGCATTACAGCCCGGAAGAAGCCGTGGGACAGCAGGTGACGGTTCTTTTGAATCTTGCTCCTCGCAAAATCATGGGTATTGAATCTCAAGGAATGGTCCTGATGGCAGAGCACGCTGATGGCAGTTTTGCATTCCTGCAGCCCGATAAAGATATTAATCCAGGAGGGGAAGTGAGTTAGGAGCAGGAGAATATTGGGAGCAGTAGAACATTGGGAGCAGTAGAACATTGGGAACAATAGAGTATTAGAACATTGGGAGTATTGTTCGGTTGCTCAACTGTTTAACTGTTCAATTGTTCTCTTATTCTCTTATTCCCTTGTTCTCTAGTTAAACAGCGTCATGGTGCGGTCAATGCCAATGGTACAAAAACTAAGAATAATATTGACTGCCTTTTCGATGGAAACAGGCAAATCATCAAACTCTGATTTGGTGAATCTGCTCAGTACGTAGTCCACTTGAAATCCTTTGGGGTAATCATTGCCAATTCCAAAACGCAGCCTGGGATATTGATTGGAACCCAGGGCAGATTCTATATGTTTTAGTCCATTGTGGCCGGCATGAGACCCTTTGGCCCTAAGCCTTAAACTCCCAAAAGGAAGCGCCACATCATCTGTGATTATCAGGGTTTGGGCAGTGGGAATTTTCAACTGTTGTTGCCAGTAATTCACCGATTTACCACTTAGGTTCATATAGGTGGTAGGTTTGATCATGTGAATGTTGCGGCTTTTAAAACGAAATTCTGTCTTGTAAGCCAATTTATCAACCTCAAATGCAACTTTCCGGCCTTCTACCAACTTGTCTAATACTAAAAACCCAATATTATGACGAGTAAGTTCATACTCAGGGCCGATGTTTCCCAATCCAGCGATCAAATATTTCATAAGATCTCAGATCTCAGATCTCAGATCTCAGATCGTAATTTGTAGATTTGAGATCCGAGATTTGAGATTCTCTAGCTGTCTCCCTCAGGAGTTTTAGAATCTCCTCCAGAATCCCCACCCTCTGCTGCTTCCTCACCACCTTCTTCTCCTTCTTCTCCTTCTTCTCCTTCTTCTAACAATTCTTCTTCCTCATCTTCAATTTCAATTACCCTGATGGTTCTCGGTGTTTCTACTGAAATAACACTTACCAGGTCGCTGGTTAAAAATTCGAATTGCTCAGTTTCCAACTCACCCACTTTAATGGAACCACCTAGATCAAGCTTGGAGATATCGATTAAAATTTCTTCAGGCATATCTTCAGGAAGTGCTTTCACTAAAATATACTTCTGATTAATGTATAACTTGCCACCTTCAGATACCCCGGGGGCATTTCCTTTGGTCCGTACCGGAATATTCATGCTGATGGCTTTACCATCAAGTAATTCCAGAAAATCAACGTGCATGATCATCTCACTGACCGGATGAAATTGGATGTCTTGCAAAATTGCTCTGGCCTGCTTTCCATCAACGGAAATATTGACAAAATGAGCATCTGTTGTATACACCAAATCCCTGAAGTTGATCATCGGAGTTTCAAAATGCATCTGATCTTTTCCTCCATATAAAACGCAAGGGACCCTGCCCTCCGTTCTTAGCTTTTTAGCATCAGTTTTGCCGAGATTTGCTCTTTTATACCCTATAATCTCTAAAGTTTTCATGATGGTTAATTAAATTTTTAGATAAATAATGAACTAATTGAACCTTGTGTTCTAATTTCTTTTATGGCGCTGGCAAATAAGTTGGCCACGGTAAGTACATGGATCTTTTCATGAGGTGTGCGTAACGGTATGGTATCAGTTATTACCAATTCCTCCAGCAATGAATTACCAATATTATCAAGTGCTTTTCCTGAAAGTACTCCATGGGTAACCGCTGCCCTTACGCTGCGAGCACCTTTTTCTTTAATCACCTGGGCTGCTTTACAGATGGTTCCTGCGGTATCCACTAAGTCATCAACCATAACCACATCAGCGTCTTCAACATTTCCTATTACTTGCATAGAGGCTATTTCATTGGCCCGCTTTCGATGTTTGTCGCAAACCACCAACTCCGCGTTAAAATACTTTGCGAATGCCCTTGCACGTCCAACACCTCCTACATCAGGAGCTGCAAATACAAGATTATTAGATTGTAGTTGCCTTAAGTAAGGAACAAAGATTGCTGAGCCATATAAGTGGTCCACAGGGAAATCAAAAAAACCCTGAATCTGTCCGGCATGAAGATCAATGGTCATCAGTCGATCAGCACCAGCAGCTGATAGCAAATTGGCATTCAGCTTGGCGGCTATGGAAACCCTGGGTTTGTCTTTCCTGTCCTGTCTGGCGTAACCAAAGTATGGAACTATCACTGTCACTTGCTTGGCACTAGCTCTCCGAACGGCATCGATCATCAACAGTAATTCCAATATGTGGTCTGCTGGCGGATAGGTGGATTGTATTAAAAACACGTCACAGCCCCTTACGGACTCATCAAAACTTGGACACATTTCGCCGTCACTAAATTTTTCCAATGATAGAGCCCCTGTTTTTACGCCATAGGATTGTGCGATCTTTTCTCCAAGTGATTGAGAAGCAGAACCTGCAAATATTTTTACTGTTGACATGGGTTTTAACCGCTTATTATTTACTTCCTACAACTGGGCCGGTAATGGGCTGCAAATATATTAAAATGTTTTGATTTATAATCACTTGAAAGGTCATTTGTCTACCAGCTTAATCCAAACCAAACCTCAGAAAATAACAATTTCATCTAGGTATATCTTACTAGCTTCACCGGCCCGGTGATGGCCAGGTGGAATTGGATTAAGTGATTTCGATTTAATCTTTAACGACTTTACTTCCTGAGGATCGAACGAGATTTTGGCGGTGACCTTATTCCTTCCCTGAGTGTGGCTCTTCATTTTCTGCTCGATTTCTGCCAATAGGAAATATTCTTCACCATCTTTAGACCCATAGACCTGATGCGATTCCGGTACATAGACACCTGAGATAGTGAACCGCAGATTGGTCAACTGTACTTCTGAGACCCTTTGAGGTTCAGGAAAATTAATATCCACCTCCACATCACCTCCAAACCCCTGCCAATTGTCGTCTGAAATGGTGAGGCTGGCATAATTATAATCAACCAGGGCATCTTCACCAGCTGCATCTTTGAAATCAAGATAAGGCGTGTGGTATCTGATTGATCCTTTTGCTCCCAGATGGATGGGGAAATACAAAGTGGAGGTTTTGCCTAGAGGCTCCCCATCCTTGAAGGCTCTGGCACGGATGTTTAGCCCTTGGTTGACAGTGAAGGGGCCGTGGTATATGATGGAAGCAGTATCGGGCACGGAACTGTCCAATGTGTAATAATAATCGAGTCCATTGACCTCAGTACCTAAAGT
>CAZOJZ010000209.1:0-22141 GCA_964580205.1 uncultured Roseivirgaceae bacterium
ATCCTGAAACTCATCGATAAGCACGTGATGATAGTAATTGCCAAGTTTTTCGAATAGAAATGGAGCTTCTCTGTCTGAAATAATTTCTCTGAGCAGAAAGCTATTGTGCGACAGCAACATAAGATTATTGGACTGGCGATAGACCTTTAATTGTTCACTAATGGCATCAAGCAAGCCGTAACTGTAGATATGCCGCTGTAATTGATAGGCCGTCATGTACTCATGATAGTGAGCCATGTGATATTCATAAATATCCAAGGCAATCTGGCCAAGTCCGGCTCTCACCACAGTTCTGATCTCCTCCCGCTTCTGGCTGGAGGCGGTATACCAGTCATCTTCTCCACGGGCAGTTTTCTGGAAGGTAGGATTAAGTGCCAGGTCATTTTTTAGGATCTTTTCAAAGGTGTTGGCCGGTCCCCTGCCCTTTCCTTTAAAGTCGTCCATTTTTAATCCGTAATGGGCAATCAATTGAATGGCCTGTCGGGCATATTTTTTTTGCCTGGACTTATACTCTTGTTGAGTACTTTGAAGCTGCTTCTCCAGGTTTCTGAGGGACTTAATATTCACTTCCTCTTTTTTCAGCTTGCTAAATCCTTGATGAAATTTCTCTTTAAACAACTCTTTGCCAAATTCAATCAAAGTGTAATCCAACTGCCAGCCCTTGTCGTCTTCAATGCGGCTGAAGGCAAAATCCTTGATCCAATTGCGTAATTCCTCATCATGAGTAAGACTTTCATATAGTAGATGTAGAGACTCTTCCATGGCGGTATCATCGTCTACATCAATTTCATAGTTGAGATTGAGCTTTAACTCCCTGGCCAAGGCCCTAACCAATTGACTAAAAAAATGATCAATAGTACTTACGGAAAATCTGGAATAATTATGAAGTATATTTTTTAGCGCTTTTTTTGCCCTGTCCTGAATATTAAGTTTTTGTTCAAAATGCTTGACCTCTTCCTCAATAGCATTTTTCATGGCTGTGTTTTCACCAGCAGCCATTTCCCTGAGATCGTTAAGTATGCGCTCCTTCATTTCCTCAGTGGCCTTGTTGGTGAAAGTTATGGCCAGAATATGTTGATAATCCTGGGGGTTACGAAGAACGATCTTCAGATACTCCTTTACCAAGGTGAAGGTTTTTCCGGATCCTGCTGAGGATCTATAAATAGTGAAATTTTTATTGGAAGATGCCTCTGGGTCCTCGAAGAGGCGAAGCTGATTCATCTTTCTTCGTTTGGCAGTAAGATTTCTGATACTCCTCCTGAAACTATAAACTTCATGGCTTCGGTACTGGATAACGCCAAGGGTCGGACCTGTTCCCGAGGAATTAACATCAAGTTTCCAGAAAAATTATAGCTATGAGGAAAGTATACAGCTGCAAATCCAGGCGCCCCCAGATTGGTCATGTCCTGCTGAGTAATAAACCCAACCCGTTTAATGGTACCGTCAGGGATCATGTCTACCATCACCGGTTGCTGGAACTTCTTTTCATCTCCTACAAAAGCTGACATCAAATCCTTCAACGAGGTGTAAATGATCCTAACCAATGGCACTTTTACCATAATCCTTTCAAAAAAATTAAGTATTGGCTGAATCAAAAAAGAGCTGCCCAGGTAACCAAAAATCGTTATGGATCCCAGAATAATCAATAAACCCAATCCAGGTATATTGAGCTTAACTAATCCATCCAGCCAACGTATGGACATTACGATGATGTATACGGTGAGTGCTAAAGGAACCAATAACAATAATCCTCTTAAGAAGTAAGTAGGAATCGATGGAAATTTATACTTTTTCATAAACATAATGCTAAGTTGGTAAGTTAAACAGCATTTGTAGAATTTGCCAATTACATTTTGTTTCTTCATAGTTAAATAATTCCGATTCCGTCTGTTTGATCGAATATTAGTTTCAATTCCAATTTCAGAAAAGATAAAGATTTGATTGAATTCATTACCTCCAGAAAAGTATTGCTGGTATCTATGTTATTTACCGGTAGTCATCTTTTCTTTATTGGTATCAACGGATGGTTGAATCCTGCCGGTTGGCACGGTGGCATGCCTCCTATCAGTTTAGTAGGATTTACATTTTTCCTTGTTGGTTATCTGATTAACCTGTCAGGAAGAAAGGATCTATAGATCTGAGATCTTAGATCAAATAGAAATGCCAATGAAGGACATGAAAGCCAGTCCCATCAATCCTGTAATGAGCATGGTGATCCCTAATCCTTTGAGGCCATCAGGAACATTGCTGTATTTTAACTTTTCACGAATTGCAGCCAGCGCGATAATTGCCAGAAACCATCCAACTCCTGAAGAAAACCCATACACGGTCGATTCGATTAGATTAAAGTCCTTTTGAACCATAAATAATGAAGACCCCAGGATGGCACAATTGACCGCAATCAAAGGAAGGAATATACCCAATGATCCGTACAATGCAGGGGACAATTTTTCAATAACCATCTCTACCAATTGTACCATGGCTGCGATGATGGCTATAAACATAATAAATTGAAGAAAGCTTAGATCTACGGTATCAAACTGTATTCCAATCCAGCTAAGGGCCCCCTCCCTTAGGATGAACTCTTTGATCATCCAGTTTGCAGGCACTGTTATGGTTAGAACAAATATTACTGCTAAACCTAAGCCTACCGCAGTAGAGACTTTTTTGGAAACAGCCAAATAGGAACACATTCCAAGAAAATAGGCAAATACCATATTTTCAACAAAAATCGACCTTATGCCAAGACTTATCAGTTCCATAATTGCTGAGTACTATTGTTCAACATACCTGGTTTTAGAGCGTTGTATCCATATAATGATCCCCAGAATCATGAAGGCTCCGATAGGGGTTACCATTAAACCATTATTGGGGAAGTTTTCGATCCCAACTGCCTCGAATATTTTAAATCCAAACAATGACCCGAAACCAAATAGTTCTCTGAAAAATGCCACAGCCAAGATGATCCAGGCGTACCCAAACCCACTTCCAAATCCGTCAAGCACTGAGTCCCAGGCTTTGTTGCCCATTGCAAAAGCTTCCAACCTTCCCATAATAATACAGTTGGTAATGATCAACCCCACATATACCGATAACACCTTATACATGTCGTAGAGGTAAGCTTTCAGTACTTCATTCACTAAAGTTACCAATGTGGCAATAATTGCCAACTGCACGATAATACGTATACGATTGGGAATTAAATTGCGTAAACGCGATATAATAAGGTTTGAAAAGACAATCACAAAGAGCACTGCTATAGACATAACCAACGTTGGTTCCATCTTCAGGGTAATTGCCAGCGCAGAACAAATCCCTAATACCTGCACGGTAATTGGATTGTCGTCATTAAGCGGATCAGCAACAAATTTTCGTCTCCTTTTTGACAGCAGTCCTTCGCTCTGCTCTTTTTTTACTATAGGTTGGTCTAACGTTTCTGTCGCCATATAAGGTTAATGCTAGGATGAAATCTTTTTTAAATAATTTTGATAGTACTCCAGGTAGTTAAGGAGCATGTTGTTCACCCCCCTGGCGGTAATGGTAGCGCCCGCCAACCCATCTACATGATGATCGTCCAACAATTCTGCTGCATTGCCCTCTCCTTTTAGCATGCTCACGGAAACCAGTCCTCCATCTGAATCATATACTTTTCGACCGACAAACCTGGATTGCACTTCACTCTCTGATATTCTTGCCCCCAACCCAGGGGTTTCTCCTTTGTGATCAAACACGGCTCCTCTTATGGTATTGAGATCCTTGTTCAACGCTACATAACCCCAAATCACATCCCAAAGTCCGTTTCCATAGATTGGCAATATGTAAGCTTCTATCTCATTACCAGTTCCTTTAAAAAGAAAAACCGGGTATAATCGATCTTCAGGAGATTTTCTAAAATTCTTTTCTATGGAGACATCTTCCGCAATCAAAGGATTTCCTGACTCATCAGTCTCCACAACATTGCCTTTGATGTCCACAACCAATGACTCAATTCTTTTATCATAAATGTCCAGAACATCATCGGTTTTCTTAACTTCCATTACCGCACCTAAAATACTTTTCTTGGTATCCAATTCCACCTGGATCTTTTGTCTGGGGGCTAATCCTACCGAAGTAACTGAAAGTAACCCTCCCAAAATGATGGTGGTAATTATGGAAAATACTATAATATAGGTATTAGACTGTCGCACGTTTTAACCTTCTTTTTTTGTTTGCCTGAACTACATAAAAATCAATTAACGGAGCGAATACGTTCATTAATAACACTGCCAACATAATACCTTCAGGATAAGCAGGGTTAAACACCCTAATAATTACCGTAAGTACTCCTATTAAAAAGCCGTAAATCCACTTTCCTGTTTCAGTATTGGCAGCTGTCACAGGATCAGTGGCCATAAACACTGCACCAAATGCCAAACCCCCAATCATCAAGTGATAATATGCAGGCATTAGCATAAATTCATTAAGACCCAGCAGATTGAAAAGATAGCCCATAAACAAGCTACCCCCAAATACACTGACAATAATTTTCCAGCTACCTACCCCGGTTAGTATTAATATCGCAGCACCCAACAGGACCATAAGTGCTGATGTCTCTCCTATCGAGCCCGGCATTGCACCAAGAAAAATATTTTCCAAATCATACAAATTGGCGTACCAACTGTCCCCCAGCGAGGCCAATACCGTGCCGGTGCCAGCTACTGAGGCATCATAGGCAAGGGCCAATGCGGTAGCGCCGGAATAACCCTCCACCGGTGTGGCATCGCCCATGTAAGTCCAGACATCACCCGACATTTGTGCAGGGTAGGCAAAATACAAAAATGCCCGGGCGGTCATTGCTACGTTCAACACATTCATCCCTGTTCCTCCAAATACTTCCTTGGCAATCACCACAGCGAATATTGTTCCAAGAGCAATTTGCCATAATGGTATGGTTGGAGGTAAAATAAGTGGTACCAGCATTCCTGTAACCAGGAATCCCTCGTTAATTGGGTGCTTTCTTATTATGGCAAAAATCGCCTCTACCAAACCTCCTGCAGCATAGGATACCAGTACCATTGGCAGCACTACATATGTTCCTATACCAACTTTCTGTAAAAATGTGGCAACCTGACCGGTAGCAATGTAGTGCTGATGACCCACATTCCAAATCCCAAACAGCAAACAAGGGACCATGGCTATGATCACTGTCATCATTAACCTCTTAAGATCAATAGCGTCTCTTATCTGGACGCCCTTAGGGTCGGTAATATGGTCAGGAGAAAACAGAAAAGTTTCAGCAACTTCAAACAAGTAGTAAAATTTCTCATACTTGCCACCTTTCTGAAACAGAGGTTTTTGCCGGTCTAATAAATCTTTGATTGCCCTCATTTAACCTTTTAGCATTAATTCGATGCCCTCCCTTAATATTGATTGTATTGGGTGCTTGGACACATCAACAAATTCACATAATGCCAGATCCTCCTCTACCACTTCATAGATCCCCAAGGCTTCCATTTCGTCATAATCTTCTGCCATGATGGCTTTGATCAAATAAGTTGGCAGAATGTCCATAGGAGTTACTTGCTCAAACACACCTGTCTGCACGAATGCCCGCTCCTCACCGCAGGTATTGGTATCCAAATCAAATTTCTGGTCTTTCTTCAGAAAAGACAGCAGACCCCAAGCCCGATGAAAACTAAGTTTTTTTGTTGTAGGTTTTAACCATCCCAGGAATTCAGAATAATCTCCTTCTGTCAATACCGTTATCAGATGATCATAAAATCCAACAAACCCATCCGCAGCAATTCTCTCACCGGTAAGAGCGTTTCCAGAAACAAATCGTACATTCTGGTGTGAAAGATTATTTTCGACAAACTTTTCAATACAAGCCCCGTCGTAAGTCCGGTAATATCTTGGGTTCTTTACAGGGGGGCCGGCAATAGCCAATATCTTACTGGCATCATATATGCCCTCGAGGAACAATTTCCCGATTTGCGTAACACCATATGGGCTGATAGTCCATACAACTTCACCTTTATTAATAGGATCCAGATGATGAATCTGCACACCCACATTGCCCGATGGATGAGGGCCAGAAAACTTATTCACCTGGACGCCAGTTACCGAACCAAACAAGACACTTACCTCAGCATCTGAATCCAGGTTAAGATGTACTTTTCCCCTGGTTAGCCTCCTTAACATATCACAGCCTATCTGAAAATAATGATCTTCCCCCTTTAAAAGGAAGTCAAATCCGGGAGCCAACGGGTGAGAATCAAATGAGGAGATAAATATGGACTTAGGTTTGTCTTTGGGATTTGCAATTATCCCATAGGGTCTCTGTATCATCCGTGGCCAAATGCCACTGGGGATTATCTGATTTAGTATGTCGTCTTTACTAAGGCTGTGTAATTCAGAGACTGAGTATTTATGAAAATTCAGGTATTCTATCCTCTGGTCTGCAAGCACCTTAATCGCCAAAAGTTTTCTTTTAGCGCCTCTTTGGATCTCTACAACTTCCCCGCTAACAGGAGCTGTAAACATGACATCTGGTTGGGTTGTATCAAACATCAGCGGGGAGCCTGCTTTAACCACATCTCCTTCTCCAACCAGTAGCTTAGGTCTTTCAATACCCTGAAAATCCGTGGGCTTAAGGGCAAAAATATTTACAGCCAGCGAGTCAACGATTTCTTGCTTGGCTTCACCTGCTAAATTAACGTTGAACCCCCTACCTAGCTTTACGAATTTCGACATTTGGAATGTTCCATTAGTCCTCAATCTGGATGAAATCGAGGCAAAAATAATAAAAATTTAATGAAATCTAACCTTAAGCAATTTTATTAAAGAATAATTGAATTCTGCCCAAACCGGCTCTAATCACCTGGTATTGACACTAGTTGGCCGTCAAACTGTTCAATGGCATCTGCTACCTGTTGCATTAACCACATGGGTGTGGAAGTGGCACCGCAAATACCAACAGAATCATCCGGCCTAAACCAGGATATATCCAGCTCAGTTCCATTTTCAATGAAGTAACTTCTGGTGTTATGATCCTTACACACACTGTAAAGCGCTTTTCCATTGGAGCTTTTTTTACCGCTGACGAAAATTATTATATCATGTGTTGTGGAGAAACCCACCAGTATGGGTTCCCGGTTTGATACTTGACGGCAGATACTATCATTCGCTTTGAAATCAACGGTTTCCAGACCTCCATTGGCCTGCTGAATGCGCTCCTGGATCAACTGTTTGAGGTGGTAAAATCCTTTTGTACTTTTTGTAGTTTGACTGAATAGTGTAATGGACTTGGTAAAGTCAATTTGATCCAGGTCTTTTTCCTCCATTACCACAATCGCTTGTTGTTTGGTTTGTCCGGAAAGTCCGACCACTTCGGCATGCCCGTTTTTACCGTAAATGACTATCTGACCCTCTTGGTCTTTTACCTTGTCATAAGCATTTTTTACCCTGTTTTGCAACTTTAGTACTACTGGACAAGAAGCATCAACCAATTCAAGATTATTTTCTAAAGCAATCTTGTAGGTTTCAGGGGGTTCGCCATGAGCTCTGATAAGCACCCTGCTATTTTTTAGGGTTTTCAATTCGTCCCTGGAAATTATTACCAATCCTTTATTTGTTAGTCGTTCAACCTCCATATCATTGTGAACAATGTCGCCGAGGCAGTACAATACATTACCATCCAGTAACTCATCCTCTGCCATCTGAATAGCAAATTCAACTCCAAAGCAATAACCAGAATTTTGATCAATCTCTATATTCATCATTTATTCATCTTGTGGTGAGCTTATGTTGGTGATCCAGTCTGACCATAGCGCTGGTAGCTAAATTTAAAACCTCTTCTACCTGTTCTGAAAAAGTCAAATGAGTAGTATCAATCAAGTGCGCATCCTGCGATTGCTTTAGAGGGCCTACAGCACGGGAAGTATCCAATCCGTCCCTTTTACTAAGATTACTAATTATCTTATCCAAATTGACCAGATGACCTTGTTCCAGTAGCTCTGCTTGCCTGCGCGCTGCCCGGACCCTCAATTCTGCGGTCATAAATATCTTTAACTCGGCTTCAGGAAATACCACCGTACCAATGTCACGGCCATCCATCACCAATCCTTTTCTTTTTCCAAATTTCCTTTGTTGGGTCACCATTTTCTCCCGTACCTGCGGTAAAGCACTAACTTCACTAACTTTATCCGTTACAAATATACCTCTGATCTCTTTGGATACATTAATTCCATTTAGATATATCTCACATCCCTGTTGCCGGCCACCATGTTCAAATTCCAATTCAATATTGTCCAGAGACTTTTGAATCAGCCTGGGGTTAGTCAGATTTATATAATTATTCAGGAAGTACAAGGTTACCGCCCGGTACATGGCGCCTGTGTCTATATAAATATACTCCATTAGATGGGCTACCGCTTTGGACGTGGTACTTTTACCGCATGCCGAGTAACCATCTATCGCTATGACAATCTTTTCCATCGACTTAAATGGGAAGTGTACAGAAAATCAGCAATCCTTTTGGGGGCAAGGTATGGGTTTACCTTTTTTAATGGTCTTCTGATTTGACTTACAGGCTGACAAGCCTATTGCTAATATTGACAACAATAACACAAAACGGGTTACAATTTTCATGATATCTTCATTAAGCTTAGCAAATTTACGAAAAAACTGCCCCTACTGGTAAGATGTTATGAACTAATCTTAGCTTTAAGCCGGTTAATCCACTTAATCTATGGAATCGTTTGAAGTCGAAGGACAAATAGTCGATGTTGATGCCGGATCAATTTATGCTGGTTCTATTACCGTAGACCAAGGCAAAATCACTCAAATACGTAAACTTAAAGCCAGCAATGGTCCCTTCCTAATTCCTGGTTTTATTGACGCCCATGTGCACATCGAAAGTTCAATGCTTGTCCCATCGGAATTTGCACGATTGGCGGTGGTACATGGCACAGTAGCTACTGTTTCGGACCCCCATGAGATCGGTAATGTGCTCGGGGCCGACGGAGTATATTTTATGATCGAAAACAGTAAAAAGGTAAATTTCAAATGCTACTTTGGAGCCCCTTCCTGCGTGCCAGCTACTCCGTATGAGACCTCCGGAGCAACTATAGACAGTGACAATATTGACTTATTGTTGTCGAATCCGGACATTAAATACCTTGCAGAAATGATGAACTGGCCGGGTGTACTGAATGCTGACAAAGAGGTGATGCGCAAAATTCAATTGGCACATAAATTCCAGAAGCCAGTGGATGGCCATGCCCCTGGCTTACGAGGTGAGGACGCCAGGTTATATGCTGCTGCGGGAATTACTACAGATCATGAGTGCTTCACTTTAGAAGAAGCATTGGATAAATTGGCTGGTGGCATGCACATAATAATTCGAGAGGGCAGTGCAGCTAGAAATTTCGATGCCCTTATTCCGCTGTTACCTAAGTATGCAGACAAAGTGATGTTTTGTTCTGATGATAAACACCCAGACAGCCTGCTTAGCGGACATATCAATTTACTTGCCAGCAGGTCAGTGGCTATCGGCATCGATCCGCTGATGGTTTTAAAGGTGACTTGCCAAAACCCGGTGAGGCATTATGGCTTGGACGTGGGATTATTGAAGGAAGGTGATCCGGCTGATTTCCTGGTGGTTAGTGACCTAAAGGAGTTCAAGGTTCTGGAAACATACATCAACGGACAACTGGTTAGCAAGCACGGCCAAAGTTTGATACCATCGGTTAAGTCCGAGTATGCCAACAACTTTCATACAGATTTAAAAAAAACTAAAGATTTCCAACTTAAGGTCGAAGGGAAAGCCGTCAGGGTGATCGTCCCGGAGGACGGACAACTGGTCACTACTGAAAAAATAATGCCCGTTAAGGAAGTTAACGGTTTGGCACTTAGTGATATTAATCGGGACTTTCTTAAAATTGTGGTGGTGAACCGGTATCATGACGCGCCACCGGCTATCGCTTTTGTCCAAAATTTTGGGCTTAAGGAGGGGGCTATAGCATCCTCAGTAGCGCATGACTCCCATAACATTATTGCGGTAGGTGTCGACGATCATAGTATTTGTGAAGCGGTAAATGAGATAATCAGTCACAAGGGCGGGGTGGTAGCGGTTTCTGGTGCGCGCAAGGAGGCACTCCAGCTACCGGTAGCCGGACTCATGTCGCCAGACGACGGATATTGGGTAGCAGAAAAATATATAGCGGTCGATGCCATGGCCAAATCTCTGGGTTGTAAACTGGAAGCTCCTTTCATGACGCTGTCATTTATGGCTCTATTGGTAATCCCTGAACTAAAGCTGAGCGACCGCGGGCTATTTAATGGTAATACTTTTGAATTTGTATCGCTTTTTGAAGATTAGCTGTCTAAACCCATCCATGACTTCGTCCGTAAACATTCTATTGGATATAGAAATTTAAAACTGACTAAATGGAAACTAAACATCGAAAAGTAGAAGATGTGCTTAAGGACCTTGGCAAGAAAATTGATCAAATGATCGCAGATTCCCAGCTTTCAAAAATTGATTGGCAACAGGAAATTGATCAAAGGGTTGAGGAGGTGAAAAAAAATATCGACACCCTGGAAAATAGCGCCAAAGAAGTACTTGGTGACAAAGAACGATGGAAGGAAGTTGAAAGTAGCATACGCACCGCCACCACCGAGTTTTGTGATGCCATAGAAACTGCGTTTAGGATGAAGAAGCCCTAGCGTGCTGCTTTAACTCATTAATAAATGAATGGACAGCGGTAAACCCATGCTTTTCTTTAATTACTGATCAATAACCAGAACAAGGAAGTAGTCATACCTGTTTTAAGAAACAAAAAAAACATCCAAATCAAGCTGATAGTGCCTGAGCTGGATGTTCCTTTGGCCCGTGTTTCATTTTTGTTCTAATTGAACCGGGTATTGATTACCGTACCGTCGGCAAATAAACGATACTGGTCGAAAATATTCCGTACGGCCCGTTTAAGGTATCTGTCGTTGTCAAACTGACGGTTTGCAAAGAGACTGGAGGCGTAACCCTGCCATACGGCAGTTTCCTTTTTCCGATCCAGGAATATAATCAATAAGGTTCCTTGTCGCAAACTGTACTTTATGGGATCGTATTCCATGTCTTCATCTTCATACCTGATCCATTGCTCCAAATCAGGTTGCTGGTAACCTTGAAAATTGAAGTCATCGTAAAATACCTTGTAGGTTACTAACAGGTTGGGGTTTTTATTTTCCTGTTTGAATCCCTGTAATTTCATTCTGGAAGAAATAGCCTTCCGTAAAGTAGTATCCTGCTCACTCTCTATTTTGTTATAATTGGCGTCGCTTAAAAAGTCAAAGGTTTGGTACCTTTTGAATTTTCCCAAATAGCTATAATCTGATTCTACTACGTATTTTTCGTATGAGAGGCAGCTGGAAATAAAAATCACCCCTCCAAGTAGCAATAAGTTCTTAAATGTCTTCATGGTTTCTTTTTAGTGTATGCGGTATTTATAAAACTAATTTAGTAGAATCCTAAGTAATAAGAAAATATTTTTTGAATTCTGTTCATTGCGCGACATTTTATCTATAGTTTTTTGAAATTACGAATTACAAATTAGGAATTAGGAATAACCTGGGCAGAAATTTTTCAATCGTTAATCGGTGTTTGGCGTTCAATTGTTCCTAACACCCTAACACCTTCGTAATTTGTCCTTCGTAATTATCATCCATCCCTCCTGATTCCTCTATAGGGATTGTAACCGTTAAGTTCCTTCTGGTAGTACCCGGATTGGTTAAAAGGCCTCTTCTTCGGGCTTTCCTGACATTCTTTCGAACAGGCCCCCTCATATTCCCGGGCACATTTATGGCAAAGCGGCACATGCAGGTTACAGGTTGGGTTGGCGCAGTTCACCATGCGGTCGCAGTCCATCTGACAAACATGGCATTTGGATATCACCTTGGGGTTTACCCGGTTTACCTCAACTGCTACCCGGCTATCAAAAACGTAACACTTCCCCTCAAAGTCTTCCCCACCGGCCTCCAATCCATGTTTTATGATACCTCCATGTAATTGGTACACGTTATTAAAGCCATTTTCCAATAAGAAAGCACTGGCTTTTTCACACTTTATGCCACCGGTGCAGTAGGTGATGATTTTTTTGTCCTTCAACCCCTGCAATTCAGACAATTTTTCTGGAAATTCTCTAAAATTCTCCATATCCAGGATCCTGGCATCTTTGAATTTACCCAGTCGATGCTCGTAGTTGGACCGGACATCCAATACCACCACGTCTTCCTGCTTCTTCATTTCCAGGAATTCACCCGGTTCCAGATATGCTCCAGTTTTGCGGTTGGGATCAATATGTGGTAGTCCCAGGTTAACGATCTCTGGTTTGACCCTGATGTTTAACTTTATGAAGGCTTGAACAGGCGATGGCTCAACCTTAAATTCGATATGAGCGAAACGGTTGTCTGATCTTAAATGATCCATATACTGTTGACAATCAGCCCTTAGTCCGGAAACAGTTCCGTTAAGGCCTTCCGATGCTACAATAATCCTACCCCTTAGATTCAGGTCAAGACAAAAAAAGTGATGAGCCTCCCTGAATCCGTCAGGATCTTCAATCTTGGTGTAACAATAGTACAGAAGTATACTGTATGGCTGCATAATTTATTTGTCGGCTATCTTTTGCGCCGGGTTTCCAAAGACTGTTTCGTTTTTAGCTACCTCTGAGATTACCACTGACCCCGCCCCTATCCTGGCATGGTCGCCGATAGTAACTCCTGAAACCAGGGTCGCCCCGGCTCCAATAAAAACCCCGGTTCCTATAGAAACCCCAGAACCCACGATACTGCCTGCGCCAACCTCCACATAATCATTTATACTCACTTCATAATCAATAGTACATTGAGCGTGCAGGATGCCATGATTACCCAATCTGGCATGTGCATTCACTACCACCCCGGCGCTGATCAAATTACCGTGTCCCACTGAAGCAGAAGATGACAGATAAGCACTGGTGTGAATAGCATTAACCGGCATCACTTTTCTTTTCTCATTGAGCATCCCCACCAGGTCCTTTTTTATTCTCTTATCATTTTCGGCAACAAAGGCCTGACATTGTTTGCCAATAAGCTTTAAATATCCCTGATCATTAGTAGATCCCAAAACGGAAACCTCATCTACCAATTCGCCGTGCAATGATTTGTTGTCATCCAAAAAACCGTAGACTACCACACCGTTGCTGTGGAAAATATCCATCGCCAATTTACCCAAGCCACCGGCTCCAAATACAAGTACAGGTTGTTCCATAGTGAATGCAAAGTTAAATCAATGTCCCTAGATCCACAAGTAGAGGATATTACGGCAGTTTGGCAGTCACCTTATCCCACCAGGTATTTTTGTAAAGTATCAGGAAAACAAATACCGGCATGAAAGATACCTTGTATCGGACCAGAGTGCCAAAGTTTGGAGTCGACAGTGTCAGTAACCCTGCCAATATCAAAACATAGACTAAACAGGGAAACCAATCCGGTGGAAGCAGGTCCGCATTACGAAGTGATCTAATGCGTCCAATTATTAAAATGGCGATGGTCAGATTTTCCAGGATTACTAAATTTTGTAAAAAAGAACCCCAGTCACCCAAATTAGGGCGAAATATCCCGGTAACCGTGGCCCAAGGCAGATTAATGCCCATCCAGAAGGTAGGATCAGGGTTTTCTATAAAAACAATCAATGCCCTGGAACCGGTCTTGGATATAATTTCCAGGGCATTGTTTTTAACCATGCCGGTTAAATAATCTAACCTTAGATTGGGATGCAGCCAGGAGGCACCAAAGATCAAAATGGTAAAAATCATGATCCAGGTGCCGTGGACCATCAACCAACTTTGATTCCTTTGCAATATCCGGCTGTGTATCACAGTGGCAATCAAAACCGGCAATAATACTGCCATATAGTAGTATTTCAACTGAAATAATACCAGTATCATGGGTATGGCCAACCACCAGTAATAATATTTGCGCTCATTCTGTCGCATAAAATAGGGCCAAAACCAAGCTGTCAAATAACCGAATACACCCATAAATAGTGTTTCCTTTGAAACTCCGGAACTCCAAAACAGGGTACTGGGTAAGAAGATAAACGCTCCCATAACAGCTTTGGTAGAGCCCGGGTAGGTGCGCGCTATCCGATCAACCAAAGCCCATAAACCACCAAAGGAAAATAATGACAGGTAAGCGCTACATAACCAATAATTCCCCCCGGTAATCAATGTTAGTACACTGAGAATTTTGATCATTAATAAAGCCCTGGGTGCACCCTGATATCCAATTTCATTTACCAGATGGTCAGGCCAGGAATTTCCTGACAACCAGAGGAAATAACTTTTGGGGTGCTCAAAAAACCCCTCCGCGAGGACTTTTGAGCCCTCAAAAAAAGCCCAGGTATCCCCTCCCTGAAAATGGTATTTGTAAAGCAACCCAAACCCCACACCAGCCAGTATCTTAGCAAAAAGTCCATACCAATAGTAGGGCCGGGCCGGAGATCTCTCATAAATCTTATAAATCCACCAACTGAGCAGCGCGATCAAGCAGATATGAATAAGCCAGAGCATGCCCGCTATAGCTTGGGAGCCCCCGTCAAAAGTGACTGTCCGATGAAACAATCAAGGCACTTTCTCAAGTTACAATACTGATTATTCAATTCAATCACAGCCTGTGAGTAGTATGCGGAAGATACCTCAAAACCTTTGTCTTTCCAATATGATACCATCCGATTCTGTTCAGTTGGCACCTGCTTCATCAACCCGATCGCTCGTTTACGGTATATTGGCTGTCCTGTATAGTCTGCGTAAGCCACTAATAGCGGTACTACCGTATTGATTACCAGGTTTTCCTTACTGGACTTGCCTAAGGCACTCCTCCTTACGCCCCATTTTTTACCAAAGTCGTAGTGGTCGTCCCAATATGAGGATGGTTTTACTACCATTCTCGAAAACTGGTTGGCGGTGAGGGCTTCCCTGATATTCGAGAACCGGAAACCCTCAAGGTGCATCATTGAAACGAATTGAGCAATACGCAAACCAGGAAAGTTTGAGGGTCTCAATCGAAGGTACTTCCACATTTCCTTTTTCATCAACCCTGGCTTGAAGGAATATTTCTTTGTTAAAAACTCGTATTCTCTTTGAAGCCGAAGATAATAGGAATCACCTGTGACTCGCTGAAGAAAACCCGCCTGACCGAAAAACAAAGACTCCAACTGAATGATATTAGAACGCATTTTTCTTACTATTGGCAAAGGCACAACACCTACCAAAGTCTCAAACGCATCGGTGTTTACGTGAAAACCGAAATTTTTTCCCAGAACCAGATAAGTAACCTGGTCCCAGTTATAGCTGTGGCGATCCAGTAATGCAATTACTTCCTGTGATTTTCTTTCGACCCTTTGACGGATCGTGTGTTCCAGCATTTTTTGAAAACGGTTGAGAGGAATTCTATCGGATTGTCGCTCGCAAGGAATGATAGAATTGCCTTTCCCCAACTTTTGATGCCTGCGCAGCAGATCCCCTTCAACCCTGTCTTTTAGTTCCAGTGTGGGAATTTCCCGTCCATTGCTTGTTTTAGCATTGACGTTATTGACCCAGACTACGTGGAGAACTACCTGATCATAGGCTGGATCTTTTTGGTGCTGATGAAGGTACCAATCCGAAGAACGAATATGGATTTCTATAGGTCCGGCCCAATCTGTGCTCGCCAGCTTAATGCGCGCATTTGAAAAATCCGGCCCGGAGTTGGCATTAATCTGACCAGGATTCAGTACCTGAAGCACTTCCCCCTGATATGTCTCTAATTGCCTTTTGTCAAAATATTGATTCTTCCAAATGAAATTCAGGAACTCCTCTTTCATTGAAGCAATAATAAGTACCAGGAGTATCGATTTGGGAAACTGACAATAATTTTAACCCGGGCTTATACAATCTTTAGCAATATTTCTGCCATAGCAGCCTGAAGTTTACAGGCTTCCTGACCGGCGGCCTCCGCAAAATCAGTTCCGGAAGATGCATAGAGAATACTTCTTGATACGTTGACCAATAGTCCGCATTCGCTGTTCAATCCTGAATGTGAAATCTCTTTGAGATCGCCTCCTTGTGCACCAACACCGGGCACCAGCAGAAAATGTTTGGGCACCATTTTACGAATTGCCGCCAGTTCCGCAGGTTTCGTTGCCCCCACCACGTACATCATTTTATGGTCCCCTCCCCAGGACTGACTTTTTTCCAGTACCCGTTGATAAACAGAATTACCCTCTTTGGTCTCCAGCATTTGAAAGTCTGCAGCACCTGAATTTGAGGTCAGCGCCAGCAAGATCACCCATTTACCCTGGAAGTTAAGGAAAGGTTTAACCGAGTCTTCTCCCATATAGGGAGCCACTGTTACTGCATCAAAGTTAAATTTCTCAAAAAATGTCTTGGCATAAAGTCGAGAAGTATTGCCAATATCTCCTCTTTTGGCATCAGCAATGGTGAACATATCTTCTGGTATCACCTGCATGGTTTTTTCCAGACTTTCCCAACCCCTGGGGCCATGGGTTTCGTAGAATGCCAGATTAGGCTTATAAGCAATGCAAAAATCCTTGGTTGCTTCTATTATTGCCCGATTAAATTCGAATATAGGGTCATCATATTCCAGTATACATTTTGGCAATCGCTCTATATCTGGATCCAGTCCTACGCACAGATATGACTTTTTATTGAAAATTGAGCTTATTAACTCAGACTTGGTCATTATTTAGTGGCAAACGGCGAGGAAAAGCAATTAATTGTTGTTTCAGGGTTACCTAAGGTCAATTATCTCCACATCCTTGTACTTACTGGGATCAAACTCAAAATGACTTGCTGTTAGTTTTATATCTGAATCGAAATCAGATACTGACCATAGGTACCTATTTCCGTTTTTATCAAAAACTTTGTAGTTAACTAATGTTTTATCCACCTTATCAATGGTTAATCTGATCTTATAAAATGGCTCGTCCTTATTGTCAGGCTCAATATCTATAATCTGTACAATTCTTCCTTTGCGTTTCTTTTCCTCTACAAACGAATACTTATAGCCTTGCTGGTAAATGGTATATATTTTTGACGGAGCCATGGGATCATCTTCTGGATAATAGTTGTCTATATTTACTTCGTTTACTTCACGCAAATAGGTCCAAATGGTTGTTCCGTTGTTTATTATTTCCTGCTCACCAATCTTCAACCGGTACTTTTCACCCATAACAGTGATCTCTCCTCTAAAAGTCTCATTCAATTTCTCGGCAGAGTTTTCCAATTTATATACCAACTTAGCCTTGAAGGCCACAATATTTTGATACTTGGCACTCATTGCGTCCAGGACCGCTAATGCCTTGGGATCTTTCTGTGCCCATCCAACATTAACTATAAGCGCTACCAGGATAAAAACTAAGCCATTTTTTTTCATCATGTTATTTGTTTATTCTGTTCATCTATCCCATTCAATAACTGTTCCAAACTATATTCGTCAGATACCAAAACCTCCCGGGCCTTACTGCCTTCAAATGGTCCAACAATACCTGCTGCCTCCAATTGATCGATTAATCGTCCAGCCCTATTATAGCCCAACTTCAGTTTCCTTTGAATCAAGGAAGTACTCCCTTGCTGGTGCAATACCATTAAGCGGGCAGCTTCCTCAAACAAGACATCACGATCGGAGAGATCTACCTCCGACAGGTTGTCCCCTGATTCGTCCCCCACATATTCTGGCAGCATATAGGCAGAATCATAACCCCGTTGTTCTCCAACATAATTACAGATATCTTCTACTTCTGAACTATCAATAAAGGCACATTGCAGTCTAATTATGTCATTGTTCTGAGAAAGCAGCATATCACCCATCCCCACCAGTTGCTCAGCACCACCAGTGTCCAGAATGGTTCGGCTGTCCACTTTTGAGGTTACCCGGAAAGAAAGTCTGGTAGGGAAATTCGCTTTTATCAAACCAGTAATTACATTTACCGAAGGTCGTTGAGTAGCTACTACCAGATGAATGCCTATGGCCCTGGCAAGCTGAGCCAGCCTGGCAATTGGCTGTTCTACTTCTTTGCCAGCTACCATCATCAGATCCGAAAGTTCATCTATAACCAACACAATATAAGGCAAAAATCTGTGACCTTTGGTTGGTAGTAATTGACGTCTAACAAATTTGGCGTTGTATTCTTTTAAATTTCTGCATCCCGCATCCTTTAACAGGTTGTAACGTGCATCCATTTCGATACAAAGGGAATTCAAAGTATAAATCACCATTTTGATATCTGTGATTATAGCATCATCTCCATTTGAC
Source organism: uncultured Roseivirgaceae bacterium (assembly GCA_964580205.1). Lineage (GTDB taxonomy): Bacteria > Bacteroidota > Bacteroidia > Cytophagales > Cyclobacteriaceae > SZUA-3. The sequence goes on from CAZOJZ010000209.1 coordinate 18,331, forward strand.
AACTTGGCCAGGAAGTGCCTTTCAATTTTATTGAAAAGGGAAAGCTCAACTTTCTTAGGGTCGACTAAAACGAACTTAAGTTGCGAAGGGTGTTTCTTGTAGATCAGAGAGGTTAATAGAACGTTCAACCCCACTGACTTTCCCTGTCCGGTGGCACCGGCCATTAGCAGGTGCGGCATTTTTGCCAAATCAGAAACATATACCTCATTGGAGATGGTCTTTCCCCAGGCCACTGGTAATTCCATGTCGCTCTTCATGAACTTTTCAGTGGAAATAACTGACCTCATAGATACCTTTTCCCTGTTCTTATTGGGGACCTCGATACCTATGGTGCCCTTTCCTGGAATGGGAGCAATAATTCTGATTCCTAAAGCCGCCAAACTTAAAGCAATATCATTTTCCAGGTTTTTGATCTTTGATATTTTTACTCCAGCTTCCGGTACTATCTCATAGAGTGTTACTGTGGGGCCGATAGTAGCTTTTATACTGCTGATCCCTATCTTGAAATTGATCAAAGTCTCGATGATCCGGTCTTTCTTTTGTTCCAGCTCCTCCTTGGTAACCTGAACTTTTTCGGAGGTTTGAGCGTCCAAAAGCTCCACTGTAGGGTATTTGTACCTAGGTAGATCCAACGTGGGATCGTAATTCTCTACCTTGTCGGCAACTTGATCGTTTCCTTCTTCCTGAACCACTGAAAATGAAAATTTCTCCTCTTTTACCGGGTCAGCGTCTTTGCTATTTGTCTCCAAAGTAAATTCTTCCTTGTCGACATTTCCGTTCCCTTTTTCTTCTACCACCCCGCTGGATGTATCTTCTTTCAAGGCTTCTGCCAGGATCTCCTCCCGGTCCGTGTAAACATTCAATGGTTCTTCACTGATCTCTAAGGGAAGTTCATGCTTAACCTCCGTAGTCTCATTAGAAATTGGAGCAGTATCAATAGATTTGGTGCTACTCTGGGAGAGCCCGGAAAAAATATTGGTAATGTTGAAAAAAATAGATCACAAACACCACCAGCCCCAATAAAAGTACCAGATATGTTCCCCAACCCAATAATCCGTCCAAAACCGATGCCAGCTCGAATCCAAGCCCGCCACTGATAAAACCTATTCCATCAATTTCAAAATTAAGCCACAAATAGCCAAGTAGTAAGCCCAGCCAAAATACCAGGAATAAACTGAGGCGCAAAATCGGCCCCCAAGGCAATAAGTTTTTATGAAAAACAATGCGGGCGCCTGCCAGAAATACCAAAAGTGGTATGGTGAATGCGGTAATTCCAAACCAGCGATAGATAAAAATATAGCCGCTGACCGCCCCTAGTAAGCCTAACCAGTTCTCTACCACCGACCTAATGGTTTTCAAGCCCTCCCAATTCAAATGCACACTTCCGATTAAACTTTGATCAGCTTTACCGGTAAATAGGTATGAGATAAAGGAGATGAGTAAAAATATCCCAATACCCATCAGAAAAAACCCACAGGCCAGATGAAACCTTCGGTCCCTGAAAAACCAAGGTTTTGAGCCTTTCTTGTGTGCTTTTCTAGACTTTTTGGAGGCAGGTTTCCTTTTGTAAGTATTTTGAGCCATGTATTTTAATGATCAACTCCTATATGATCACGTTGTTAAAAGCGACTTTACTATCCGTAAATAAACAAATCTAGCAAAATTCTTTGGATTAATTGCCTTTGGAAAATTGCCGATCTATGTTCTTGTTAAGTTTCTTTATCATAGATGGTCCCTGGTATATGAATCCTGTATACACCTGTACCAGGGATGCCCCGGCTGCTAACTTTTCTAAAACATCCCCAGCAGTAGTAACTCCTCCTACTCCAATAATACGAATGGTACCTTTTGATCTATGATGTATGTACCGGATCACTTCGGTAGACCTGCTGGCCAATGGTTGACCGCTTAAACCTCCCGGGCCAATTTGCTCTAATTTTTCCCTGTCGGTTCGCAGGCCGTCTCGCACTATGGTGGTATTGGTGGCCACCAGGCCGGATATCCCGGTTTGCCTTACAACCTCAATGATGTCGTCGAGCTGCGGATTGGTTAGATCAGGAGCGATCTTTAGCAAAATTGGTTTCGGTAAGCCGGTTTCCTGATTTACTTGCTGGAGTCTGCTGATCAGATCCATCAAAGGTTCCTTTTCCTGTAATTCCCTTAGTCCTGGTGTGTTGGGGGAGCTTACATTTACCACAAAATAATCCACCCAGGGATAGAGTGACTTAAAGCAATACAAGTAGTCTTCATAAGCCAATTCGTTGGGTGTATCTTTATTCTTCCCGATATTACCGCCAACAATACATCCTGCCGGCCGTTTTTTCAATCTCTCTACTGCCGCTTCAACACCCTCATTGTTAAAGCCCATGCGGTTAATTAACCCCCTATCTTCCGTTAATCTGAACAATCTTGGGGGAGGATTTCCACTTTGGGGACGTGGAGTAACCGTGCCAATCTCTATAAAGCCAAAACCAAATGTTGATAGTGGTTCCACAAGCCTGGCGTCTTTATCAAATCCTGCCGCCAGCCCAATTGGGTTAGAAAATTTCAATCCAAACACTTCCTTTTCCAAAGCAGGTGAGGTGTAACTAAATAGAATCTTAAAGAGATGATGTATGCCAGGAATTATGAAAATTATCCTGATCAAGCCAAATGTAAATTTATGGGCCCTTTCAGGTGACATCAGGAACAAAAGAGGCCTTATAAATAGCTTGTACAAATTTGTGTTTTGCTGCAAATATAAGCTATTTTGTTTTTGTCAGACTTAGCTGGCCACAGCTAAAATGTTTCCCTATAATCTGGACAAGGTGTAAAATTTAAATCCTATGTTTCGTGACTTATTGTTTCTCGTATTTACTTTGAGTTGCATTTGGATAGTACTTAAAGGGCTGTCGAAATATCAAGTTCCCAGTAGAAAATTCCTCGTCATAGTTTCTGTGTGGATATTGCTTCTCTCACTGCTGAGCCTAAGCGGGCTATTAAATGATTTTTCAAACTTCCCACCCAGAATGATGCTGGTGATGTTGGTGCCTTTTACCTTAATTGTTTGGTTTGTGGTTTCGCGTCAATCAAATAACCTTTTATCCAGAGTACCTGCTTCCTGGATTATTAAAATGCAAGGCTTCCGGGTGATTGTTGAGTTATTTCTTTGGTGGGCTTATCTCGATCAGGTGGTACCAGTTCAAATGACCTTCGAGGGCCGAAATTTTGACATCTTGGTGGGGCTAAGTGCTCCCTTGGTATCATTATGGTGGTTAAAACCGAGCAACCAACGATTACAATGGGTGCTTATTTGGAACGTTGTTGGTTTGATCCTCCTGTTCAACATCGTGGTTGTTGCAGTGTTGTCTATGCCAACACCAATGCAGTATTTTTTCAATGAGCCTGCCAATACTGTGGTAGCTTCCTTTCCCTGGGTATTGCTGCCAGGTATATTGGTTACTCTGGCTTTTGCGTTGCACCTGTTATCAATAAAGCAAATGATCAAGATGATGAAAACCGCTAGTACCAGTGCATAAACCGGGTTAAATACAGTACTGGAGTATTTGAAATAACTGATTATCACAAACTGGGAATCTGTACTAACACCTGAGTGCCTTTATTTACTTTGGATATTAACTTGATACTACCTTGTAATTTGTCAATGGTTTCCTTTACAATGTAAAGTCCAAGACCTGAACCGTGATTGGTATCGGTGGCCCGGTAAAACATCTTAAAAACACTATTGAGATGTTCTTTTGAAATCCCTACTCCGTTATCCTGAATGGAAATATGGGCATATTTTGGTTTGATCTGGACCTTAATATCAACC
>CAZOJZ010000210.1:0-2702 GCA_964580205.1 uncultured Roseivirgaceae bacterium
TTCAATTACTTCAAGACTATTGATATAGGAATCATAAGAAGTATCTCCCCAGGTAAACAGACCATGTCCACCCAGGATAATTCCTCGTATTCCGGGATTTTCTTTCTGGCAGTTTTCTATTTGAATGCCCAGATCAAAACCTGGTCGCTGCCAGGGTACCCAACCCATTTCATCTCCCCAGATATCTTGTGCAATTTCCTGGCCGTCTTTACAGGCCGCTATGGCTATCAGTGCATCCGGGTGCAGGTGATCGATGTGTTTGAAGGGCAGCAGGCCATGCAATGCGGTGTCAATAGAGGGCGCCCGGCTGTCCAGGTCAAAAATGCAATGTTGGTATAACTGCACCATTTCATCCTCGAATTCCAATCCGCGGTAAATATTTTTAAGGGCATGCAATCGATCGACGTAAAGACCTGCCACGCCATCTCGTTTTAAGGAACCTAGATTCCCTCCCGATCCTTTGATCCACATTATCTCGGTATCCTTTCCAGTTAGCGGGTCCTTTTCCATGGTACGGCAACTGGTATTGCCACCACCATAATTTGTTAGACGTAAATCCGCCCCAAGTATGTTGGAGCGATAGAGGAATAGTGCTATTTCATCTCCCCCAAGTTCAGAAGCTTTAGCCTGGTCCCAGAGGTAATCGACATGTTTGAATGTTTTTAGTTCCATGATGTATTCTATTTATGTCCTGAAAGTATTGCCAGGGTATTTATGTTTTTTGACTTATATTTATAATGCCTAATTAAAGGTATGGCTAATTTTAGATCAAATCAATGCACAAAGTGACTCATCATTTGCACTTTTTGGACCTGATATGAAGGACTTCTTTAAATACCTGACTGTTGGGGAGGAAGATAAAAAATGGGGTTTGTTCCTTACAGTGGTGGGTAAGGCCAGGATTGATCCCCGTTCACCCTATCCTTCAACTGACCATCCCACCGGATATCACTATAAATGGGAGGATGGACGGGTGCTGGAGGAGTATCAATTAAACTATATTAGTGAGGGAAAAGGGGTGATGGAGTGTGATCGAGGTAAATTTCAGGTAAAACCCGGATCTATAATGATCATTCGACCTGGTGTATGGCATCGATACAAACCGGAGAAGAAGATTGGGTGGCAGGAAAATTATATCGGATTTGACGGTGAAATGGCCAGGCATCTGTTGGATCAGTCCATCTTTGCTTCCCGACAAGCGATAATCCATTGTGGTTACCGGGAAGAATTAATAGACACCTATTTCAAAATATACGATCTGGTGCAAGAGGAAGCCCCTGGATTTCAACAGATCACCTCTGGCCTGGTGATAAAATTGTTGGGTTACATTGTGGCCCATAAGAAGCAACAGGATTTTTCAGGTAAGCATATAGAACGGGTAATTCAAAAAGTACGGTTTTTCATTCACGAACACATCGAGCATGAGATAGACCTGCAAAACTTGTCCGAAGAGCATCAGATTGGCTATTCTTATTTCCGGAAGATGTTTAAAAAATACACCGGTGTTTCACCTCGTCAGTACCACCTGGAACTAAAGGTCATGCGCGCCCGGGAACTGATCCTCACTACTGAGAAAAGCGTTAAGGAGATAGGGTATGAATTGGGGTTCAAGTCAATATATTATTTCAGTCGCTTTTTTAAGAACAAAGTTGGGGTCAACCCTTCGGAATTGAAACAGGTGGCATCGCGAAAGAATTAACCCTAGATTCTACTTCACAGGCGCTACAGGAAATTTCTTCATCAATTTAGCCATATTCTTTGGAATGCTCTTCTCTCTTTTCTGTGGTTTTTCTTTTACCGTTCCGGTAATAACTCCTTGCCATATTAAATCTTTGCTGCTTTCATCGTACATATCAATTACAAAAGTTCCTTCTTTATAGTCATTCTCGCTATAGGTGGTGGTGGAGCTTCCCATGCCCATTCCGCCGTAGCCCATTCCCCAGCCACGGCCCATTCCGTAACCCATGCCACCATTATAATTGGTGTAGGCGGTGGTGCTGGTTTTATTCTCAATTACTATATAAATAGATACCGTTGCATCTGCATCGGCTTTTACCAGATTCATTCCTCTGGCATCGAACTCTGACTTTAAAGATTCCAATATTCGCTTTTTGTCAAAATCATTTAACTGTTTATCACTGTCCTGTTGCCACCCTGCAAAGGCGTATGTTTTGTATTTAGCAAAATCTGTGTTTTTGTTGTAATCGCTTTTTGCCTTCTGGGCAAATGCCGAACTTGAAAAGAAAGCTGTAATTAAAACAGCTGTAAAAATTGAAAAGGATATTTTCATGATTGATCTTATTTAGAATAAATGTTTTGTATAATTTTTAATTGTTTGATTTCCATTTCCGCCACTTGGTACAAATCTAGTGGTAAAATGGAAACCGTCAATTCAATTTAATAGCCAGTCCACCCCCAAAGCCAAACTGATATAGCGTTGAGTAAGTGCTAACGCCAGCACCCCCGCCGCCAGTCCCAAAATAGAGTCCGCCTCCAACGGACTGTACTGCTGAAAGCAACTGGGCATGTACTATGATCCCAGCTCTTTCGCTGGCCCAAAAAGTCAGCCCACCCTTGAGACCCCAGGCAAATTTTGTAACGTTATTGCTATTTCTAGTTTCCGGATCGGTGGCATTGGCAAACATCACTCCGGCCATTATTCCTCCCTGGGCTTCAATATTTCCACTTCCCAGCATCACATG
>CAZOJZ010000211.1:0-2050 GCA_964580205.1 uncultured Roseivirgaceae bacterium
GGTAGGTGTCCGGTCCGCCGGTTTTCAGGTTTTGGTAATTAAACCGAAAATATAAAGGCCCATTGGCATACCACCTGTTAAGTCCTCCATGGGTTTCTAGAGCTTTCCAAAGAAGTTGCCCTCCCTCTGTTTCAGCTAATCTTTTCTCTGCATTTGTAACTCGCTGTTCTACCCAGTCTTTGGGTGGAGTTGCCGTAGGTTCCGACAAATTGGCCACTGTCTGGGTATCTTCCCTGGCATTTTCTGATCCAGTCTGTTTTTCACTGTTGCAATTGAACCCAATAAGGGCAACCAGGATCAATATTAATCTTGACATATGTTTCATCATTATTCTATTTTGATTCTTAATAATATATTGTCTCTATCAAATTTTATTACAGTCGTTTTTGACCGTTTTATTACTTCTTTGGCAGCATAAATTCTATAAAATCCGTCTGGTCCCTTAATGGCTCCCAGATGGTGTTTCTGTGAAAATCTATGCTGAATGGATATCCTTGGCTATTTGCATCATATAGTAGTGCCACTGCCCGGGAATGCTGGCCCATTTGTGCTGAAACTGCTGCCTGCCAATAAATGTTGCTACCATATATATAGGGTTTATCCAGACCTTCAAGTATTGTGAGTATTCTGGAAGCATTTTTACTGTCACCTAAACAGCCATAAAGAATCCCTGATCTCCCCAGATAGCTTTCATTCATTGGATCCTCATTAACTAACTCGGTGGTGATTTGAAACATCATTTGAATTCGAGGATTCCTTTCCGAAGTCAATTGTAGGTCTTCAGGTTCAGTAGCTGCGCCTTTCTGGTTAAATAAGAACTCGGAATGATATAGCGCATCAAAAAGATCAATCCTGTGCATGGCTTTCTCGGAATCTGATCGCTCAACAAACCATTGTATGGCCTCCTCGATTGATTTCCGCGCTTCCCGGTCATAACCATGGGCAGAGAACTCCATTGCTATCCAAATATGTCCGAGCCCTGGATTGATCCCTTTTAGGGCGGCATTAAAATCTTTTTTCAAACTAACTGCACTTTTTAAATTACCAAGTGCAATATGTGCTACCACTTCAGCAACAAGCGCGTAACGTGAATCAGGAAATCGCGATCTTCGGTCATTGACTATTCGCAACTCATCGTCATGTTCGCTTTGCAAATGCAACACGGCACCATAATGACCCCAATAGCTTTCAAAGGATTCTACCCAGCTATTATCCGGGTCAATCCTGGAAAACCATTTTTCCGCCTCATGGAGCCTGTTCACCCGTACCGCTCCCCAGCCAACATTATAACCCCAATCAGCATCGAATTCGATAATTTCACGACTTACCTCCAAGGTGCCGAGAAGATCCCCGTTTACCCATGATTCATAGAATCTTAACAGCTTTCTTTCGTTTAATGTTAATAGATTTCGTTTTTGGTTAAGAATTCTAACAACTGAATCTGCTTGAGCATAAGACCCATTATCAAGATACGCACCTATAATCATAGAATGTGCATGATGGAAAGTTGAATCTAACTCCAGGGCTTTATTAAACCGTTCAATTGATTCAATATATTTATAATTGCCAATATATAATTCCCACCCTTCCTTAAACTCTTTATATGCATCATACGTTGGCACGTTTCCCATGTAATCACTATAGGTTTTCCAATCGAGATCAAATTTGAAGGCTAGTAAACTCAAAACTCTTTGCAAAAGATCATCCAATATTGCCGAAGGGTCGGCGGTTTTTCCCTTAATGTGTTGAAGCGTTTTTAAGGGTTTATTGGCGCTGATGTTAAAAACATCCGGTTGAAAAATGAGTGTATTCCCTTCTTTATAAAATACACCGGTCACAATAATATTTGCTGAAGTCTTTTCAGAAAGTATTTGCATTTGTTCACGGGCTTCCAAAGATGCGTCGATCACATTTTCCGAAACAACCGAGGTAACTTCCACAAAATTTACTTGTCCGATACCCTGTGTTAGATGGTCGGCGGTCATGCGTTCCAGATAATCAAGTGATTGGTCTCCGGTTTCATTCCTAAAGTGGGCGACAGTAATTCTAT
>CAZOJZ010000212.1:0-3374 GCA_964580205.1 uncultured Roseivirgaceae bacterium
CAAAAGATTAAAATCAGCATTGGAGTAGACGAAGAAGGCAACTTTTCCAAAGGTTATCCCGGAGATTTGGATCCCACCAATCAAATGGCCTGGAACTGGACCCAGGGATATAAATTCCTGCTATTTGAGGGATTATATTCACCTGAATCAATCGATCAAAAAATACCATTGGTTTATCACCTCGGGTTCAGTGAAAATAAGAAAGACCTTGAATTCGCACTTGATTCCTCTAGTGAGATTCAGTTTGCCATTGAAATTGATGAGTTGTTCAATAACCCACAATTAATTGATTTTCATATATACCCAAGGATTCTTTTCAATAAAACCCACTCAGCATTAATGTCTCAAAACTACGCGAATTCGTTTATTCGGTTGCGTTAATAAGCATTTAAAGGCGCATACTGGTGTTTTATATTCTTGTTGAAGTCGATGAAAAACTAAAGCTGTTGGAATATGTTATCTTTAAAAATAAATCCGGATACCATGATGGTTACCTGTTTAAAAAAAGTCAATTTGAGTAAATTATCAATAATTGAAAAATTAGGCAGGAAATTCACGGATATCTTCCAGAAATCCGGCCTGAACTTTAAGGGAGGCCCGTTTAAGAATATAACCAGATAATCCCTGAGACAGTAATTGATTAGATCATTTCACCCCATCTAATCAACTACCGCATACAACTGCCAGGATTCAGGGATTCCCTTAAGTTCATGCACTCCTTGATCGGAAAATTCAATTCCCGAGCCAATCACCAGGTCTTTAACAGTCCTGGACACCCAAATTTCATTATTTCCGGCTGCCGACATGACCCTTGAAGCTAAATGTAAAGCTATTCCCCGTGCGATCCCTTTCTTAAATTCCAATTCCCCCGTGTGCAGTCCAATGCGTAACTGCAGGTGCAAATTCCCCATTTCTTCTCTTATCCTTTTAGCACAATGGATGGCTCTGGCGGGTCCATCAAAGGTAGTCAGAAACCCATCACCAGTAGTTTGAACTTCACTTCCCCGGTATTGATGCAGGTTTCTCCTGATAATACTATTATGTGCTTCCAATTTATTAACCCATTGCTGATCACCTAATTCAGCCGCCTGTCGGGTGGATTCTACAATATCGGTAAACATGATGGTGGCCAACTCCCGGTTCAAATGCTCCTCCACCTCCACCCCGGCTAAGAATTTTTGAACTTCCTCCAAAATCTCACCGGTATCTCCAACAAAAAAAGGATGGCAATCTGCCCCGTCTAATTCTATTAATTTAGACCCCGTGATATGTTCATGAAGATATCTGCCGTATTGTACCCTGTAGTGATCATTAGATTTCCGATGCAAAATCATTACAGGACACCTGATACTAGGCAATACTGACCTGACATCAAGAGCCATAATCCATTTGTACAAATCTACTGCTACCCCGGGTGACATTGAAAGACGTTCATATTTGGCGAATGTCTTTCTAAATTCTGCGTCTGTGGCCATACTGGGGGCTGTCATTAAAAGAATCAATCCCGTGCCCCAGTATTTCTCAAATTGCTTCATCAGTTTAGCCGCTGCAGTTTTGGGATATCCAATAGGGTAGTCCTCATCACGGATCCATCTTGGAGTGGCATTTATTAGAACCAGGGCGGACACTCTTCGGGAATAGGTGGCAGCAAATAAAGCAGCCATAAAACCACCTTCACAATCCCCGATCAACATGACATTTTGAGAGCTGGCAGCATCCAATACTTCCCGGGCATCATCCATCCACTCCTCCAAGGTTGGAATGGAGGCTAATGGTACCGGGTCTGAAACCCCGCTACCCCTTTTATCAAAGCAAATTACCCGGCCCAGTGAGGCCAATTGATTCAGGTAATTTGCCAGTTGAGGGATCTCCCACATGACATCTAAATTCGACACCCAGCTGGAGATGAACAAGATATCCAGGTTGCCTTCTCCAAACACCTGGTAAGCCACGTAACCACCGGGGGTTTTTACATATTGAGTTTCAGGTAGGGACATAGGAGCAACCTAATGAAAATCGCTATAATTTTTAGTTTTATCAGCGAGAAACACAAATACGTAACTCCCCTGTGACCGGTGCCTATTGGAAAATAGGGCTTAACTAATTACAGTTAAGGTTAGTTATATTGAATTCCAGGGTGCTAATTATCTCTCTCATTCCCCAATTCAAGTTGCCTTCGAACCAGTGCTTCTGAAGACAATCTCCGTTTGATCTGGTTGACGTATGTACGGGAGTCCTTATTACCGTATCTAACATAAGCTGTTTCGGCCCAATGCAAAGCATTGTCGAAATCACCCAGCACCTCATAGGCTATAGCAATGTTGTGGGCCAGGTATCCTGCTTCTTTAGTTCTGGCCCTGTCCAATCCGCTTTTCCACACTTCCATAGCTTCCTCCCACTGAGCAACGTCAGCGTATCGTGTTCCTTGTTCCAGTTCTGGTGATCTTTTGGCTTTGCCCCTGAAAGCACGCTTTATCCGTATGGGCATGGGAGATATTTTATAGGCATAGTCTGTACCCGCAGCATGACTTAAATACCTGGTGGCTTTTCCCTTACTGGTCAACTGGATCAGCGCTTCGGGAATACTATTGCCATAAGCTTCCCAGGTATGGGTATCCGTTAACAATTGCTGATCAATAATGGTCTGTGTACCAACATCATAAAGTCGGATACCGATGGTTATGTTGCCTATCCCCTGCGCATAATATTTTAAAACTTCAACTTCCTGATCCCCTACTTTTTCCTTTATATTTTTCCTTCCTCTGGTAACAATAAAATCAGTGTCAAATATCTCTAATGAGACCACTGCATCCGCTTGATACTTTTCAGATAAGTTGTTGATTACTTCCCAGGACAATTGCTGTGGAAAGGCTGACGTCAAACTATTCCCATCCAGCCGCTCCTCCGCGGTAATAATATTGAATCGAGCTGAATAACCAAGTTGATTATTTAGGGCACTCAACAACTCCTGAGTGCCTGATCTCTCCTCACCTGGTAACTCTCCGGTCAGGATACCTTCAATAATATTGATCGCATTTTTATTGGACTTGGTGCGATCAAGTATCAAAAGAGTTTTTATGGATGAGGGCAATGTAATCTCAGCCGGCCTCATGGAGTTAAGCGTAACCGTTCGAGATCCGGAGCAGGCATTATTAAAAAATAATATTACCATTGCTCCATAAACAGGGATTTTAAGGTATCTCATAATAGTTATGTGTCCTGGTTATCAATTGATTATAAAAAAACATAAGATAATAGTTATGTGTTTGCCATACTATTTAGAAGTTGGAGGTTAATCATTCATGTAATATTGGGTGTGTGATTGCCAGATCCTTAGCCAGTCATTTGTTTATTTGGAATAATGGTAAGAAAAA
>CAZOJZ010000213.1:0-1790 GCA_964580205.1 uncultured Roseivirgaceae bacterium
ACATCGGTTGTGTGTATATGAGTATGACCCCCAAACCAACCTTGTTGAGGCATGTTGATCCAGCGTTTCAATGCAACTTCTACTATTCCATTTTCAGGAACTGTGATCGACCGTGGCTGGTATTCAAATCCATGAGAGACATACACCATTTTCCCCCCAGGCTCAACTCCTAAAGTTGTTTCACCTTTTAAGTAGAAGTAGGGTCCTGGCTGGTAGTGCTCCCAAATATTGGTTGGAAGAGATCTATTAATAGACAGCGATTGCCCATTTAGCGGTGACCAATAGGCATTGCCGTTTTCGTCGGTTACTTTCACCCGGGCAGGTATTGGATCTCCAGTTTCTTCATCTGATATGATGAAACTAATATTATGCTCAGGATTAGTTGATTGAGTAGCTAGGGGATCTCCTTTTTTAGGTAGGATTACTTTGGTAATGGTTGCTCCGGGGCTTAGCTGATATGGCGGATCAATCATTGGGACACCGCGTACCTCAATTCTTGCCTGGGCCTGGTTATTCCTGCCATCAATTATCTGTAGATGGTTTAAAGCCAAAGCTTCTCTCAAAGGGGAACAAACCAAAAAGGTAAAACGGGAAGAATTTGGTGCTATAATAAACTGTTTGTTCCAGAATAAAATCTCATCGCTGAGGTTTGAGGTCATGATCAAATTTACTGTTGAATCACGGTTATTTTGTATCTTCACCAAGAGGACTTTGATGTGCTGAACCTGTATTTCAATAACTGGTTGGTCCCAGTCAACCGTGATTTTATGATCTATGGTAAATCCGATAGAAAGCTCGCTGGCTGTTATATCAGCAAAATATTCACGACATTCAAAAAGCAATTGTTTTTGTTTCTTTTTGGTAGCAGCGATTTGATCCATAACCTGCTGCGAGTTAATAAACAGGTTATGTTCATCCGTAAGCTCTCGTATTCTCCATGAAGCCTCCCGCAGTTCGTTCCAGGTTTCAAAGATCTTAGCAGCCCGCGGGTCTTCATACCGCATTATCTGTATGGCCATAAGGTAGTCGTTCAACTCAGCATAGACAGGGTTTTGCTTACCTGGATGGCCAGATACCGTAAACGGCATTAAAATAATAAATACAATAAGGGTCCTTATCTGCATGACAATGTGCTTCTTGACTACAACTAAGCAAATTTATAACTGATGTCAAAGTGAATAAAAAAAATGAAACATGAAAGTGTTGGATACTAAAAATAGCGCTCCTTAAAATATTTTGATGATGCTTCTCATAGCCTACTGCTACGAAACCAATTGTCATAACAGTGATTGGCCATCCACTGGCCGTCCCCTGCCGTTGTAACATATCAGGAGTGAAGTTCTCAAATAATTTTATGGTAGCATTGCGCAAATATGACCACTCCTCCAATAGGTCGGGAACTGAACGGTGTTCCACATTTGATTCCGACACATAACCATTTTGTTCGAATCCAGGCAATGGTGTTTGATCATTGCGGGCAAAACGAAGGGCCCTGGTACTAAAGATACGTTCTGCATCGCAGAGATGCCTCAACAGCTCCTTTACATGCCACTTATCCTCTGCATAACGATAATGCCATTTATTTTCAGGGTAAGACCCAAAAAGAGATAAAGAGGATTGATGTATCTCTCTGAAATTTGTCAATAGATCGTCACTTGGGACGGCTATAATATAAGAGTGATAGAATTTCGGATATTCGCCTGGCGCGGGAATTTTGGTATTATACATGGTCGTTGATTGAGTAATGAAACATATATACCAAAGGTGCTATCATTTTTCAAGATTATGCC
>CAZOJZ010000214.1:0-11096 GCA_964580205.1 uncultured Roseivirgaceae bacterium
CTAAAACACCTAAAAAATTCCTGAATTTAAAAAAGTAACCTCTGAAATATCAGAGGCTTTTTTGGTGGTGATGAGTGGACTCGAACCACCGACTCACGGATTTTCAGTCCGATGCTCTACCACCTGAGCTACATCACCTAATTTTAAGTGGACAAAACTATATAAATTTATTCTTGGTGCAAAATATTTGTGTATTTTAGATAACCTTAGCCCATTTAATTTACACCTTTAAGAATGACCCATTTATCTCAAATTGTTTTTATACTAGTGTTGGCAATTAGCGGATATCTTCTGTTACAAAGAATTAACAGGATCCGTAAAAATATTCAGATGGGCAGACCTGAAAACAGAAGCGATCAACCTGTTAAACGGCTGAAAACTATGCTATTAATAGCCTTGGGGCAAAAGAAAATGTTCAAAAGAATGATCCCGGCATTTTTTCATTTGTTGATCTATGTAGGGTTTCTGATCATCAACCTGGAAGTATTGGAATTTATGATTGACGGCATTTTAGGGACCCACCGGATCTTTGCTCCTTTCCTGGGCGACTTCTATACGTTTTGTTTGAATTTTTTTGAATTCATGGCTATGGCTGTAGTAATAGCGTGTGTGGTGTTTTTGATCCGAAGAAATTTACTAAAAACTGCCCGGTTTTGGAATACAGAGATGACCTCCTGGCCGAGGTTAGATGCCAACCTTATCCTGATCATTGAAATACTGTTGATGGCGGCTATCTTTACTATGAACGCCACCGATCAAATCCTTCAAACCAGAGACGTTGCCTATACCTCTACCGGGAAATTTTATTTGAGTGCCCAGTTTATTCCATGGTTCCAATCCGCTCCAACGGGTAATCTGATAATCATTGAACGCCTTGCCTGGTGGGGTCACATTGTTGGAATTCTGGCATTTTCAGTATATATCACCTACTCAAAACATTTGCATATTTTCATGGCATTCCCCAATACTTACTATTCCAACCTCAACCCAGCAGGAAAAATGGATAATATGGAAGAGGTTACTCATGAGGTGAAGGTCATGTTAGGTGTTGTTACGGCAGAAGGGAATGCTACTGAGCCCATGGCAAGATTTGGAGCCAAAGACGTAAAGGACTTGACACGAATCAATATAATGAATGCCTACGCTTGCACTGAATGCGGTCGTTGTACTTCTGAATGTCCCGCTAACCTTACCGGCAAAAAACTCTCTCCCAGGAAAATCATGATGGATGTGCGGGACCGGGCAGAAGAAATAGGACGGTCAAAACAAATCGAGAACAGTAGCCCGGAGGATGGAAAATCATTGTTGGGTGATTATATATCCAAAGAAGAAATTTTTGCATGTACCAGTTGTAATGCATGCGTAGAGGCGTGCCCCATAAATATTGACCCGCTGTCTATAATTTTACAGCTTCGGCGTTATACTGCTATGGAAGAGTCATCAAGCCCAGCTGACTGGAACAACATGTTTTCAAATATTGAAACTAACTTTGCTCCCTGGAAATTTGCTGCGGCTGATCGATTTAATTGGAGTAAAGAATAACTCAATGATGAACAACCCGGACAACATAATTAATAATCATGTGCCTACCATGGCCGAAATGGCAGCTAAGGGGGAACAACCAGATATCTTATTCTGGGTAGGTTGCGCCGGTTCTTATGATCAACGGTATCAAAAAGTCACTAAAGCCCTGGCAGCCATTTTAAATGAATTAAATATTTCTTTTGCAGTACTGGGGACTGAAGAGACTTGTACCGGTGACCCGGCACGTCGTGCTGGCAATGAATTCTTGTTTCAAATGCAGGCAGTGGCCAACATACAGGTTCTTAACGGTTACCAGATCAAAAAAATTATTACAGCATGCCCCCATTGTTTTAATACCCTCAAAAATGAGTACCCTGAACTTGGTGGAAACTACGAAGTGATACATCACAGTACTTTCCTGCAACGATTGATCGACGATGGACGTCTGGTTATGAAGGGGGGCGGTGTTTTTAAAGGAAAGAAAATTACTTACCATGATTCATGCTACTTAGGGCGGGCTAATGGAATATACGAAGCCCCTAGAAAAGTATTGGAGGCCCTTGATGCAGAGTTGGTGGAGATGAAAAGATGTCGCAGCAATGGATTATGTTGTGGGGCAGGAGGCGCTCAAATGTTTAAAGAATCAGAACCCGGTAATAAGGCAATCAATACTGAGCGTACAGAAGAGGCACTGTCCACTAATGCATCGATTGTTGCCTCAGCATGTCCATTTTGTATGACTATGTTGACAGATGGGCTTAAGGAAAAGGAAAAAGAAGATGAAGTGAAAGTTATGGATCTGGCCGAACTAATCGCCCGGAACCAAGGTTTATAAAAGCAATACATAAGATATGTTTGTAACATTCGACACACTCACTGATGAGGCCAAAATTTGGATATATCAGGCTGAAAGGAAATTAACATCAGATGAGCAACAATTAGTCCTGGATATGGGAAAGGAATTCATGGATCAATGGGGAGCGCACAGTCAGCCTCTGACTGCTTCCATTGACGTGATCAAGGGTTATTTTGTGGTTATCTCTGTAGACGGCTACCTGCAAATACCATCCGGTTGTTCCATAGATGAATCCGTAGCTTTTATACGCAAATTGGGTGAACTGCTAAAAGTCAATTTCTTTGACCGAACCAAAGTACCCCTGTGGATGAATGGCTCCATTCAGATGGTCCCACTGATGGAGATGAAACAAAATATTAAAGATGGTAAAGTTCATGAGGATACCCAGTTATTTAACACTCTAATTCAAAAAAAGGGTGGTTTGTCAAATTGGGTGGTTTCCTTGAAAAACTCCTGGCTAGCTCGTTATTTGCCTCAACCTGAGAATAAGTAGATTGGTTAAACGACCAGAGAATAGCTGGATATTTTATAACTTACGGTTAGCTTTATTTTAAATACAGCTGTGAAAAGATAAAAAAAGTTCGGTATGAGACCAAGAAGTTTATTGTTATTCGGGATAATTTCTTTTTTGGCATGGTCCTGTAGCCAAAAAATTTCCGGTCCTAAAGGGGCCGATGGCAGTTTCGAACTGGCGGAATACGATGTGGCTATTGTGGCATATGAAAAAATGCTAAAAGACAACCCAAACGATCCCCGGATAAACTATCAGATCGCTGAAAGCTTTCGATTGTCGAACCGCATCAAACAAGCTGCTGGATTTTATGAAACGGCTTTCGAAAATGGGTTTATGAGTGATTCTGCCCGCTATTACTACGCCTTTTCTCTTAAAGCGAAGGAACAATACCATGAGGCCAGGGAAATATTGAATTCTATAGTAGATGATACAGAGAATGTTCCATTGGCCAATATTGCGCGTAAAGAAATTGAAAACCTGAATAAGATTCAGGAAATGCCCTCAGATAGTTATTACGAAATATTTACTGTTGGACCTATAAATACTGCAGCGGCAGAATATTCTCCCATGGTAAGTAACGGCGAGATCTATTTCACCTCAAACAGGCACGATACGAAAATTTATAAGACCACCGGAACACCCTTTACAGACATTTACAAAGCAAAATTAAGTGGTGATGAGATAGATGAGACCACAGTGGAGATGCTGGGGGACCTAATCAACCTGCCCGGGATAAATGAAGGTACCATTGCATTTACCCGTGATGGGAACACCGTGGTTTTCGCCCGCGGTAATGACGGAAGTAAAAAAGGCACCAAAGAAGTCAATCTCTACCTCAGCCGTTATCGTAACGGCGAATGGAGTGAACCTGAATTACTTACTTTGAACGATCCCAACTCCTGGGATTCTGCCCCTGCATTTAATCGCAATGGCCGTACCCTCTATTTTGCCTCAAACCGCCCAGGCGGCATCGGTGGCGTAGACCTTTATGCCGCGTCTCTTGATGGAAACGGACGATTTAGTAATGCTCGAAATCTTGGAAACAACATTAATACTGTAGGAAATGACATGTTTCCCTATGTGGATGATGATGGCAGGCTGTTCTTTGCATCTAATGGACATGCCGGCTACGGCGGCTTGGATATTCTGGTTGCGGTTAGAAAAGACGGAAAGACCACAATAACCAATTTAGGTGTGCCCATAAACAGTAGCGAGGATGATTTTGGACTTATTTATTATAGCAGGACCAAAGGGTACTTTACCTCCAACAGGGACGGCGGACAAGGAGACGACGATATTTATGCATTTATTGATAATTCCCCTTCGCGAAAAATTATTAACTACATTTTAGCCGGTCGAACCTTGACTCCTGATAGCTCCACGCTGGCCAATGTTGTTTTAGGCCAGGTTAGAGTACGATTAATGGACACTGAAGATAATGTTCTGGAAGAGACCACCTCAAATGAAAACGGTGGATTCGAATTTCAAGTGGATGGCGAAACAGACTACTTGATCATTGGGGATAAACCCGATTTCTTCACCACCAGAATAAACTTCAGCACTGTTGGAGAATCCATCCAGGCCGAACAGTTAATAGAGGAGATCACCACCAAAAATTTTCAAACAGAGTTGGTGATGGACCGCATTATTTTAGAGAAGGCAATAGTGGTGGAAAATATATACTACGGGTTCGACTCCTCTGATATTCGCGCAGACGCGGCTGTAGAATTGGACAAACTGGCACGATTCTTACAGGACAATCCTCAAATAAAGATCGAGCTAGGATCTCATACCGATAATTTCGGAAATGACGACTACAATCTTGGACTTTCACAACAACGTGCGGAATCGGCAGTAAGTTACATCATCTCCAAAGGAGTTGATGATAACCGGATCCGAGCCAGAGGTTACGGAGAAACCAGACCCATTGCCGCAAACACCAATGCTGACGGGTCGGATA
This sequence comes from uncultured Roseivirgaceae bacterium, assembly GCA_964580205.1. Classification (GTDB taxonomy): domain Bacteria; phylum Bacteroidota; class Bacteroidia; order Cytophagales; family Cyclobacteriaceae; genus SZUA-3. Next base: position 4,855 of record CAZOJZ010000214.1, read on the forward strand.
ATCCGGAAGGCAGACAGAGAAACCGGCGTACTGAAATTAAAGTATTCGAGTACAACAAAGACACCGGCAAGATGGAAGAGCTCGAAGAAATGCGTACTCAGCCTGAAGAGCAATAAGGACAAAGGACGAGAGACGAAGGTGGTAAGGGAAGGGGACAAGGGAATGCCGAATACCGAATGTCGAACACCGATTTGCGAAGTCTCTCCTGGTAATATCTGCAAAACCTAATGGCTAATCAAAACCAATTGATTACTCCAGTATCCTAATTGTTTATATACCCGTATATTATTCGTATAATAAACGTTTTGGAAAAAGTGCATGTGTTAGTACAAAATTAAGAACACTAACTTAAAAACCAATTGTAACGCACTACAATAACATTTTTGTCAGATAAAGGTGAAATCAGCCCAGGTCGAAACGGTCAAGATTCATCACCTTGGTCCACGCCGCCACAAAGTCCTGCACAAACCTCTCTTGAGAGTCCTCACATCCGTAGACTTCTGCAAGGGCCCGGAGCTCTGAGTTCGAACCGAAGATGAGATCGACACGGGTGCCGGTCCACTTGAGTTCGCCTGTCGCACGATCACGACCCTCAAATATGTCTTCAGCCTCCGAAGTTGCCTTCCACGTGGTGCCCAAATCAAGCAGGTTGACGAAGAAGTCATTGGTAAGTGCTTCCGGACGCTTGGTGAAGACACCGTGCTGTGACTGACCTTTGTTTGTGTTAAGCACACGCATGCCGCCAACCAGAACCGTCATCTCAGGTGCAGTCAGCGTCAACAGTTGCGCCCGGTCAACCAGCATTTCCTCTGCCGATACCATGTATTGGGTCTTCAAGTAGTTGCGGAGCCCGTCTGCAGCCGGCTCCAAGACGGCAAAGGATTCCACATCGGTTTGCTGTTGCGAAGCATCGGTGCGTCCTGGCGTGAACGGCACCGTCACATGGTGACCGGCATTCTTGGCCGCCTGCTCGATGCCTGCGCATCCGCCCAAAACGATCAGGTCGGCGAGCGAAACCATTTTACCGTCGGACTGAGCGCCGTTGAACTCTTTTTGGATGCCCTCAAAGGTCTCCAGCACTGTCGCCAATTGAGCCGGATTGTTTACTTCCCAATCCTTCTGCGGGGCAAGGCGAATGCGTGCACCATTCGCGCCTCCGCGTTTATCGGATCCACGGAACGTTGATGCCGACGCCCAGGCGGTAGCTACCAATTGGGACACAGACAATCCTGAAGCAAGGATCTTACCCATCAGAGTAGCGATGTCCTGATCATCAATCAATTTATGCGTAACAGCTGGGATAGGGTCTTGCCAGATCAGCTCTTCAGCAGGCACCTCCGGGCCGAGATAGCACGAAAGTGGACCCATATCCCGGTGCGTCAGCTTGAACCACGCCCGGGCGAACGCATCTGCGAACTGATCTGGATTCTCGTAGAAGTGTTTTGAAATTGGCTGGTAGATAGGATCCGTCCGCAGCGCCATGTCCGTGGTGAGCATGAATGGCGCGTGACTCTTTGATGGATCGTGCGCATCCGGTACTGTACCGGCGCCTGCACCTCCCTTTGGCTTCCACTGATGCGCGCCGGCCGGACTCTTGGTCAGCTCCCATTCATAACCGAACAGGTTTTCAAAGAAATTGTTACTCCACTTTGTTGGGGTCGTGGTCCATGCTCCCTCAAGGCCACTGGTAATGGTGCTGCCTGCATTGCCGTTGCCAAACATGTTTTTCCAGCCGAGGCCTTGTTCCTCAATGCTGGCAGCTGCGGGTTTTGCACCAACGTACTGGTCTGGATCGGCAGCACCATGGGTTTTGCCGAATGTGTGCCCTCCAGCAATAAGCGCGACAGTCTCTTCGTCATTCATAGCCATGCGGCCAAAGGTCTCGCGAATGTCCTTCGCCGCAGCAACCGGATCCGGGTTGCCGTTCGGCCCCTCCGGATTTACATAAATCAGACCCATCTGAACAGCGCCAAGAGGATTCTCGAGTTCCCGGTCACCAGTGTAACGCTTGTCTCCAAGCCACACACTTTCAGAACCCCAATAGATGTCTTCCTCAGGTTCCCAAACATCCTCACGTCCGCCGGCGAAACCGAACGTCTTGAAGCCCATCGACTCTAGGGCGCAGTTGCCGGCGAGAATCATCAGGTCAGCCCACGAAATTTTCTTACCATATTTCTGTTTGACCGGCCAGAGCAGCAAGCGTGCCTTATCGAGGTTTGCATTGTCAGGCCAACTGTTGAGTGGCGTAAAGCGCTGATTACCTGAGCCCCCACCACCACGGCCGTCAGCAATGCGGTAAGTACCTGCGCTGTGCCATGCCATCCGAATGAAGAGCGGTCCATAGTGACCGTAGTCGGCTGGCCACCAGTCTTGGGAAGTGGTCATCAGATCGAAGATGTCTTTCTTCACGGCATCCAGGTCCAGGGTCTTGAACTGCTCAGCATAGTTGAACGTCTCCTCCATTGGATTGGACAGGGAAGAGTGTTGGCGGAGAATGTTCAACCTTAGCTGATTTGGCCACCAGTCACGGTTTGAGGTGCCACCGCCAGCACCTTGCTGTAGAACTCCACCCATAAACGGGCACTTGCTTTCCCCGTTAATATTGTCACTTGGAGCACCTGCTAATGCGCTCGGATCTGTATTCTTTCCCATTTTGATAAGATTTATAGATTAATGGGTCAATACTATGAATAAATCTGCAATAATTTCTATATATAATTCTTATTTAACAATAGACTAAACTTATCTCTTTTATATTTTTGTGCCATGGATCAACGGTATAACCAACGAGGCGTTTCATCTTCCAAAAAGGAAGTCCACCAGGCAATTCAGAAAATTGATAAAGGCCTGTTCCCAAAAGCTTTCTGCAAGATTGTCCCGGACTATATGGGGGGTGATCCGGACTACTGCAATATCATGCACGCGGATGGTGCAGGCACCAAGTCCTCATTGGCATATATCTACTGGAAAGAAACCGGCGATCTAAGTGTTTGGGAAGGGATTGCCCAGGATGCGGTGGTGATGAATGTGGATGACCTGCTGTGCGTCGGAGCCATGGACAATATATTGCTGTCCTCTACTATTGGCCGCAATAAGAAACTGATCCCTAGGGAGGTAATCAAGAGTCTTATCGAAGGCACCGAAAAGGTGTTACAAATGTTGAGGGACCATGGAATTTCCATTTACAGCACCGGTGGAGAAACGGCAGACGTCGGAGACCTTGTAAGAACGGTGATTGTTGACAGTACTGTTACCGCCCGTATGAAGAGGTCAGAGGTGATCAACAATAATAAAATCCGACCGGGAGATGTAATTGTAGGCCTGGCTTCTTTCGGTCAGGCAAACTACGAATCAATCTACAACGGTGGTATGGGTAGTAATGGCCTGACCTCTGCAAGACACGATGTGTTCAGCAAATACCTGGCGGAGAAATATCCAGAAAGCTTTGATGCCGATGTCCCCGAAGAGTTGGTGTATTCGGGAACCAAGAAACTACAAGACACAATCGACGGTCTTGACATAGATATCGGGAAACTGGTGCTCTCTCCCACCCGGACCTATGCCCCTGTCATAAAAGCCATTCTTGATGCCTCCCGGGACCGCATCAATGGGATCATTCACTGCACAGGCGGCGCCCAAACTAAGGTGTTGCATTTCGTGGAAAACCTGCACATTGTAAAAGATCAACTATTTGATACACCTCCTCTATTTAAATTGATCCAGGAACAAAGCAATACCAACTGGCAAGAAATGTATCAAGTCTTCAACATGGGACACCGTATGGAGCTCTATTTGCCTGAAGACCATGCCCAGGAAATTATAAAAATTTCAGAGGGATTTGGAGTAGAAGCAAGGATAGTGGGATATGTTGAGGCTGCTGATCAAGCTAGCTTGACTATTAAGTCAGATTATGGCGTGTTTACTTATTAGCTTGGCGCAGGGCGTTTGGCGCCAGGCACAGGGCGCTTGAACTTTGATATTTATTTGATTATATGATATTTGGGTTTTGGTGCTTCTAATATTATCTTACTGATACATCAATCACACTTTTTCAAGGACTATGTTATGCACAAAAAATTCCTCACTTTCCTCATCCTGCTTACTTCTTCATTCATTTCCGCTCAGGAAATTGCCTTGACCTTTGACGACGCTCCTCGTGGCGATGGAGGCCTTTATACTGGATTAAAACGCAGTGAAATACTATTAAAAAAACTGAAACAATACAATGTCCCTCAGGTGGCCTTTTTTGCTAACTCAGGGAAGCTAGACGCCGTCGGTGAATTGAGATTAAAAATGTATGGCCAGGCGGGGCATATTATAGCCAATCACAGCCACACTCATCCTCATATTCAAGAGGTAGGTGTGCAAAACTTTATTGATGACATTAAAGAAGCGCATCAGGCGCTTAAGGAATTCCCGGGATTCAGGCCGTGGTTTCGTTTTCCCTTTTTGGATGAAGGAAGAGATGAAAATACCCGGGACCAGCTTAGGTCCGCATTGGACGATATGGGTTATATCAATGGATATGTCACAGTAGATAACTACGATTATTACCTGGAGTTCCTGTATCAACAGGCGCTGAAAGAAAACAAAAAGATTAATTACGACCTCCTGCAAGAGCTGTACATCGAACATCTTTGGGAGAGTATTCAGTTTTATCAAAATATCGCCCTGAAAACCCTTGGGCGCTCACCAAAACATGTGTTACTACTGCATGAAAATGACCTGGCAGCTTTATTCCTGGATGATTTGATCTCGTTTTTGAGAGGAGAGGGATGGCTGATAATTTCCCCTGAAGAGGCTTATAAAGATCCCATTGCCCAGCACATTCCAAAAGTGCTGATGAACGGTCAGGGCAGGGTAGCAGCCATCGCTAAAGAAAATGGAATGGCCAGCAAAGACCTGGTGCAGAAATCCGAGGACGAGCAATATCTAAAAGACTATTTTAACAAGAAAAAAGTGTTTCGTTAGCACTCCGTGAATCAGTCAAAAGCAATAGTGGAAGATAAATGGATCGAAAGGGTTACCAAATTAATGGATAGCTCTTTTCGGATCCCGGGCACAAATATCCGGTTTGGTCTGGATCCTATTTTAGGTTTGTTCCCTTTTTTTGGTGACCTGATTTCATACGGTATATCGTGTTCCCTGGTGCTGGCAATGGTTAAAAAAGGAGTGGGTGGAAAGGTGCTGGTAAAAATGATCAGCAATATTACCCTGGATTACATTATTAGTAATGTGCCTGTTATTGGATATATCATTGATTTTGGGAACAAAGCTAATGAACGCAACCTAAAATTGCTCCGGGAGCACTATGATGAAGGAAAACATCAGGGATCAGGCTGGAAATACGTGCTAATAGTGTTGCTTATTCTATTAGCGATTATGGTTGGTCTGACCATTATTATTTGGCGATTACTCCTGATTTTTTTTCAATGGCTGGGTTCATTTTCCTGATACTTTTCATATAAATTAGTACGCATCATTTGATGATAAAAGCTCCTATAGGCTAGTTGGTGTAAAGGGAAACTGTCAAAGTAGATATCGAAGTTCAGAAGCATCTGGTTTGGTTGTCTTGCGGTGATATTAAAAAACCGGTACATCAGCCATATCATCATGTTTTGCCATCCGGGGCTATTTCGATCCACATAGAAGTCCGTATGGATCCATCTACCCCCAGAACCAAGTGCGTTGAAAAGTAGTTTGAGCACATTTTCAATATCCTTTTCTTTAAAAACATCAAGTACAAATGGAGTAATGACCACGTCATAAACATTTGTCTTATCCTCCAAATCCTGTTCTGTACCGCAAGTAAAACTAACGTTATTATTTTCGGAGGTGATCCTGGCTTTAGCTTTTGATATCATGGCCGCGGAGGATTCCAGAAAGTGAATGCTGGTACATGGGTACAACTTCAACAAAGGTATGATCATGGCACCAGTACCTCCTCCAAAAATCAATATACGCCTAGGATCGACTAAGTCTGACAGGAAGTGATTTTGAGCTGTCACCAGTTGATTCCCAAAAACAAATTGCCCCAGGAAGTCGTACCAGTTAGCTATGCGGTTGTAGTTGGGCCCGCTGTTCATAATGCCAAAACAGGTATGAAAAAAATCCCATCTCCCAGGAAGCGATAACGATCATGCTGTCTAAAAAATTCAGGCCATTTAAAAATTGCCATCAATGAAAAGCTCATTAACAAAATGATCCATTGACTGTTCATCATTACATCCTGTTCAGAGCAT
>CAZOJZ010000215.1:0-7363 GCA_964580205.1 uncultured Roseivirgaceae bacterium
CCCATGCTCGATGGCGTCAATTGTTCCCGATAGCTTTATTGGAGGCGCAAAACGATCATCAATGACCGCTCCTGCAAATGCTTCAACTTTTCCGCCAACGCCTGCTTCAATGGCCTTTTCAACAAATTCGGGTCCCGGTATGGAGGCATAAATAAGAGAAGGCCCACTTTCTGATTTAAATTCGGGACGTGCCAATATTTCTGTTAAAGTCCAGGTGACGTCCCCTGCTCCCCCGGCAGTAGGATTGTCTCCCATATCGCTGATAATGAAAGGATGCTTGCTGCTGGTAATGGCCATATTTAGACTTTCCTCCAGAGTCGCGGTGGGAGCCACAAACTCGAAGTCAGATCTCACTTCCCAAAAACTGTCTGCCAGATACTCGGCAGTACTGATTACTTTTTCTTTATTATCACCTGTAACCATTACCACCGCATGATTACGGGGTTCATCAGCCCATGCATATCCAATCCAAATCGCAGCATCAACAATTCCCTCCTGACTTGCGGCTGGCGCTACCTTGGCGTATAAACTCTTTCCTGGCTCAATTCTGGTACTGGTCTTTTCTCCGGGCAGCAATATAGGCACTGGAATCCACGCCTTGTAGGCAGGTTTCCCTTTACCGCTTTCTATCCTGGACAACAGATTATCCACTGCTCGTTTTTTTGATTCCAGGGCATCCTCATGCGGTGCCATTCTGTAACACGTAATCAGGTCAGTGTTTTGTGCCAATCGCCAGGAAACATTACCGTGTAAATCCATTGAGGTTGAAATAATCGTTTTCTTTCCAATTACTTCACGAATTCTCACGATAAAATCCCCTTCCGGGTCATCCAGTCCTACCACGCTCATGGCCCCATGAATATCAAAAAACAGACCATCATAAGGGCCATTTTCCCTAAGTATATCAAGGGTTTTCATTACTAATGATTCATACGCTTCCCTGGTAACAATACCACCGGGTAGCGCATGGCCCCTTATGGTGGGAATCCAATTCGCTCTTCTTCTATTCAACGAGTCAGGGGATAAAAACGGATAAAACGAAAAAACCTCATCAGCTACTCTGGCATGAAATGCTTCTTCATGGGTAAGTGCCGGCGAAAATGTACTTGATTCTATGGCTATTCCAGCAATGGCTATGCGTGGAAGCTCTTTTACTGCTCCATCCTGATCATTGGTGAGTTGACTACATCCAAATGCAACAATTAGTAATATTAAGAGGAAGAGTATTTTTTTCATATGCGGCCTATTTATTTTACTAGCTCATCGAATGCACTATGCCCAGAATATACTTTTTTCATCACATTCGTTTTACCTTCATCTTCGGCTACTGCATAGGTTGTAAACATCATTATACCACTGGATCCCCCACTCAGTCCTCCTTTCAACACAATCTCAAATTCTTCACCGGAAATAATCTCAGGATCATTATGTGCTTGAACAATCGGCCATACTTTTGGATAAGAACCTTCTCTGATATCCAGCTGATTACAAAACCAGCTTATATTATCTTTTACCCATTGGGGTTTTCTACCCATTCTTCCATGATAAACCATGGGTGAAAAGACATCAATGGTTTCTTTTAACAGATCATAGTCCAGGCCAAGAATACGACGTCTGGCGCCATTAAATTCATGATCTTTCCAGGGACAATGGAAAAGCCCGAGGAGGGCACCGGGGTTAAGTTTATTGATTATTTTTTTCATTTCAACAGACCATTCATAAATTACCCCGCAACGCCAGTTACGCCATTGTTTATCCCTATGACTCAGAATCCATTGTGCTTTCCCTGATATTGAACCATCGGGTAATTCAATCCCAGTACTTTTTGAGAAGTCATTCAGGCAGTGGTCACAAAAACAAGTTTCGGGCAGGATGGGCGCCGGCTCTTCAAATTGGGCATGCCAATGCACATAGTCCATCCACACGCCATCCAGGTCAAACTCCAATAGTAAATCCCGCAACTGATCAAAACGATACTGACGGAAACCTGGTTCGGTAGGACATACGCCCATAAACCAGGAAGCAGCTTGCACTTTGTCACCTTTTTCATTTATTGCCCAGGCTTCAGGATGCATATCTACATAATTTTTACCATTCAATGTGGCGAATTCCGCAAATACCAGTACACCCTCTGACCTGGCCCTTTTCATCATGTCCTGGTTGATTGATCCGCTATGGATAAATACTGCATTAACTCCCAGGCTATTCAGGTTGAGATCTTTATTCCAAAAAGCTTGGGGATTTCCGTAAATGCCCCTGATCTCAACAATATCATTAGTTTTTTGCTCGCAGGATATAAATGATGTTGAAGCAACAGCCGCAATAAGAAAAATGTATCGAAGGCAAATAGTTATTTTGATAGGTTTATAATTTAATTTAATAGATGATTTATACATTAACTTAACCATTTTCTAATACCAATTTTAAAGAAATAGCAGCGGAGGTGCGGTCTATTTATTTTACCAGTTCCTCGAATGCAAATTCATTTAGTATTTCATGTCCGCCTTCAAACCCATACCGGTTGCGAATCTACCTTAATACTAATTCAGCAAATCGATCAACCGCATACCAATCGGATTCATACATAGGAATATGGTGATCAAGACCAGATCTTCCAAAAGTCAGTGAATATTCATATTCAGCATTATTTTCCGTATCTCTACGCGAAAAGTTGATGGTGGCTTTATGTTTCCGGATATTCAACTCACCCAAAGGTATTTCCATTTCAAATTGCCATCCATTTTCATTGGCCCGAGCGGCAGATCTTGCGGTACTATTCCAGATTGTCACATCGCTATTCCAGAATACTTTTCTATCCCGGGTATCCAATAAAGCTCCTTTTGGATTTATGATATAGGTATAAACTTCCTTTCCAACACCTATGTGAATTTTTATATTTTCATGGCTCATCATATTCCTATGATCTCTTTCTGTAACTCCTGAATTTGAAACTTCTGATGAAGCCTCAACTTTCCCAATAATATATAATGTATTTTTTGCTTTGTTCATACTCACGGTTATCTCAGTTTTTTGCGATGGTAAACCGCCTTGAACATCATTAAATTGATCTATAATCAGGCTTTTATCCCAATCGGTATCTGACAAATCGCCATCAATAGTGAGTTGTGTTTTTACCGCCAGCGGCTTAATTCGATTCTTTTTGCCGATTTTTATGGGATTGAATTCGATGATGTTATTCTTAAATGCCATTTTTCCTTCAGGCGTCTGAAAATGTAGTCTGCCCAGCGGTGTTGGATAGAAGTCTTCCGCTTCTGTGAATGCCATATACTCAATTTTAATAGCTTGTCCGGGTTTGATTATTTCTATTTTAGGTGCATTAGTGGTCCAATTATTAGTTGGTGTCCAGCTGAATGTCATCTGCAATGGATGACTAAAGGGGTTTTCAATCTCTATGGTATGATTAAATTTCAATTCGCTTTCAAATTCTTCTATTGGCAGGTTGATGATTGCTTCCGAGAGATCACGTTCAATTTCGAATACCTCGTACGAGATAAATTCCTCCGGTGAATTTTCCGCCTCTTTGTCGTACACAAATGCGTCAAATACATTTCCTTCATCATCTATGGCTCGACCTACTATTCGGTCTCCCAGAAAGTCCATAACAGTAATATGATGAACACTTCTTCGGTTAGCCGCATGTACCTTAGGTACGATGGGGTAGTTAGGCGCTCCGCCGCCACCTGATATCAAATGATAGACGCCTCTGCTTGGTTTACCTTGGTAGTTGCCGATGGCATAGGTCCTCTGATAGTAATGATCATGGCCATTGACTACCAGATCAACTCCATATTCTTCAAAAACCTCCTGCCACACCCATCGCTGAGGTTCAATGCCCCGGGTTGGGTGACATCTGAATAAGGGATGATGAAAGAATACAATTTTCCATTCTGCCGCTGCATGCTCTTTCAGGTCCTTGATAAGCCATTGGGTTTGCTCAGAATTTATATCAAATGGCGCTTCACCGGCATTACTGTTTAAGGCAATGAAATGTGCATTTCCATAGTCAAAAGAGTAATATGATTCACCATTTTCATCAGGCAAGGACATGTATTGGTAATAATGTGGTGAATTTCTTTCATGATTGCCCAGACTGGGAAAAACGGTGATGTTTTCCGACAGTCCTTTCATTGGATCAAAATACTGTTCTTTCCATTGCTCATAACTATCTCCATCTGAAACCAGGTCTCCGGAGTGAATAATCATGCTGGGATTTAATTTCAGAATTTGAGCCACAATCCTCTTATGTGTGTCCGGGAAAGTACGGTTGTCACCATAAGCAACCATTCTCCAATTTGGTGTCCCCGGTACCGGTGCGGTAGTAAAAGAAGCAGTTTCCAGGGTGGTATTGCGATAACTAACCCGGTAATGATATCGGGTAGCTGGTTTTAGTCCATCCAGCTTAATCTCATGAATTTTAACCGGGGATGATTCGATCCTCTGGTTGCTGAAGCTATCATCTTCACTATATTGTACAGTACCAATAATAGGGTTTACTGTTTCCCACTTGATAATGATGGATGTAGGGGTGGCATACTGCAGATAGGGATAAATGTGCAAGTCCTCTGGGTATTTATCGGTCTGAGCAAAAAGAACGATACGACCTGACAGGAAAAGAGTGACTGTAAGAATTGAGTTAAATAATTTTTTCATTGGTTTTTTCTGTTACTTTTCGAGTGAAATTATCACTGCATACTCTTTGACAAGTTTTAGCTCGTGCGGTGGGTTTTTCGAGCGACTTGGTCCCGAAAGCGTTCGGGATGTATGGCTTTAGCGTTGGTTTATACATTCAATTCAGTTTTCAAAGTTGCAATTTTTGTCAAAGCTCCTTGAATTTCAGTCGTTATTTCGTGCTTATTTATGTCGTGATGACTTAGAGGATTTAATACCAAATTAGTAAAATGGTCAATTTGAGTTATTGTTCCTGCCGTAAGTCCACAAGTTGGATGAGTTGTATTATATTTTTTCAACGCTAACCAAAAATCATTTGTTTTCATCTTTGAGGTATCCCTTAAATATAAGAGATTTTGGTGATGGATTGGCAATTATTCTCCTCACTTAGAACGTCTTCACTACTTGAAATCCTGGTAGAATATTGTGTTTTTATATTATTCCAATAAAGCCTTTACAGATACATCTTCATCCAACATTTCCCAATGAATACCGATACCATTACCTACCAGACGCCAACCATTCCGCTCCTCTTCAGAAGCACCGAATAGCTTCGGAAACCAATCAAGTGGAGCGCCAATTTCTCTTCCATCTTCCAGTCTTAGGTACAGCATATTTTGTGTAAACCAGACCTCCGTGGCTCTAATATTTTCAGTTTTAGTTAAAGAACTCATTCCAATGGGTAATCAATACTTCTTTATTTTCTTCTATTAATTTACGAAGTTTATTTATGTCCTTTGCGCCAAACCTTGAAATTTCGACCACCGAGACTGGATTTAACCAGAATTTCGCATATCCACCTCCTGATTCAACATGGATGTGTGGTGGTTCGTTACCTTCATTGCTAAAGAAGAAAAATCTAAACCCGTCTTTACGAAGGACCGTTGGCATTTATTGTAAAAGCTATTTTACAGTTTAGTGAAGGCACAAAGCCGTCAAGCTGGTTAGTGTAAAATAAGAAGGACTAAGTCTCAACCACAAACGGCCTGATAATTTGGATACCAAGGTGGCTGGGTGGTCGATCAGCAGTTTTTTGAAGTCAATATCACTCATGCTGTCTACTAAGCCCCCTTCATCCAACGCCTCTCCTTTGAGCCAAATCTTGAACTTTATTTGCGATCAGCTCTGATTCCAACTTAATTTCCCGAAGCATACCCGTTGGTGCTACATAATACCCGCAGAAGTACAGATTGTCCTTTCCGAAAAGTTTACGCCGCTTGACACTCAATTTAATATCTTCCTAGACGTTTTAAAGTTCTTTTGGTCATATCGAGTGTTCAGCACTCTTTCGGCACTGGGAATTTGATAATCTGTATTGGAAGTCAAGAAGATTCAGTTGGTTATTCTTTCATCATGTGCTGCTCTAGCCGTTCCATACGGTCGTTCAGCTCCTGTAGTTTGCTGAGAATCAGAACGTGCGTTTTTTTTGCATCTATTCCTACGGGGCTTTCATCGCTATGAATCACCTTAGCGATTTCTTCATAAGTTTTTTGGTCAATTTCAAATTTCATGGTTCTATTTTTAAATTAGGTACAATGTACGGATAGCTGCATTGACATTTTTTATCGACATGTTTTAATTTACTCGTTCAAACATTAATAAGCGGACATCCATAACCGTTACTCCTGGTATTTCCAGAGCCTTCAAACCTAATTGCCCCGGGCCTTGCTTCATATGAATAACCCCCAGATTCAATGGCCTGAAATCCTTTACGTATGACTCCCCTCTTTCAACACGGTCGTTTTCCATACCTCTCATTGGAGGATCAAAGGCCGCTTCAATATGACATTCCAACCCGTTTTCTCCAAAACTCAATTCAAAAACAGACCCTTCATCCCCTTCCGGACAGGTATAATACAAGGTAACTTCAAAATCTCCTGCAGCTACTACCTCCACATCCCAGGTGATTTGATCATCCAGGCTAACCCAGTTGGTAAAAAACGAGCAATTGGGATATCTATTAGAGCGTTTAATGTTTCCATGGGCAATTCCGTCACGAGCTGGTATCTGAGTAAATTTTGATTCAGGATGTCCCAGTGGAAATTTCCTGGTATCCTCCTCAGGCAATTCGGCCAGCACTTGGTTTTCGAAGTCCAGCCTGGCCTCTTTCAATTGCTCCTTGATTTCTGGAAATGAAGCACTTACATCGGCAGTTTGTCTCCTGTCATTTTCCATATCAAATAAAGCCCCCTCATGGTCTAAGCGATATTTTTGACTTCTTACACTAGTTCTACCTCTCCAGTGGTTGAAGATTACCCGGTCAGTCCAACCCGGGTTTTCCATGAAGAGTAATGGTTTCAAGCTGACACCATCAAGCGGCTTTCCAATACCGTGATCGATCCCGGCCAAGTCCGCTAAAGTGGGCAGCAAATCAATGGCCCCGGATATTTGCTCAATGTTTTTCCCTGCTAGTATTTTTCTAGGCCACTTTATAAACAAAGGAGAGCGCACACCACCTTCATCCGTTGAGCCTTTTCGTCCTTTCATTTCACCATTCCATCGCCAACTATTGGGGCCATTATCGCTAAAATACAGCACTATAGTGTTGTCTTCTATTCCTAGCTCTTCTAGTTTATTTAAGATTCGACCCACGTTCCAGTCTATGTTCTCACACATAGCAAGTGCTGCTTTGGTAAACTCCAAATCCTCTGGATCGTCGGTATTGGAGCGCATT
>CAZOJZ010000216.1:0-4958 GCA_964580205.1 uncultured Roseivirgaceae bacterium
ATTATCGATAAAGGCAGATTATTTTGGTTAAGTTTCTCATTCATTACTCATCATGTTTAATACTTGTTGGAGATTCTCTTTGATGTGTAATTGCTCTATGGTTAATTGACTTCCAGGTACAGGATTCAATTCATTCGGGTCACTTTTTACATTATAGAATATTTCCTGTTCATAGAGTTTCCACTCTGTATTCTGAACATATCTTTCCTTGGAGAATTTTCCCCAATTGGGATGGTAATGACAAAAAATCCAATCTCTGGTTTCAGCTGGATCACCTGTAAGCTGAGGATAAAAACTAACACCATCCATTGTCTCTTCCCATGAATCCTTAGTTCCGGCAATATCCAGTAGAGATGGCAAGAAGTCTGTAAAATCCACCAGGTTTTCATTCTTCTGGCCTGCGAGAATGGTCCCATGCCAGTTAGCGATAAATGGCACATGTGTTCCAGCCTCAACTGTGTACCCCTTGCGACCCTGAACACGCTGACCCTTCCACCTGGAGGCCACCTTACGATCCGTTCCATTATCGCCAATGAAAAGTATGATGGTATTCCGAATACCAAGGTCGTCCACTTTCTTTACGATTCTTCCAATTTGGTGGTCCATATAGCAATGCAGGTTTGATAGCCTGCTTCTTTCATAGCATGACCGATGGTACGTTCATTTGGATCCAGCAGGCTAAATCCTATGTAATTCCGAAAGTTGTACTTTCCTGTCATCAATTGCACACGAGAGGTTGTACATAGCGGTGTGGAATAGCAATTTTGAAATTGCATACCTGTGGCAGAAAGCTTATCCAAATTTGGAGTATTGTAGCTTTCACCTCCATAGGATTTGAGTGTTTCATAACCCAGATCATCGGCCATGATCAAAATGATATTGGGCGGTTGCACCTTATCGTTGAAAGAATGATTTTCGGCAGTGTTCATTTCGTCGTCTACAACTGCTTCTAAGCTAATTTCTTTCCCTCCATGATCAATTTTATAAAACGACACACAAATAAAGGAAACAAATAAAGCAACTTTCAATCGGTTAGTAATTATTAGCTTGTTCAATTAACAGCACCCTCAACTTTTAATATACCGTTCATGGTGCGCCAGTGACCTGGAAAAGTACACACGAATGGATACTCACCGGGTTCCTGAGGCGCAGTAAATTGAAGCACGATAGACTCGCCCGGATCTATCAGGGCTGATGAGTATAATACCTGTGCTATATCTGGAACATACTGTTTTTCTTGACCTTCAGGAAGTTGGGCCAATGCATCGGCGGCTTTTCCCACCACTTCCAGACTACCAGGAGCAATAATTAGTAGGTTGTGCTGCATTAAATCAAGATTTTCAAACACAATCTCCACTGTTTTCCCGGCTGCTACTACCAGCTCATTTTGATCATATTTCATCTCATTGCGAACAGCTTTGAGCTGTATCCGAATGAGATCGGGATCAGAAGCATCCATTTTCGAAATATTCTGTTCGTTCTGAATTCCTGAGTTGTACGCGACAAATTTAGCCGCCAACTCACCACCATCGTTGAATTCTGAATAATTAATGCCACGACTTTTCTTTTCTTGAACGTAGTATTTCCAGATTCCACTTATCGGGATGATCGCTTCATCAGCTTCAAAATACAGCTCGTCCTCTGGTCCTAATAGACCTCCGGGCCCTTTATCATCGGTAATGGTCACTATTAAAAAGTTCATACCTGTATGAAGCGCCTCAACCGGTACCTCGTAGTTTCTTAGTTTCTCAGGATCATTGCGGGTTTCATGAAGCATAGTGCCGTTTATAAAAGCCCGATCTGATTGACCAACTCTTCCCAGATGCAGAAATGCTTCTTTGGGGACTTTTTTGAGGTCTATTTCTTTATAGGCGATCACCCGACCATTGAAATCTGGTAAAACCGTTTCTTCCCACGGTGTACCTGCCCTAAAGTCTGCCCAATCATTGGTTATTTCCCTGGGATTCTCCCATTTGGTCCAAACCGAAGGAGGTTGGTCCTTCTTTTCTTGGTTAACTCTTTGATAAGTGGCTGCAAATGGGTCGGCCTTATAAGCATTGAAAAAACCTTCGCTATGACTATTTGCTGCTACAAACAAGGCCTGAGATAGCCAAAGGTCCTGGGCAATGTGCTCTGATTTACTCAATGCGTACAACTCCGAACCAATTTCAGGGTCCTCAGGCATTTCCGATATGCGCAACAATACTGCCAACTGAGTATGTGGATCAGGGTCGTTAAGGATGCCTGCATCCATGATTGCCTCCAGGGCCCAGGTCGCCTTAGGTAATACCTGAACTGCGGCCTTTCTGACTCCAGGAGACGGATGTTGTAGAGCGTTTATCACCGCCTCATTTACCTGGGTATTAGTACCATCCAAAACCCCTAATCCATGCAGGGTCCATAGTCCGTGAAGTGCAGCGCCATTTATGCCCAATTCATCTACACCATTGTCCTTCACCAACTTGATCAGCTCTGGTAAAACATCCCGTTCACCTCTTTCAACTAACAACCGTTGAGCAGTAAGGCGCCAGAACATATTGGTATTACTTAAAGCTCTTATGAGGCTTCTGGAATCTTCTTTACTTAATTTCAGTGATTTTTGAACCGGAGTATTCTTATGTACAATCCGATAAATACGTCCATACGAACGGTCTCTTAAAGGGTTGACATGCGCATTACCTTTTCCTGTTTCAGCCGGATAGCCACCTCTTTCTATTGTGGGTGTCGGATTATGCTGTATGATAAAATTGTACCAGTCCGCTACCCATACAGCCCCATCGGGCCCCACTTCCGCATGGACCGGTGAAACCCACTCATCCGAACTGGATAAAAAATTCCATTCATCTTCCAGTATAAATCCGGCACCGTCCTTGACCAAGATACCCTTCGCCAGAAGATTACCGGTGGGCTCGTTTATGAAAGCTATACTATTCCAATATTCTTTTGGGAATGCCCTTGCCGTGTACAAGTTGTGACCTGCTGCAGCTGTGAAACCTCCAAAAACGTCTACCTGGCGTATATTTAAGGTTATCGGATGAAAAGCATAGTATCCAGCTATCTTCTTACTCCCCACTTTTGGAATTCCCAGAACACCTTTAAAATATCGTTCAGGAATTCCCATATACCAACTTTGCGCATTATTTGCAGTTGAAGCAAAAATGTCAAATGTTTCAGAAAACCCTAAACCCCAAGTGTTATTGCTGGTAGGTGTAACGAACTCGAAGTCAGAAGCATCAGGTTTGAACCTGTAAAGGCCCTGACTAAACTCGTGATTTTTTCCTGTCACTACTCCTTTAAACGAGGAATAACCTACAGTGCCCCAAATGTAATTGTCAAAACCGTACTTAAGATTGGAGGGGCCGGCGTGCGTATCAAACGTGCCCCATCCACTGATTAATATTTCTTTCCGGTCAGCTTTGTCATCCCCATCAATATCTTTTAAAAATAGAAAATCCGGCGCGGCGGAGACAATTACCCCACCATTGCTAAATACCAAACTGGTAGGAATATTTAGACTGTCGGCAAATACCGTAAATTGATCCGCCCTGCCATCTCCATTGGTATCTTCACAAATTATAATCCGGTCGTTTCCTATACCACTCTCCTTAACCTCATTGGGATAATCCAGGGTTTCAATTACCCACAGACGTCCTTTTTCATCCCAGTTTATAAATATAGGGTTGATAATATCAGGTTCAGTGACAAACACTTCTAATTTGAAATCAGGAGGTACCTGAATGAATTTTTCGGACTCGGGTTGTTCAAAAGGTTCCTGCAACATCAATGGTTGAGCCCGTTTTTCATAGTTGGCAATGTTATCAGCCACCAGATACCGATGCTCTGGAATTTCCAACTGTTCCCATAAACCTTTTACCTGATCACCTACTGTCCAGAGAATCCCTCTCAATAGTTTTGAATTGAATCTTACCACCATGAGCAAGATGGCATGCTCGTTTGTTATCTATTCAAATAGGTCCAGGTCATTTCCGAAGGCCAGTTCCCCTTTATAGTTAGCCCTGATCTCATCGATCAATTTAGTTTTTGGACTATTGTATAAAATTTGATGGGTCAACACCAACAAACCAGGGTTTACCTCCTGTGCGATCTTGCCTAACTCTGTTCCACTGGTGTGTACTTCTTTAAAGTATTTCCTAAACCCCTGGGGAAACTGCTGAATTTCAGCTTCACAATACACCTCATGGATCAATATGTCGCAATTGGCTGCTTTTTGGTAAAGTTTTGGTACCGGACGGGTATCTCCGGATAGTACAATGGTTTTGTCCGGGGTATTGAATTTAAAGCCATAGGCATCAAAAGTGCCATGCATTACCTTTATGGCTTCGACTTCAACTAACTCATCTTTGTAAATGACCCCTTCGTTGAAATCATTAGCATCGACTCTGAGGTTATCTAATTTTTTAGGGCCATGATAAAGATGTTCATTGATTCCTTTTTGAAATGTTGTTAATACTCCTTCAATCATTTCCCTGGTACCGGTTGGACCAAACACGTCTATTACCTTTCGCCCCCTGATCCAGGGGCTAATTAGGAATCCGGGAAGTCCCACGGTGTGATCCGGATGAAAATGCGTAAGAAATAATTTATTTAACTTTTCAAAGGTTAGTTCCCGGATTCCATTAGACCTGGCTTCAACTATTCTTTCCAGACAGCCGCTACCGCAGTCTACAATGTAGGGCTGGTCATTGACAATGATCGCAGTAGCACTTTGATATCTTCCTGGGGTCAGGGCAGGAGTGCCTGTACCTAACAAAACCACTTTTGTATTGGTCATGGCTTAAAATACGGAATTGTAGGCAAAACAGAATAGAAGATTTGAAAAGTCTTATATTGATATTGATAAAGTTTTAAAACCTGAAATAGTTGTCCTAACAACCCCACATTATGAAAACCAATTTTCTCAGCTTATGGGTTTTTGTTCTCTTGATTGGCTTTAATTG
>CAZOJZ010000217.1:0-2542 GCA_964580205.1 uncultured Roseivirgaceae bacterium
CATCCTGGTGGAAGTACCCAATGCTATTTTTCATCCGGTAAAATTTATTTGGGACTTGCTTAACAGTGACCATCAGTCCATTTGAGGTGCTGCTAAACGTCGCAAATTTCCACTCCCTGCCTTAGAGCTGCAATTTTGTCATCCCAGGTAGGAATAAACTCCTGCGCCACATACCCGGTGTAACCGGTTTCCAGGATGGCCTTCATTATAGCAGGGTAGTTCAATTCCTGGGTTTCATTGATTTCATTTCGCCCTGGAACGCCTCCGGTATGATAATGGGCAATATACTGATGGTACTCCCGGATAGTAGCAATTATATCTCCCTCCATGATCTGCATATGATAAATATCATAAAGCAATTTGAAATTGGGAGAGTTAACTTTTTTTATCAGCTCCACGCCCCAGGGAGTGGAAATTTGCGACGTTTAGCAGCACCTCAAATGGACTGATGGTCACTGTTAAGCAAGTCCCAAATAAATTTTACCGGATGAAAAATAGCATTGGGTACTTCCACCAGGATGGTATTCCAATGTGCCATAGATCCATTCCACAGTCCCGGATGTTCCAAAACCCTAATTTGTTTACCCAGGTAATTCTTTTCGGTAATAAACCGCGTATCCGGATCAATATATTTTTGCAAGTCAAATTTTTCACCTTTATAATTCTTTACTGCACATACAAGATCGGTGATGTGCGCATATTGGGAAACAGCTACTGACTGCAAATTATCAGAGGAGTCCAATTGTGCATTTTCGATGATCTGAAGTGATTGATCGCCGGTCGGTGATGAAACCCAATATGGGCCTCCTCCAGTTACTTTTTCTGTACGGATTACACTGCAAACTCTTAGTGGTCGATTGAGAGTATCATGAAGATACTTCATGCGTTCCTCAAGTACCAGGTTGTCATAATCATCATCATGTAGCCTGCCCAGTGAATTTTTAAGATAATCGTTTATCTCCACAACAATTGGATCGGATGGCAAACTAAGTGAATCCATTTGGTTTAGATACTTAAAAATTCTGGCCTGATTTTCCAATAGAACCCCCACTAATGCTTTTTTATACCGCACCATAAGTGGTTTTAAGCCATCAGGGGCCACATTGTCTATGTTCTTGATAAAAAGAATATCAGCAGATACCTTATTTAGATTTTGTAACAATGCACCATGTCCACCTGGCCGGACTAATACTTTGCCTTTGTTATCCCTGAAAGGCAGGTTATTTGGGTGTACAGCAATGGTATCGGTCGAGGGATGTTGAACGGACAGGGAAATTTGATATTTTAGTTTAAATCTGCGTTGATATTTGGGAATTACCTGATCCAGAAAATCTTTTATGGGTTTATAGTGAAATGTTGAGGTGGTAAAATGGATCCGGGCACGCCCCCGACTCTGAGCATATAATGCCGCTTCTACCAGATGCTCTTCTAATGCCGTACGACTACCATCGGGATATTGATGGAATTTCAGCAAGGCCTTTGGAAGATCCTGATAATTCATTCCACTAGCCGTCAGCAATATATCCAGAAGCTCTCTGTACTTGCGGTCTTTTATCATTGAAGTAACCGAGTCACCTGATTCTTCAACTCTTGCACACAGCTGTTTATAAAAGGCGAACTTATGGAGGTTAATGAAAAATTTCTCAACCCGTACATCCTTAGCATCAGGTTGGTTCAGAAAGGAAAGTAAGTCTTTGAACATACGGCTGGCTGCACCCGATGCCGGCACAAATTTGCACAAATCCAGCCCATCAATTGATCCTGAATAAGCTTTTTCAAATCGATCCAGCTCAGATGCTGTTAATTGCCGGATACCGTCCCCTGTTCGCGCAGGTCGATCGATCAACAACGGAGAAAATCCTTTTCTAAAGCATTCCATCTGCGTGTGGAGGCTATCCCGAGAAATACCTTGTTCTTCAAGTTGATATACATCATACATATACAACCCACAATCATTCAGATACTTATCAATATTCAAGATGATGATATCTTAGTAAAAAGGCAGTACATGGATTATGGCAGTTTAAAAATTCGTTCCATGGGTGCCCATTTTTGATCCTCAGGTACGCCAGGAACAGCCTGTTGAAATTGCCACATAAGCTCTTCCCATTCGGCAACCCTGGGATTTTGCTGGTCTAACCGCGTTTTAGTTTCAAAGTCAAAATCATCATCTACCTCCAAGACCATGATCAATCGGCTGCCTTGCAAGTAAATTTCCATATCCTGTACCCCAGAGTCCTTAATACTGGTGATAATCTCTGGCCAAACACCACCGGGTTTATGATATTCCAAATATTCATCAATCAACTGTGGCTTGTTTATTAAATCACAGGCCATATATAATCTTTTCATAAGCTTCGATCAAATCAATTTAAGCGCCTTCCTTATACCCTGAGAGCTTATGTTTTCCAAGTCCAATTGCAATTGTTGGACAACCTGCGCTTCCTCCAGTCCCATTAGGTCCCAGTCTTTTAGGATAGATAGCTCATAGGCGTCTTCAAAAGACGCATAGAGCAGTGCTGCCCAACAAAACATGATTCTT
>CAZOJZ010000218.1:0-2735 GCA_964580205.1 uncultured Roseivirgaceae bacterium
CGGAGTCGAAAACTACTCTTATGCGCCCATGTGGATAGTCTCGTGAAGAACCTTCGCGATTTGGCAATATTTTTCTATCTCCGCATCAGCTTTCGGATCATCCGAGAGCGTTCCGATGATTACATCTGGCACTGCTTTACCCATGCGGACAGCTACTCCTGCAAATTCGGGAACCGAACAAAAATCATCGTTGCTAAGCTGCATATAAGTGGTGGCTCTTTCATAGTCGAGCGCTTTCATTGGTTGTAACGCAACCAGTACCAATGGCACCTCAATATTCCGGATAATGGTTCCAAAAGTAGCTGAAGTAGCATAGGTAACCATGTCACAGAAAATAAGGTCAAGGTTGGCTGCCTTTAATTTTGGCACCAGGCCATAGGCACTTTCTGCATCATCCACCATCCCGAAATCAGTGACTTGTACCTCAAAACTGCCAAGTTTATCAATAAATAACTGCTGCTTTTCCTTCAAATCCTCCAGCAATCCTTCAAATTGGTCCCAATATTTCCAGTAGCCAACTCCAAAGACTCCAATCTTGGCAGTCAGCGGTTTTCGCCGAGGTATGATGCTATTATTCATATTTGTTTTGCCTTCAATCAAATTTAATTTCTTTTATTTTCGGTATCATTATCAGCAGGATGACAAATCCGATTGGATACATAATTCCCGAGACTATCCACATGGGCAAATAAGAGTAGTTTTCCACTACTTTTCCAATCAGTGGATTGACTATCAGACCGGCCACAGCTCCCGCCGTACCGGCCATACCTACCACTGTTGATGTAGCGCGTTTCCCAAATAACTCACTGGTTATAGTAATATAATTAGTTATCCAGAACCCATGTGCAAACATAAAAAGTGCTATAAAGAAAATGGCCATTCCCACAGAAGATACCACAGTTGTCATCGCGGTAAGCATGGTAATGGCAGCGGCGATACCCATAATTATCTTTCTCGCTTTATTTATGGGCAAGCCAGAATTTATCAGTTTGTCAGAAGCCCAGCCCCCAATCATATTAGAAACACCCAGCGCCAGAAAAGGGATCCAAAAAAGATCTCCTATGCGCTCGAATGATACCCCGCGTTCTTCACTGAGGTATTTTGGTATCCAAAACATGATAAAATAAAATACTGGGTCAAGTAGAAACCGAATTGATATCAACCCCCAGGCTTCCCTGGTTCTCAATATGACTTTAAAAGGAACAGCTTTTTTTTCAGCGTCTACCGGGTTTTTCTTTCCACCCAGAATATAGGCACGTTCGCTGCCTGTTATTAACTTTGAATTCTGGGGTTTTTTATAGAAAAGAAGCCATACAATAACCCAAATTCCCCCGATTAACCCTGTGGCAATAAATGTGCCTCGCCATCCGAACAAGGTGGTCATATAAACTGTCAAAGGTGGAGCGATGGCCGCACCAAGGGCCGCACCGCCTATGGCAATGCCCATGGCCAATCCGCGTTCCTTATGGGGAAACCATTCAGTCACCCCTTTGGCTGCACCCGGGAAGGCGCCGCCTTCTCCAAGACCAAGGAAGAATCGGGCGGTACCAAGTTGCCAGACATTTTGCACCAGGCCATGCATGGCACTAGACAGTGACCAAAGGGCAACAGAAACAGCCAAACCTAAGCGGGTGCCAAATTTATCGATCAGCCACCCACCAAGTGTAAACATTATGGCATAACTAAGCAGAAAGGCGGTGTTGATCCAACCATACTCCACATCCGACATGAGAAATTCATGCTTGATTTTTATGATGGCAAGCGACAATACCTGCCGGTCAAGGAAACTCAGCCCGGTTGCTATAAAAAGCAACGCTACTATGGTCCATCTCAGGTTTTTAATCTTCAATATTGTAGCTTTTCTATATTGATATCAGTATAATCAATCAAAATAATTAATAAACATGAAAAAGTCTTTAATTGGTTTATTGTTGTTATTTACGGTCCTACTGAGTACTTGCAAAACACCTCATAAATCAGTGGATAACGGATTGAAACCAGCCAATCTCAATGCTCAAAATGTAATTAGGTTGGAAAAAGGTGAAATTGAGGTGGTATTTGCCGATAACTCAGCCTTCGGAGAGCAGCATCGTGCCAAATACAATGGAATAGCTGAATTATATCATTCCGCACAGGATTCATCAATATTTGTTCCTTTGTACGCCGGGTTCAATTTGGAGCATATTTTTGGAGGGGACAGCCTGGTTGAACTTTTTGAACCGCGTAACCACCCGATGCAATTATACCAGGTATCTGATTCAGAAGTACAGTTGTATCAATCAAGTACGCCATTATCAAATGTGGAAAGCCTGACCACATTTAAACTGGTCCCACCTCATTATATTGATGTAACTTATCAGTTTGTGATCCATGATTCGGAATTCTTCAAGCACAATTATGCCGGGTTCTTTTGGGCCAGTTATATTCATGCACCCGCAGACAAGAAAATTTATTTTCAGGGCAACAAAAAAGGCTCCAATGCCATTAACTTGGTGTCAGCCTATTCAAACGAGCATGGTGTAAACAGTACCCACAAATCAAAACAAGATAATGAGTCCATTTATTCTGCTTCCCAAAGCTTATACTCATCCAATACCTGGTCAGAGCCTTCAAATTCTTTATACATCACCCGGGCTTGAAATGAATATTCCTTGCCAACTACAAAATCAGGTACTATGAATTGGAAGAAAAAGGGCTTGCGCTAATGATTATATAGAGTTAAATCAATTCAAATT
>CAZOJZ010000219.1:0-2539 GCA_964580205.1 uncultured Roseivirgaceae bacterium
TTATAAAAGTTCCGGTAGGTTATAATATTGAAATGTTCACCATCAACCACTTCATTTCTAAAATCAATTCCTGTGTTTTCAGGGTCAAGCAACTGAAAAAGAGGCCCATGGCTAACTTCTGAAACGGTTTCTGCCTGTTCTACAGGAGTACATGCCATTCCCCAAATTAGGATAAAATAAACGACTGTAATTTTGATTAATTTCATTAAAAGAAGTTGACTATTAATTCTTCAAGTTTACGTTTTTTTAAGCCATGGGAGCAGTAGAACAATTGATCAGTAAAACATTAGAACATTTGAACAATTTGAACATTTGAGCAATAGATTTTAGTATTTACCGCAGCCTGGAATTCAATGATTGATAGAATGTTAGGCCTTTTTAACAATCACTCATTCGCTCATCCATTCATTCAGTCCCTGCTATACACCCCATCTCCATTTGACCCCATATATCCTCCCCACACAGGAGGTTTGTTCATGGAAATATTAGTACTGATACGTTTAATATTCATGCCCAGAAATGATAGTATGTTTGAATTTGGGCTATAGCACTGACTATACACAATATCCAGGTATCCATCTCTATCCAAATCCCCTATCCAGGGAGTTGAAAAGACGTTTTTAAATCCATTGGTGCCATCAATAGAGCTGATCGACCCGTTGTAAAAGTCAATGGCTACCAAAACGTTTTCTATTTCCAGGCGATCCAACTGGGTAGAATCTCTGGTACAATTATAATCATTATAACTTAGGATAGCTTCGTCGATGCCGTCCCCGTTTAGATCATAGGCAACTGGAGATGAAAAGGTGACGCATCCCAAGGAATCCCGGTAACTAATATGCCCGTTTTTACCATCGAGCATAATTTGTATTGAAGTAGTACTACTGGGCCATACACCCTTACTGACAAAAGTGAAAAAGTCTGGTATTTGGTCACCGGTAAAATTACCAACAGCGAAACTATTGCTAGACTCTGTTCCGGGAATATTGGTTTCCCAAATACGTTCACCGGTTATACCATCAATGGCAACAATTGTACTGGCATGTGAGATGGCCACTATATCATAAAATCCATCCCCCGAAATGTCCGCAAGTACCGGTGGGGCGATAAACCCATGCCCGGTTTCAGATGCCAATACCTTGGCCCCTGACAGGTCATTGGCCATCAAATCAGCCAAGTCTGCTAAATAAAGGTTACCTGAAATGGTTTCTCCCCCAGTACCAAAAACTATTTGTTGCTTATCACTACCAGGCTGTGAAAAACAAACCGGTGACATATAGGATTCTTTACCATCCGGCATAGTATCCGCTGCCAGGATGTACCCCGTCTTGCTGTCAAATACCATAAGCACTCCCGGAAACCGGTTTTTTTCAGTATTAGGCATAACTTTCGAGTTCCCCCCGTTGACCACCAGTAAATCACGAATTCCATCCCGATTTTGATCTGGGACCAGTACGCTGTTGTAAAAGTTGAAACGGGCATATTGAAGTATGGAATCATGTTCGAATCGATAAGAGTAATCCCATATTACTCTTCCATCGGTGCCATCCAAAGCTTTCAAATTGCGAGACCTGCCACTAATAAATACATCCTGTACTCCATCGCCGGTAATATCATTGAAGGTAGCCGAGCCAAATACCTGATCACTGGCTTCCTGTCGCCACAAGACCTTCCCGGTAGCACCATTAATTGCCAATATACCTTGTTCATTGTGCTGGTACTCATTCTTCGCAGCTCCAATAACAATATCGAGGACCCCGTCCCCATTAAGATCTGCGGTACGTAGAGAGGACTGTGAACCGATGGCATATAGATTGGTTTCCCAGACCAATTCACTTTTTTTTCGGGTGCAATTGGTGAACACCACTACTGAGGAGAATAAGATGAGGTACAAGGGAAATTTAAACAAATCAAAAAATCTATTTATTGAGCGGCCAAAGTTAAATAAAACCTTATGGTATCCCAAGGGCCTGTTTGGAGTTTACTTTTCGATTTCCACTGTTTTGTCTAAAGGCATATTTAGTTTTTGGTATAGATTTCTTCGACCTGCTTTGTCGTTGTTCAATATTTCCCGGGCGAATTCTGCCACCGGTTGTGCATACTCCCTCGGAACCACCACTACTCCATCACCGTCTGCCACCACCACATCACCAGGTTTGATAAGCACACCGCCGATACTAACCGGTTTGTTCACTGATTCTATTTCATTGCGTCCAGGTCGGATGCCCCGTCCGCGATTATGATGATCCAAATAAACAGGTATTTTCTGTTTAATGATCTCATCCGTATCCCTGATCCCTCCATTTGAAATAATTCCACGTGCTCCCCGGCTGTACCAGTCCAGAGAATTAAACGATCCTACCGAACCAGTATCCCCATCTCCCTGTACGTCCAGTACAATGGCTGTGCCGGGTTTTATGAATTCTACAAAGGGTTCACTGGAGATTTCACCGTACCATTTCCCTTCCCACTGCTGGAATTCTTCTTTGTCCATAGGATTTTTAACGATCTTGTTGGTAGGGACGTAACGTGCGGTTAC
>CAZOJZ010000220.1:0-2880 GCA_964580205.1 uncultured Roseivirgaceae bacterium
GAATAGAAGGGTTGTAAGCAACATTATTTCTTCTCACAAATTCTGCCATTCCAGCTGATCTGTAGGTCAATTCTAGGTGCAAACGGTTTTCTTCTTTAACCAGTGGCACATCCAACCCGAAAGTCAAGGCAAGATTGGGGGTTATGTCGTTTTGAGAAAGCAGTATGCGATTTTCATGTACATCTTCCATGCAATCAGGGTCATATTCATCGCAAATGCCACTAAGTAACCATTCAACCATAGCTACATATCCCCTGGTGCCTACAAAGCTGCGTGTGTTGAAAATGTTTAAACCAACAGACGGTTTGATGTAGGTTCTAATACTCTTATTATCGATGAGATTGATTCGCGAATCAAGATTGAATGAGTAAATATTATGAGCCGTCTTTAACTTCTTATACCCCACATAATCGAAATCTTTATAACTAAACCCATAACCGTGATAAGAAAAGGAAGGACCGATAGAAAAGCGAGGCGTATCATTGTTACCAAACAATACGCCCATTTTTATTCCCCAGGGTAAAAAATTTTCCTGGTCCGGCATGGTTGGAATCATGATATTGTATAATACTCCCCTAAATTAGGACCACTCACTAAGGAATATGTAACAATTAACTTAGTTGAGGGAAAATGAGAAAAACAAGAAGAAAATTCACCAGCGAATTCAAGACAAAGGTTTCCATTGAAGCAATTCGAGAGCGTTATGCTTTATCGGAACTGGCGGAGAAATTTGAAATCCATCCCACTCAGATAGCTAAATGGAAAAGAGAATTTTTAGATAATGCTACGGCTGCTTTTGAAAGCCCAGGGAAACGGATTGATAAGTCAGAAGAAGACATGGATAAACTCTACACAAAAATAGGTAGGCTGGAAGTGGAACGTGACTTTCTAAAAAAAACCTTGAAGAAAACCGGCCTGTTATGATGCGTCGTTTATTTGTAGATTCAAATCAAGGACAACTATCGATTAGAAGGCAATGTGAATTGCTAAACATTCACCGTAGTGGAGTCTATTATCAACCACATCCTGAAAGTGATTTCAACCTTTCGCTTATGCGTCGGATCGATGAATGGATGTTGGAAGACCCTACGAGCGGGGTGATCACCATGATTGACCTTTTTAAGGATGAGGGAATTGTTGTAAACCACAAAAGAATCCGCAGATTGATACGTTTGATGGGGCTTATGGCCATATATCCAAAGAAGCATCTGTCTACTCTTGGATCGGCTGAATATATTCATCCTTATTTATTGAGAGGGCTGCCGATAAACAGATCAAATCAAGTATGGGAAATAGATATCACCTACATCCCTATGAAGAAAGGCTTTATGTATTTGACGGCCATCATTGATGTGTTCAGTCGAAAGATTGTAGGATGGGGACTGAGCAACTCGTTATCTAATGATTGCTGTTTAGAGGTGCTGAACCAGGCTGTGGAGACCTATGGTAAGCCAGAGATTATCAACTCGGACCAGGGAGCTCAGTTCACCAGTAAAGAATGGGTCGCTACCTTGAGGCAACATCAAATACGAATCAGTATGGATGGAAAAGGCAGAGCGATAGACAACATTTATATTGAACGCTTCTGGCGCACCATCAAACAGAGATATGTGTATTTGTATCCTGCAGAGAACGGCGTAGAATTGTATCTGGGGATCGAAGAGTTTATGGAGAAATACAATCAAAGAAGGCATCAGGGAATTGGAAGAATAGCACCTAATGAAAAATATGCAACTGCAGCCTAATATTATTAACTTAAAAACCTGATTGGGTGGTCCTATGATTGGGGAGTACTATGATCGACAGTAATTTCGAATGTATAAGGTTCACCCATCTTGACTGTTACCATTTTGCCTTTCTCAAGCAAGAGCTTAATGTGATCTTGAGCTTTAATATCAAGATTAAGTTCTATAGTCCAGAGCGAATCCTTGACATTCACATAACCTTGATTATTAATATGTTCAAGAGTTTTAAGTATTATCTCCTTATTTGTCATTTACAGGGTGTTCGATTCGTTTGGGAGTTATTTGATCGTTCTGCTTTTTGACACTCTTCTCCTAGGTAAAAACCCTTCGAGCTTATCATCTGGTGTAATTGATCCAATTTACAATAATGATTGTCATCTTCTTTCTGAAGGAATGTTTTAGGACCCCCAATGCATGCAGCGAACGCTACTACATCGGCTTAATCAAAAGTAGCCAATCTGTTGAAAATAACGGAGTCCTCGTGCTGACAGTGGCTTTTAGTGCGTCAAAATTTTCTTTAGCGCTGTCCAGTTCTATTTGGTGTATTTTGCGCAGTAGACACAGTCTGTGTGGAATAAAGAGCGTTTCACCCGTGATGAAGCAGCTCAAGAGAGGCAAGGATAACAACAACTTGCTTGCTGACATTAATTTTGATCAAACCAAACTGGCCACTGCCGCCACAACCTCCCAAGAAATGGGACAGCTATTGGCCGCAGTGAATGGTGAGCGGGATGAGGGCAATATTTCGAGGCTGACGCGAGACAAAGCCTTCACTTACCTGAAAGAAGCAGTGGATGAGATACGCTGGGCAGGTCGGTATGTATTTTGGAAGGACAGCAATAAAGTCAAGGGATATAGAAGTAAGTATCAAAACAAATAAAATTTTGTCCCGTGTTCAGGGGAACAAATAAAATTGCTAGGGAAATGAATCTAATGGCTAGGGACGGAATTAAATTTGGTATGAAAGGGTACATGATGACCTGGGAAGCCTAAAAAATGCTCCGGGAAGGGACACAGGAAGAATATTGACTCCACTTTTAGCCATTGGATCAAAACCAGTAATGGCAGCATGGAAAGTTATGACTTTAATTACCTGCCATCTGCTACAATCGGAAAGTCAGATCAAAAAACCAAT
>CAZOJZ010000221.1:0-2825 GCA_964580205.1 uncultured Roseivirgaceae bacterium
GTCAGGAATCATTCGAAGCTTATCATCAGTTTCGATCCAGCGTATCGTATTGGTACCATGTCCAAAAAAGTCTGCTGCTTTTTGTATCCAGGTATGGGTTTCTTTGGAAACGTAAACTGTCATTTGATTGTTGGCAGTTGCTATCATTCCTTCTTTCCTAATAGGATATTTGGATTTATTCTCTCTTGCTGCAAGAAACCCTAAAAAATTAGCCATATTTCCTCCGCTAACTAAAATCCCTCCGCCATCGGTTGGGTATCTTACCATTTCTGCAATCCATTTAATAGTTTGGATCTCAATTTCAGAGGCCATGGGTGAAAGTTGCCAGCCTCCAACATTTGGGTTCATCATTGAGGCAAGTAGGTCACCAAGTACCCCAATAGGTGCGGCAGAAGAGGTTATGTATCCCCAAAATCTTGGATGACTGTTAAAAGTAGAATTCTCAATCAGCAGTTCAGTTGTATCCTTGAGAATATTTTCAGCAGATTTCCCTTCTGATGGAATATTTCTAACTCCTAAAATGTCTCTGATAGTGTCTGGGTCTTTGCCTGGGCTTATCGGCCGCTGGGAAATATTTTCAATAAAATCTGCTAGATGATCTATAATGTCGTGTCCTACTTCCCGAAATTCCTGTGCCGACATCTCTACCGGTGAGTTTCTTTTTGTTGGTTCTTTATTCATTGGTTTTATTTAGTCAAACTGTCAAATTTATATATAATTAAAGCTGTAATTCATATAATTATGATCAATTACATTAAACCATCATGTAATACATTGGTCTAATATTCTAATATTTTTATTTGAGAAATATTCGTGCTAAAGTACCTTAATACTATTTGAAGATGAGGGCTGTAATCTCTCTGTTGTCCTTTATTGCTATTTTCAGCTTATATCATCAAAACAATAGCTTAAGCCATCAAGATTGACTAAAAAAATCCCAATTTAGTCAACCCTTCAAATTAACCAAATTTCTACCATCCCAGTGGCTGTATTCCCTGAAATATTAATTCAATCTTTCCTGAGTGAGGTTTTTTTTATAACTTATAAAAAAACTAATACTTATATCATGACCCCCTTACGAATAATTAACTCCTCTAAAATAGGAAAATCGTCTATTGCAGTAATTCTTGCATTGATAGTGATTGTTTTTACAATTGAGAGCAATTTGCAGGCCCAAGGGCAGCAGTTTACTATGAAATCTGTTAAATCTTATCCTTTTCCCGGTGGCCTCACTGCTGCGGCCACGGGTACAAGAATCGCATGGGCATTTGATGAAGAAGGTCTACGGAATATTTATGTGGCGGAAGGCCCTGATTACACTCCAAGAAGACTTACTGCTTATTTAGATGATGATGGCCAAGCACTTTCAAGTATTTCACTTTCCCATGATGGCGCCTGGTGTGTGTATATTCGTGGAGGTGATTTTGGTTCCAACTGGGATGATGCCAAACCGGTGAACCCCACTTTCAATCCTCAATCACCTGAGGTGCAGATTTGGAGCATATCTTTCAACGGTGGAGAGCCTATATTATTGGGTGAAGGTGAGAATCCGGTTATTTCACCGAAGGGGGACAAGGTGGCTTTTGTAAAATCCAATCAAATATGGACGGTATCGATTAATGGATCCGCTGAAGCTAAGAAATTGTTTCATGCCCGGGGAAATAACGGATCGCAAATATGGTCTCCTGACGGCTCAAAACTTGTCTTCCGTTCAAATAGGGGAGGACATGCATTTATTGGCATTTACGAGGATAGTAATACACCTATCAAATGGATCGACCCCTCATTTAACCGGGACAGCTCTCCTCGATGGTCAAGGGATGGCTCGAAAATAACTTTCATTAGACAGCGAGGAAGAGGAGGAGTTCCAGACCCAATTCTCAAACCGGGCCACAACGCATGGAAGATAATGGTCGGAGAAGTGGTCACTGGAAAAGCGAGTGAAGTATGGAAGGCGCCTGAAACCATGAGGGGATCATTTCCTACCACCCATGGACGTACCAATTTGCACTGGGCTGATGGCAGGATAGTCTTTTTGGCTTACATTGATGGTTGGCCGCATTTGTACTCTTTACCGGAGGATGGCGGGGATGCTTTGCTGCTAACTCCCGGGAATTTCATGGCGGAATACATTTCTCTTAGTTCAGATGGAAAATGGCTGGTTTTTGCTGGAAATACAGGCGATGATCCATTGGATATTGATCGGAGACACGTGGTCAGAGTATCTGTAGATAAAGCCGATATGGAAGTGATGACCCCCGGTGACGGTTTGGAATGGACTCCGTTTATTACCGGCGATGGTTCTGCTATGGCGTACATCAGCGCTACTGCCAAAAGACCGCCTTTGCTCACAATTATGGATCTGAAGAAACGCAAAGTAAAGGTTATGGCTGCTGATCTGATCCCAAAAGATTTTCCGGAAAAGCAACTGGTAACCCCCACACAAGTGATTTTTAAGGCACCTGACGGCACTTCAATTCATGCTACCATGTTCAACCAAAAGGGAGGGGCAGCAAAAAAACCGGCTGTGATCTATGTCCACGGCGGTCCTCCACGCCAAATGCTTCTAGGATGGCATTATTCTTCCTATTATTCCAATGGTTATGCAGTGAACCAGTACCTGGCCAGCCAGGGATTTCTAGTGTTATCAGTGAATTACAGGTTGGGCATAGGCTATGGTTATGAGTTCCATCGCCCGCCTGCTGCGGGATGGCGCGGAGCTTCCGAATACCAGGATATTAAAGCAGCTGGAGAATGGCTGGCAGAGCAGTCATTTGTTGATGCCAACAGAATAGGTATTTATGGCGGCTCTTATGGTGGTTTTC
>CAZOJZ010000222.1:0-3925 GCA_964580205.1 uncultured Roseivirgaceae bacterium
GCTACTTAATTATCTATACTGGTCCCATCAATTTTATAACGATCCAATAATTCGGTCAATTCTTTTACCTTATCTGGGTTTTCAGCATAGATGTTATTTTTTTCTGATGGATCGTCAGATATCTTGTACAACTGTCCTTCAGTATCAACCGGGATATTTTGATTTTTTAGCCCATTGCTAAACCCCCCTGAATCTTTGCCCAGGATCAGTTTCCAGGAACCTCGTCGAATGGCAAAGGTGCTATTTCCAGAGTGATGAACAATGGTTTCTCTTATTGGACTCGCAGGGGCCTTGCCAAATAGATAGGACGAGATGTCATAGCTGTCTTCCATGGCTCCAATTTCATTAGATATACCTAAAATTGATGCAATGGAAGATATGATATCTGTCAAACAAATTAATTGATCATTTACTGTATTGGTGGGAATTTTACCCGGCCAGGAGACTATGAAAGGCACACGGTGCCCCCCTTCCCAGGCGTCTCCCTTCATTCCCCGCCAGGGTTTACTTGGGTCATGCCCATATTTTTTTACCGATCCAATGGGTCCGCTCATATTGGTGCCATCACGCTGTGGAGAACCATTGTCTGAAGTAAACAGCAATAAGGTGTTATCATACGCTCCGGTTTGTTCAAGTGCATTCATAATCTGACCAACCGTCCAGTCTACTTCATTGACAAAATCGCCGTATAGACCGGCGTCACTTTTTCCTTGGAATTCAGATGTAGGCGCAATGGGTGTATGGGGTGCTGTCAGGGCCAAATACAAAAAGAAAGGCTTATCACCCCCCACTTTTTGGTTTATATATGCTACAGCCTTTTCAGTAATAACAGGCATTACATTTTCCAATTTCCACCCATTAACCATTGGTCCTGGGTGTCCAAAAACTGAATCAGGTTTCATTAAGTCCGGACTTTGAACAAGTTGGTTGTTCTCTATAAAACCATAGGGTGGAAAGTTAGGCACATCATCCCCAAAGTAGTAATCAAACCCTGCTTCCAAAGGCCCGCCACCCAGACGTTTGGTGAAATCGATTCTGTTCCATAAGTCTTCTCTACCCTGGTACCCGTGATCTCCTGGGGTAACAGTACTATTCATGAAGTCTTCGCCTTTATTGGACGGCCATCTCCAACCCAAATGCCATTTTCCTATGCAGGCGGTGGCATAGTTTTTAGCATTTAACATCTTAGGAAGTGTAAGCCTGTCCGCAGCTATCAAAGGTTTATCCCATTCCCAGAGCACACTTTTTTTCAACTCGGTACGCCAGGCATACCTGCCGGTCAACAGACCGTATCGTGTGGGTGTACACACGCTGCTGGGCGTATGTGCATCCGTAAAGCGCATTCCCCTGGCGGCCAACTCGTCAATGTTAGGAGTAGGAATTTTGGATTCGGAATTGTAAACCTGTGGGTCACCATAACCCAGATCATCTGCCAGAATAATAATGATATTGGGCTGGTTAGCCTGCTCTTCTTTGCACGCGAATAAAAGTAAAAATGTTAGTGGCAATAAGAGAAAAGGTCTCTTCGAAAATCCCAGACTAAATTACCCTGGTTACGCCCGGCATTGGTATGGTGTAGAATCCATCTTTATCCGGTAATGACTGAGGCATGGCATCCCAGGCCAACTTTTCAGGCATCAGGCTAATATTAGATTTCATGGCATCCTCCCAGGTAAGGAGTTCTCCTGAGTAAGTAGCCATTCTACCCAGTATGGCAGTCATGGTACTGTTAATTCCATAGTCTGTATCGCTTATTACCCCCCCGCTTCGTATAGATGCAAATAATTCATTGTGCTCCACTTGATAGGGGTTTATGTCATTCTTATCATCATGATCATAGAGAACCGAGCCATCATAGTTTTTCAATAACCCTTGTCCATTCTTGGTCGATATTGAACCTTTAGTAGTTTGAAATTCTTCCTTTATTCGTGACATGGTTTTGGGTTGATGCCTGCATTGGCTAGAGATCACTGCGCCGCTTGGATAAGTGAACTCCACAAAATGATGATCGAAAATCTCTCCATATTCTTTACCAGTCCTTACCTGTCTGCCTCCCATTCCCTGAGCCGTTGCCGGGTGGTCACCGATAAACCAATTGGCCACATCTATATTATGAATATGTTGCTCCAGTATGTGGTCTCCACAAAGCCAATTGAAATAGTACCAGTTTCTCATTTGATACTCCATTTCGGTTTGATTGGCTTCTCGTGGTTTTACCCAAACACCAGAGCCATTCCAATAAACCTGCCCGGAAACAATATCTCCGAATTGATTGTCATGGAGTCTCTTGGCTACTTGTAGATAGCTGTTTTCATAATGCCTTTGCAATCCTATTACTACATTCAGTTTCTTTTCTTTGGCAATTTTGGCAGTTTCAATCATCTTTCTGATCCCTGGAACATCTGTTGCTAACGGCTTTTCCATGAATATATGCTTGTCTTTGCTCACTGCATATTCAAAATGATATGGCCTGAACCCCGGAGGAGTGGTTAGAATCACCACATCTGCCAGATCGATGGCTTCTTTGTATGCTTCAAATCCTATGAATTTGTGGTCATCTGATACCTTTATTTTTCCTTGATCATCTGAAAGTTCAGTTTTAATTGCATTAAGTGACTTTTCAAGGCGGTCTTGAAATGCATCAGCCATAGCTACTAACTGAACATTCTTGTCGGCGGTTAATGCCTGTACCGCTGCTCCGGTACCTCTGCCGCCACAACCGATCAATGCCACTTTTAACTGGTCATCGCCTGCTACATATGCGCTGACATCTATGGGAAGTTGACTGGCGATCAGCCCACTGGTTAGTACTGCTGAATTTCTAAAGAACGTCCTTCTGGAAAGGCTTCCACGTTCACTATTTTGATTTTTTTTAGACTCTTTCATGATTCATTTCCTTCAATTTATTGCTTAATGTTTTTAGTTCCAACCTGAAAATAACCTAATATCTGGTCAAATTAATGAGAAAAAAATTGGAATCCATCAAAACTTCAATTAATCCGTATCATATTCAGAAAAATCAAAAATTGTGCGGGACATTTTAAAACCAATACATAATACATATTGTCAAAAACTGCTAATTTTATAATTAGTGAATTTTCAAACTGACATTTAAAACTACCATCAACTCTTTACCGACAATAATCCTATGCACAGGAGTGAAATCTTTGAAAAAATTCTAGAAACCGGGGTGGTTTCTATCATCAGAATGAAGACCTCCAATCACATTATGAAGGTGCTTGAATCTTTACAAGCCGGAGGAATTAATACCTGGGAAATAACCCTGAATACCCCTAATGCCTTGCAATCTATTGAAACGATCGCTTCAGAAAATGGTTCCAGCATGATAGGCGCTGGCACTGTCTTAGACGTTGCAATGGCCAAAAGAGCTATTAACGCAGGGGCAAAGTTTCTGGTGACTCCGGTGGTGTATCCAGATATCATAGTTGCTGCCCACCAGCATGAAGTTCCGGTTTTTATGGGTGCATTTTCTCCAACTGAAATATTCACAGCCCATGAATGCGGTGCGGATATGGTCAAGTTGTTTCCAGCAGGTATTCATGGTCTCTCCTACTTTCGTGCCCTTCAGGGCCCATTAAAGGAAATTAAGCTTATGCCAACAGGTGGAGTAACTCCCGACAATGCCGGTGAATGGATTCATGCCGGTGCACATGCGGTAGGCATTGGTTCCTCGCTGATTCAGCCGGAGGCTGTACAATCCGGAAATTTCTCAAGGATTACCGATCTATCAAAGAGGCTGGTTAAAAACATACTAAGCGCGAGGTCAGCCCTGAAATGACTGCTAAATTGCAAAATTTAGACACCTGTTTTCTGGGATGTGACTGGGGTACTTCTTCATTTAGGTTGAAATTAATACATAAAAAAACCGGAAGTATAAAGGGGCATTTCTATTCCGAAATGGGGG
>CAZOJZ010000223.1:0-35527 GCA_964580205.1 uncultured Roseivirgaceae bacterium
CGTTCTATTAACTTCAACCCCTGGACAGGTACACAAACACCGCGTAATCTGCAGGCTCTTTTCCAGATAATGGTGGAGATAATGGTTGCCTTGTAGGCTACTCCATATTTATTGACTCCACTAGCTTCTCCCTTTACATGCACTTCATCCATTAGTGGATTACTTGCACGATACCAGGTAAAGGTTTTATCAACCTCTCTGGTTGCATAGGTCCCATCAGGCCAGGTGATCTTGCCTCCTTCCAGTAATTTATGGAAGCTTACATGGTCGTTAATGCTACCGGAAACATTGGTAATGGTCTTAATACCCTCAATATGCCTTCGATTGACGTAATAATCCCTGAAAGTAATGACCCAAACAGAGCCTGGAACCATCAAACGTCCGGTATAGGTGATAAATATAATACCGCTTCTCACTTTTCCATCAGGACCTTCACATCCATCACCAAAATCAATGGTAATGGTCATCTCTTCCTTATTATGGGTGATAGTTGCGCATCGGGTAAGCCGGTCTGTTTCATCCATCTGTACCCTGCCACCAAGGGTCCCATCGGCATCCAGACTTTCCTCGGCCTCCACACTAATCAGGTCTACATCCTCATAGGCGGTTTGCAGCTCTTCCTCTGTAGCCACGTTATCTAAATCATTTTGATCAATTTCGCTCTGAAATGGGTTTTCCTGCTGTTCTTCACAAGCAGTAATACTCATGAACAAAGCAAAACACAGCACCATAATCCTGGTAACTGATTTTTGGGGTGTTAAACTAGTCAGTATCATTGTTAAAGAGTTTTGTTTCAAAAATTTATAGTCTTTAGATGTTAAACTGGGTCTGGGGTTTAATTGAAAAGAGAAAAAGTTTTCATTGATCTGATTTTCAATATGTTATAGATGTAATTTATCGCTGGTACATTTCC
Source organism: uncultured Roseivirgaceae bacterium (assembly GCA_964580205.1). Taxonomy (GTDB): domain Bacteria; phylum Bacteroidota; class Bacteroidia; order Cytophagales; family Cyclobacteriaceae; genus SZUA-3. The sequence continues at coordinate 914 of CAZOJZ010000223.1, forward strand.
TTTCGCTGGTTCCGGGTAATTAGTGTATAATGTATCTTTGCCAGATGCACCGAATGTTGATCTTCATATTAGCCATTCTTTTGTTCAACCTGTCCGAAACCCGGTGCCAGGGTAATAACTTAAAAATCGCCAAATTGAAATACCAGGGAGGTGGAGATTGGTACGCGAATAAAACCGCCCTTCCAAATCTAATTGAGTTTTGCAATCAACAGTTGAATATGAATCTGGCTGCTGAAGAAGATGTAGTGGAAGTAGGAAGTCAGGAAATATTCTATTACCCGTATATTTACATGACAGGACACGGCAATGTAGTTTTCAGCGATCAGCAAGCTGAGAATCTAAGGAATTACCTGATTGCCGGTGGATTTCTTCATATAGATGACAACTATGGTATGGACCCCTTCGTAAGACTCGAAATGAAAAAAGTATTTCCCGCACTTGATTTCGTTGAATTACCGTTTGATCATCCTATTTATCGTCAGAAATTTACCTTTAAAAACGGGTTGCCCAAGATACACGAGCACGATGGTAAACCTCCGCAAGGACTGGGTATCTTATACCAGGGAAGACTCCTGTGCTTTTATTCCTACGAATCTGACCTTGGTAACGGGTGGGAAGACCAAAGTGTGCATAACGATCCGGAAGCCGTGCGTCAACAAGCCCTTAAAATGGGGGCGAATATTCTTTCTTTTTGCTTCACCCAGGATTAAGTGCAGGGTGCCAGGCGGAATGCGCAGGGTGAACCGCAACACTCTTAAAATGGTATTACCAATCATATTTAAGCTGAATCAGGAAGGTTAGAAGTTATACCGATTGGGCTTTAGCGTGCCATCATACCACTAGATTGCGGGTCTTCAAAAATTCCTGATTCATAATTCCTAATTTACTTATACGGTCTATCCAAAATCTCCTTTAAGATAATCGCCTGTTTTAACCCGTTCTTACTCTTTAGCATCTTGAACACCTCTCTGGCTGCTGTGGATCTATGCTCTTTAGGAATTTTATACGCACTGAAATCACTTAAAACCTGACGACCTTTGGCAGGCTGAGTTTCGGCGGGGGTTTCAAAAACCTCAAATGAGGTCTCCTCCACGGTAGGTGGAATATCCTCTACTGGATATAGTTCGGGTATTTCATCAATTTTCTCAGGTTCTGTTACCGTTACCGGTGGGGTGCCGGTTAACTCCCTCAACACGTCCTCAAAAGTAATTGGAGGTGGAGTAGCGTCCCTGGTACTTCGTTCCTGAGGTTTAGGTTCAGGGGCGCTTGGACCAACAGGAGGTAGTGGGCTGGCAGGCTTCTTTTTCCCTTTCCAAAAAGTTTTGTAGAGAAACCAAATAACAAATACCAGTATATAAACTAAATTTCCAATGTCATCCATCTGGGCTAAAAATACCGAAAATAATTATAAATTTACCCGACCATTTTTTAATATTCGGGTAATCACTTCTTTATGCTTCTTACCAGACTTGAGATCAAGGGTTTTAAAAGTTTCGCCGATAAGGTTGTAATCAATTTTGATGAAGGCATTACCGGGGTGGTGGGCCCCAATGGGTGTGGAAAATCCAATATTGTCGATGCAATTCGCTGGGTCTTGGGTGAACAAAAAATCAAATCTCTGCGGTCCGAGAAAATGGAGAATATCATATTCAATGGAACAAAAACTCGCAAACCCACCCAATTAGCGGAAGTAAGTCTGTCTTTCGACAATACCCGTAATCTACTTCCAACCGAGTATTCTCAAGTTACCATCACCCGCAAGTACTATCGTTCAGGAGAAAGTGAATATCAGTTAAATGGCATCCCTTGTCGATTAAAAGATATCACCAGTCTTTTCCTGGATACAGGAATTGGTCCCGACAGTTATTCCATCATCGAGCTCAAGATGGTGGATGATATTCTGAACGACAAAGACAACAGCCGAAGAATTCTTTTTGAGGAGGCTGCGGGTGTCTCTAAATTCAAGATCCGCAAAAGGCAAACGTTAAAGAAACTAAGCGATGCTGATGCTGACCTGGAACGTGTGGAGGATCTGTTATTTGAAATTGATAAAAACCTGAAATCTCTTAAAAAACAGGCCAAACAAGCAGAAAAATGTCTAAGATTAAAGGAGGACTACAAAAATTTGAGCATTCAACTTGCCCGGCAATCAGCCGGTAAGCACCGTGAGAATTTCACTGCCCTTAGCAATAAAATATCTGCTGAAAGTGATAAGAAATTAGCCCATACCACACAACAAACTGAACTAGAGGCTGAAGTTGAAAAAGCCAAAGCCCGCTTAATTGATTTTGAGAAACAACTTTCCATTAAGCAACAGCATCTCAATGATCATGTGGCCTCCATCAGGAAGTTTGAAAATGACAAACAAATCAAGAACGAGCGGCTTCGTTACCTTAACGATAAAGGTGATTCCTTAAACAAGCAAATTGAACTCGACAAACAAAGTCGCGAACGGTCAACGGTTAGTATCAGGGGCCTAAATCAGCAAAGGGAAAGAATTTCCACCAATCTGATACAGGCTGAACAACAGCTACAGTCCCTGCAATTAGCCTATGATGAACAGCGTGGAAAAACCGCCGGTCTTCAGCAAGATCTTCAACAATTTACTGACTCCTACAGGGTGAAAAAAGACAAGGTTCACGAAATCCAAAAGGACTATGAAATCAAAGAGATCCAGATCCATACCTTACAACAGGAACTGGACAAAACCAGCAGCGATACTACCGAAAAAAGTGCAAGCCTTGATGCGTTCGACGAAAAGATAACGGAGATTGCAGAATCCATAGAAGAGAAGAATTCCCAGCTTGAACAACTAAAATTAGAAGAGAATCAACTCCAGAAACGATGTAAATCTACTGAAAAGACCATCGAGGTAGTCCGGGATGAATTATTGGAACAAAGCCGCATATTGGACGCCAAACGCAATGAGTACAACCTGACTAAGTCCCTGGTTGAGAACCTGGAAGGCTTTCCAGAAGCCATAAAATTTCTTAAAAAGAAAGCGGAGTGGGGAAAACAAGCCCCTTTGTTATCTGATATTCTCACCTGTGATGAAGCTTACCGGGTTACTATTGAAAATTATCTGGAGCCTTTCATGAATTACTATATAGTCGACAATGAATCGCAGGCATATCAGGCAATTAATTTGCTGAATGAGGCGGCCAAGGGAAAGGCGAATTTTTTCATTTTAGACAGTTTCAAAAAACATCAAGCCTCAACCGGGAAAATATTCGATAATGCTACCAGTGCCACAGAAATTGTGGAGTATGAACACCAATACAGCAACCTGGTTGGGCATATATTGGACAATGTTTATATAGTTGACGGTGATTATGGCAACATACCCCTGGATGATATTTGTACATTTCTTACCAAGAATGGGAAAGTAACCAAAAAGCCACATTCATTATCAGGCGGATCGGTTGGCTTGTTTGAGGGCAAAAGAATAGGCAGGGCCAAGAATCTCGAGAAGTTACAAAAAGACATCAAAATTCTTGACAAAAAGATATTTAAAATCAAACAAAGTCTGGAGGACAAACAACGCGAACTGGTACAACTAAAAGATGAAACTAAAAGGCCCAGGATTGAGTTTTTGCAAAACGAGATCTACCGGATTAATGAAGATTTCGTTTCTTATCGAACCAAAAGGGAGCAGTTCACTCAACTAATCCACAGCAACCGTACCAATAAAGAAGATATATCCGCCAAGATTGAAGAACTGAGGAGAGCGTGCGATAAATTGAAACCCTTGGTTGAAGTTGAGTCCAGCCAATTACAAGAATTGGAAGCCAAAGCCCAGATGACCAACCAGAAGTTAGTTCAGGAAAATGAGGATTTAAGTAATAAGTCCAATACTTTCAATGAGCACAACCTGATGTTTCACCAACAAAAGAATCAGCTCAGCAACGCTGAATCTGAACTGTCATTTAAGAAGACTACTCTGGAGCAAAGCGAATTAAGACTTAAAGACAATCAGTCTGAATTACAGGAAAATCAAAAGCAAATCGAACAACTGCTTGAAAGTGCAGAGGTCAATGAAGGTGAATTACTCAATATGTACCAACAAAAAGAGACCTTTGAACAATCAGTCCACGAGGCTGAAAAGGAATATTATAATTGCCGGGGAGAAATAGACTCTATTGACAAGCAAAGTCGTGAGCTCCAAAGAATGCGTGAACAGTGCGATATGCTCATAATGGAGCTCCAGAACAAATTAAATGAGACCAAGCTGGAAATGAGCTCAATAAAAGAGCGCCTCTCCGTGGAGTTTAATGTAGCATTGGAAGCGCTGGTTGAAGAAGAGCAAACTGAGGTTGCCGAATGGTTGTCTGAGGAAGAGTTAAGGACTAAAGTTATGAAGCTGCGGGATAAATTGGAGCGCATGGGTCCGATAAATCCTATGGCTATGGATGCCTATGAAGAAATCAGTCAGCGCCATGAATTCATCACCGCTCAGAAAGAAGACTTGCATAATGCCAAAGAGTCATTGTTGAGCACAATTGCAGAAATCGATGATGTTGCAAAGGAGACCTTCCTGGGGGCTTTCAATAACATCAAGGCAAATTTCATCCATGTATTCCGTTCCCTTTTCACCGAAGAGGATGAATGTGATTTGAAACTCCGGGATCCAGATAATCCACTGGAATCTCCCATAGAAATTATTGCAAAACCCAAGGGTAAAAGACCACTTACCATCAATCAACTTTCCGGCGGAGAAAAGACCCTTACCGCCACATCCCTGCTATTTGCTATCTATCTGTTAAAGCCTGCTCCGTTCTGTATATTAGATGAAGTTGACGCACCTCTGGATGATGCGAACATAGACAAGTTCAATAGCATTATTCGGAAATTTTCAGAAGATTCTCAATTCATCATTGTCACCCATAACAAACGTACCATGGCCAGTACTGATATCATCTATGGTATTACCATGATCGAACAAGGTGTTTCCCGTGTGGTCCCGGTAGATCTCAGGGAATTGGCTTGATTGTTTGTTTCCCTTCTGAAAGTTACTATTTTGAGCACCCTAAAGACAATAATAAAAAATGGGTGCATTTAAAGAACCTCATGGAGGTGTATTAAAAGAACTATACCTGGGTGAATCCGTAGCCGAGGAGGAAAAGTTAGTTGCGGGAAACTATCCGTCGTGGGACCTAACCCCCAGGCAACTATGTGATATAGAACTGCTATTAAACGGCTCTTTTTCTCCGCTATCAGGTTTTCTTGGTTCTAAAGACTACCAAAGTGTGGTCGAAAAGATGAGACTGTCATCAGGTATATTGTGGCCCATACCCATCTACCTGGATGTTACCGTCAAATTCGCTGACTCACTAAAACAAGGTGGTATGCTGGCGCTACGGGATCAGGAAGGTGTGCTGGTAGCCACCATGGAGGTAGAAGAAATATGGAAACCGGACAAAATAGCGGAAGCCGAACAGGTTTATGGAACTTCCATGGAGGCCCACCCTGCGGTACATTATCTGCTTCATCAAACCGGTGATGTTTATATAGGTGGTAAATTGAGAGGTGTGGAGCCGCCAACTCATTACGACTTCAAATTACTTAGGGATTCTCCATCCGAGCTGCGTGGAAGATTCAGAAAACTAGGTTGGAGAAAAGTAGTGGCCTTTCAAACCCGGAATCCCATGCATCGGGCCCATCAGGAAATAACCTATAGAGCTGCAACTATGCACGAAGCCAACCTTTTGGTCCATCCGGTAGTTGGCATGACCAAACCAGGGGACGTAGACCATTATACCAGAGTAAGATGTTACGAGAAAATCCTGGAGCGTTATCCCGAACAGACCACCACACTCAGTCTACTGAACCTTGCCATGCGCATGGGTGGACCCAGGGAGGCCATATGGCATGCATTAATTAGAAAAAATTATGGGTGCACTCATTTTATAGTTGGCAGGGACCACGCGGGACCAGGGAACAAGCCAGACGGGACTCCTTTTTATGAACCATATGAGGCTCAGGAGTTGTATAAGAAATTTCATGATGAGATGGACATCACCATGGTCCCATTTCAACAAATGGTGTACGTTGAAGACAGGGCCCAATATATACCGGTCAATGAAACCACCAGCGAAATGAAGGTGATAAATATTAGTGGAACGGAATTTCGCAGAAGGCTGCGTGAAGGCCTGGACATACCAGAGTGGTTTTCATATGGTGAGATTATCCAGGAGTTACGTAAAATCTATCCTCCAAAACACCAACAGGGATTTACCGTGTTTTTTACCGGACTGTCCGGCTCTGGCAAATCTACTATTGCCAATGCTTTGTTGGTTAAAATGTTAGAAAATGGAAACCGAAGGATCACGATTTTGGACGGAGACGTGGTAAGGAAAAACTTATCCAGTGAGCTGGGCTTTTCCAAGGAGCACCGGGACCTGAATATTAAGAGAATAGGCTATGTAGCCGCGGAAATAACCAAGAACGGAGGAGTAGCCATATGTGCCCCCATTGCTCCATATGAAAAAACCCGTAAGGAAGTCAGATCAATGATTGAGGAAGTTGGCGGATTTGTGGAAATTTTCGTAAACACACCATTGGAAGAATGTGAAAAACGAGATCGTAAAGGACTTTATGCCCTGGCCAGGGCAGGAAAAATTAAGGATTTTACTGGTATTGATGACCCTTATGAGATTCCTAAGGACCCGGAAATGGCAATTGATACTATGCACTTGTCCGCAGAATTGGCCGCCCACCGTATTTTTGTAAAGCTTGAGAGCCTGGGATATATAAAATAATACCAGACTAATTATTGATCAGACTCTGAAATTAACTATTTGCTTCGGGACTTCTCGCGACTAAATTGAAGGCGAAATTAGTTGTTATTTAAGCCCCCATACTTTAAATTTAAAGAATAGGCTGCTCTTAACCGGCAGCCTCTTTTCCCTGTATGTTTATCCTAAATTCCTTGAAATATGAAAGTATTTGATGCCAAACACATTAAAAATATCGTGCTGCTGGGAGCGGCAAAATCAGGTAAAACCACCTTAGCTGAAACCATGCTGTTCGAATCAGGATTAATCAACAGAAGGGGAACTGTAGAGGCTAAAAATACCATATCCGACTATCATGAAATCGAACACGAACGAGGAAATTCTGTATATGCCACTGCCATGCATACGGAATGGCGTAATTATAAGATCAACATAATTGATACACCCGGCCTGGATGATTTTATCGGTGAGATAATCTCCTCGGTACGGGTGGCCGACACATGCGTACTTTTGATCAATTCGCAACATGGAATTGAAGTAGGAACGGAGTTGATTTGGAATTATGCTGATCGATATCAAAAACCAGTCATCATTGCTATTAATCAATTGGACCATCCTAAGTCCAATTTTGATCAAACTTTGGAGTCATTGAAGCAACGTTTTGGAAGCGCTGCCACCTTGATGCAGTATCCTGCGAACCAAGGGGATCAATTTGACAGTATTATTGATCTCCTGAAAATGACCATGTATAAATTTCCGCCAGAAGGAGGGAAACCTGAAAAGCTGCCCATTCCGGATGATCAAAAAGAAAAAGCCGAAGCCTTGCACAATGAACTGGTGGAAAAAGCAGCTGAAAATGACGAGTCTTTAATGGAATTATATTTTGAAAAAGGTTCATTGGACGAAGACCAGATGAGACAGGGACTAAAAATCGGCATGATGAATCACGAAGTTTTTCCCATTTTCTGTTTGTCCGCCAAAAAGAACATGGGAAGCGGTCGAATGATGGGTTTCATTGACAATGTTGCCCCTTCCTCTATTGAAATGAAACCTGAGCCATCAGATAATGGAGAAGTGATGCCACATACAGCGGATGGAGGGACCGTACTGTTTGTCTTCAAAACACTGGTTGAACCCAATCTGGGTAAAATGTCATTTTTTAAAGTTATTTCGGGTTCCGTTGAATTGGGCAAAGATCTGATCAATCATCAGACTGGTCAAAGTGAAAGGTTGAACCAACTTTTCATTATGGATGGCAAAAACCGAAATCCGGTTCAAAAACTAGTATTAGGTGATATCGGGGCCACTCTAAAACTGAAAGATACTGAGACCAACCATACCCTTAGGGATAAATCAGTGTCAATGGCGGTGAAACCAATTCAATTTCCGGGGGCACGTATACGGACCGCTGTCATAGCTAAAAATAAACAGGATGATGAGAAACTTGGAGAAGTATTAAAAAAGATCCATCAGGAGGATCCAACCATTGAATTTGAATATTCTCGTGAATTGAAACAACTTATTTTATCTTGCCAGGGTGAGTTACATCTGGCAATGGTGAAATGGACCTTAATGAATACCTATCACCTGGACGTGGACTTTGCAAAACCAAGAATACCCTATCGTGAAACCATTCAAAAATCCTCAGATGCCTCATACCGACATAAGAAGCAATCCGGCGGGGCTGGCCAATTTGGGGAGGTTTACCTGAAAATTGAACCTTACCACGATGGAATGGACGAACCAGTGGGGTTCAATCTCCGAAAAAAAGAAGAAATAGAACTTCCATGGGGTGGCAAACTGGTGTTTTATAACTGTATTGTTGGCGGGGTTATTGACCTTAGATTTCTTCCATCTATTCGAAAAGGGATACTGGAAAAAATGGAGGAAGGCCCATTAACCGGCTCATATGTAAGGGATATAAGGGTGATGGTCTATGACGGAAAAATGCATGCGGTTGATTCCAATGATATTTCATTTAAAATAGCCGGTATGATGGCTTTTAAGAAAGCCTTTACCAGCGCCGACCCTCAATTACTGGAACCAATATATGATCTTGAAGTAGTAGTACCGGAAGAACTCATGGGTGAAGTAATGACCGACCTTCAGGGTCGAAGGTCCATCATTCAGGGAATGGAGGCCAGGGGCGCTTATCAGGTGATCAAGGCTAAAACACCGCTGTCAGAATTGGATCGCTATACCACTACCTTGCGTTCGATCACACAAGGCAAAGCTAGTTTCAGCATATCATTTGCCGATTATTCTCCGGTGCCCTATGACATTCAGCAAAAATTAATGGCGGATTACAACGAGCACGTGGAAGAAGTCCACAGCTAGTTTAGCGTCCCTTGATCCCAGGATAGAGTTGCCATACCGGGTCACTTTGAAAATACTGTTTGGAATGGATGTTCATAATTGACAAACATCCATTCCATGCCGCACCTGTGTCCATCATCCAAACATTGCAAGAATTAATCGGCGTGAAGCTACCCCACCGGGTTGTAGGTGTATGACCCAAGTATATTTCCTCAAATGACCCTAGTTGCTGCTGTTTGCCTGCTTGTTTCAATTGTATTGCCAAACTGCATAGACTGCGGTCCCAGAGGAAAATGTCCTGGCCTTGATACTCTAATTCCATGTCCGGCAATATACCGGCATGAACGAATATCTTTTGGTCCATAATATAATATTGATAGGCTTTTGCAAGAAGTTTTTGATGACTGGCAGGCATCCCTTGAGTATATCCATCTACAGTCGCTTTGCCTCCCTGTTCTAACCAAATTTCCGGAGCCTCATGGTTCCTGGCCCATTCTAATGCCCATAAGTCATGATTTCCAAGAATATAGATTAATCGCTTTATTTTCAACAATTCATCTATGCACTGGGCAGTTTCGGGCCAACCGTCACATACGTCACCCAAAGCCACTAACGTGTCTTGCTGATAATCAAATTTTGACAATGCCAGGCATTGCATTAAAGCGGTGTAGGCCCCGTGAATGTCACCGATGACAAAGGTTCTGGCTGCTGGCATTTTCTGTAAAAATAGTATTCATTTGACTGAATACAACTTTTGAGAAGGTATAAATTATTATTGGAAAATTAGGCTGGGAAATGATACGGAGCTATGCTTCCTCCTTCAACTTCCTTCTGAGTATCTTTCCAACATTTGTTTTGGGTAACTCAGAGCGGAACTCTACCTGCTTAGGGCATTTATAGCCGGTGAGATTCTCCCGGCAGTAGTCTCTAACCTCTTTCTCGGTTAGAGTTATATCCTTCTTTACAATAAACACTTTTACCGCTTCAGTTGACTTCGGGTCCGGTATACCTATTGCGGCTACCTCCAGTACTTTGGGGTGAGCAGCAATTACCTCTTCAATTTCATTTGGGTACACATTAAACCCTGAAACCAGGATCATGTCCTTTTTCCTGTCCACTATAGTAAAAAAACCATCTTCGCCGGCTACCGCCATATCACCGGTTTTCAGCCAGTCACCATGCATGGTTTTCTCTGTTTCAGCAGGTCGCTGCCAGTATCCGGCCATAACCTGAGGCCCTCTGGCATATAACTCGCCAATCTCGCCCATTGGCACTTCAACATCGTTTTCATCAAAGATTGATACTTCGGTGTTAGGCAAAGGCAATCCTACGGATCCTAATTTCTCTCCACCATTTACCGGATTACAGGTAATCACCGGAGAAGCTTCAGTCAATCCGTAACCTTCGGCCAGTGGTACTCCGGTAACTTCCTTCCATTCTTGTGCTATCGCTTTTTGAACCGCCATGCCGCCCCCGACGGTGACTTTTAGTGCACTAAAGTCAACCTCAGCAAATCCAGGTTGATTAAGTAGTCCGTTAAATAAAGTATTTACACCTGTGATCACCGTAAACTCATGATTGTTTAACTCTTTAATGAATGCAGGCATATCTCGCGGATTGGTAATTAGTATATTTAAAGCCCCTACTTTGAGCATGGCCAAACAATTAACAGTAAGGGCAAAAATATGATAAAGGGGCAAAGGGGTAATTACAATCTCACTGTTTATACTCAATCTTGGGGTAAACCATGCGGCTATTTGCTCCATATTAGCCACGATATTCCGATGCAACAACATAGCTCCTTTGGATACTCCGGTAGTTCCACCGGTATATTGCAGAAAGGCTATATCGCTACTTTCAACAGACGGCTTGGTATAACTTGACCCCGCCCCCAAATGCATGGCCTGCTTAAACTTGATGGCTCCTTTTATGCGATAATTGGGCACCATTTTCTTTATGTTCCGAACCACCCAATTAACCATCATTCCTTTAAACCCACCCAGCATATCCCCTATCTCTGTAATAACCACAGTTTTGATTGAGGTTTCAGGAAGAATTTTCTCAAGGTTGTGGGCGAAATTAGCCAGTATGACAATGGCAGCAGCTCCGGAATCCCTAAACTGATGTTTCATCTCCCTGGTTGTATAAAGCGGATTAGTATTAACTACTACCAGACCGGCCCTTAATGCCCCGAACATAACCACAACATACTGCAACAAATTAGGCATTTGGATGATAATTCTATCTCCCTTCTGCAGTTGAGCAGACGTTTGCAGAAATGCTGCAAATTGGGCGGAAAGAGTATTTAGTTGGTTAAAGCTGATGCGTTTACCCATATTCTCAAATGCTGGGGAGTCGCCATATTTGGTAACACAATCTTCAAAAAGGTCTGGAACCGACCGGTACTTCAAGAGATCAATGGTTTGAGGCACTCCTTGAGGGTAGTTTTTTAGCCAAGCATATTCTTTCATGTTTAGATCAGGTTGGGTTGTAGAAAATAACACAAAAATTTAAATAATTCCTAATTCCTGAAAACCTTCATAATGGCCTGCACATAAAAAAGGCCCGCCTATTCAGCGAACCTTTTTCACAAACAACATTAACCCAAAATTAGCTGTAGGAGAAGGATTCGAACCTCCACGAAGTGGTTAGCCTTAGCACAAATTAGAGTGTTGGTGGTCAACCCCAGCCTGCCAAAGGCAGGCCATTATGCTATGTTTATCCCGTTATCTTCACCCCCGAGACAGGAGGGCATGTCTGCCAATTTCATCACCCTACAGTGTTAAAATCGTACTTCAAAATTAAGAAAAAATTGACTGGCTTATAAATTTTACAAAAAAATTTGATAATTTTTATATAATTGATAATTTTGGTTCACTTTCATTGGATAATTGTCAGTAAAGATGTTTTCACATGAGTAAAAATTATGAAATTGATAAAATCGATTTGAAAATTTTGGAGCTTTTAATGAAAGATGCCAAGACCCCATTTACCGAAATTGCCAAAAAGGTCTTTGTATCTGGAGGAACTGTGCACGTTCGGATGCGAAAAATGGAAGAAATGGGGATCGTAAAGGGAACCACTTTGAGCATGGATTACAGTAAACTGGGCTGGGACCTGACGGCTTTTTTAGGAATATTCCTTGAGCGTAATTCACTATATGACGAAGTCTGCACCAAGTTACGGGAAGTACCTGAAGTAGTAAAAATTCATTATACTACCGGGAATTACAGTATCTTCGTTAAGTTACACTGTAAAGATACCAAGCATCTGAGGGATGTACTTCACGACAAAGTGCAAAAAATTGATGGTATACGCCGAACTGAAACATTTATCTCCCTGGAAGAAAGTCTTAACCGGCATATTAGCCTGGATTTTTAGATTACTCCAACCGCTCTACTGATAGCCCTTATTAATGGAACTTTATCCCCTGCAATTTTGTGATTGGTGCAAATAATCCGTTATTTAGATTAATTATAAATAAGCTCACTTTATTGACTTATTATTGTTTAATTTTGCACTGAATACAGCGAATCATCTAAAAATTTGCTGGATCAAGATATGAGCAAAGACAATCAGATACTGGAAGAACTTGCGAGTTCTGAATATAAATATGGGTTTGAGACTATAATAGATTCAGACTCAGCTCCAAAGGGCTTAAATGAAGACATCGTTCGTTTCATTTCCCTCAAGAAGAAGGAACCTGAATGGATGCTGAAATGGCGGCTCAAGGCCTTTGAAAAGTGGCAATCAATGCACGAACCAAAATGGCCCAATGTAAAATATCCAAAAATTAATTATCAGGATATTATATACTATTCAGCTCCAAAGCAAAACGTAAGTGTTAATAGCCTTGATGATTTGGACCCTGAATTAAGACGGACCTTTGAGAAGCTAGGTATCTCCTTGTATGAGCAAAAACGATTGACTGGGGTGGCAGTTGATGCTGTGATAGATAGCGTTTCAGTAGCCACTACCTTTAAGGACAAACTGGCTGAATTGGGTATAATTTTCTGTTCTTTCAGTGAAGCTGTCCTTAACCACCCGGCATTGGTTAGAAAATACATGGGTTCTGTAGTACCTATGAACGACAACTACTTTGCTACATTGAACTCCGCGGTATTTTCAGATGGCTCATTCTGTTATATTCCAAAAGGAGTACGCTGCCCCATGGAGCTTTCTACTTACTTCAGGATCAATGCCGCCAATACCGGGCAATTTGAAAGAACCCTGATCATAGCAGATGAAGGCTCCTATGTTAGCTATCTGGAGGGTTGTACTGCACCTATGCGTGATGAAAATCAGTTGCATGCAGCAATTGTAGAAATTCACGCCGCCAAAAATGCTGTAGTTAAATATTCAACCATTCAAAATTGGTATCCGGGAAATAAAGATGGAGTGGGCGGTATTTACAACTTCGTTACCAAAAGGGGTCTATGTGACGGGTCGGGGTCAAAAATATCCTGGACTCAGGTTGAGACCGGTTCCGCTATTACCTGGAAATACCCAAGTTGTATTTTAAAAGGCGATAACTCCGTAGGAGAATTTTATTCCGTGGCTGTAACCAACAATATGCAGCAAGCCGACACCGGAACTAAAATGATCCATATTGGTAAAAACACTAAAAGCCGGATTGTGTCAAAAGGGGTTTCCGCGGGTAGAGGCCAAAATAGCTACCGGGGATTGGTCCAGGTATTGCCAAGGGCTGAAAATGCGAGAAACTTCTCACAGTGTGATTCGCTGCTAATGGGGGATAAATGTGGTGCCCATACCTTTCCTTACATAGAAGTGGGCAATAGCACAGCGCAAATTGAGCATGAGGCTACCACTTCCAAAATCGGTGATGATCAGATCTTTTATTGTAACCAGCGAGGGATAGATTCTGAGGATGCAGTAGCACTTATCGTAAATGGTTACTGCAAGGAGGTGTTGAATCAATTACCTATGGAGTTCGCTGTAGAAGCACAAAAACTTCTTGCCTTAACACTGGAAGGAAGTGTCGGGTAATTCAGTGCACACATCATTTATTAATCGTAATATCAATGTTAAAAGTAGATAATTTAAAAGCCTCTATCGAGGGCAACCAGATCTTAAACGGTGTCAATTTACAAGTCAACGCCGGTGAAGTACATGCTATTATGGGCCCCAACGGATCCGGTAAAAGCACCTTAGCTTCAGTACTGGCGGGAAGGGACTCTTATGTTGTTTCAGGTAGTGTGTCATTTCTGGGCCAAAACCTGCTTGAAATGCCTCCTGAAGAACGGGCCAGGGAAGGGCTTTTTCTGGCCTTTCAATACCCAGTTGAGATTCCAGGGGTAAGCACTACCAACTTTCTAAAAACTGCAGCGAACAAGATCAGGGAACACCGCGGGCAGGATTCGTTGGATGCTGTTACTTTCCTGAAGTTGATAAAGGAGAAAATGAAATTAGTGCAGATTGATGAAAGTTTACTAAGTAGATCTTTGAATACCGGATATTCCGGGGGAGAGAAAAAACGTAACGAAATTTTCCAAATGGCAATTTTGGAACCACGATTGGCGATACTGGATGAAACCGATTCCGGATTGGATATTGACGCTTTGAGAATTGTGGCTAATGGAGTAAATACTCTTAGAAAGAAAGACAATGCAATTATAGTAGTAACGCATTACCAAAGACTACTAAATTATATTGTACCGGATTTTGTGCATGTGTTATATAATGGGAGAATCGTTAAGTCAGGCACCAAAGAACTGGCGCTGGAACTTGAAGAGAAAGGGTATGACTGGATAAAAGAAATTGAGAATGTTACTACCTAGTTCAACCGGGAGTGTGAAATCATGAGCATTACAGAAAGAGAGTTACGGGACCATTTTACTGACAAATTTGGGGACTTCAGCAAAAGTCTAAATGGCAGCCAACCAGTAGAGATCCGTAATTTGCGTCGTCAAGCTATAGAAGCTTTTGCAGCACAGGGCTTTCCACTGGCTAAAAACGAAGAATACAAATATACCCCCCTCACCAGAGCATTACTAAAGTCTCTAAAACTGGATCCTGTACAACCGACGGAAGCGGGCGTAATTCCTCCGTTTAACGAACACCTGATTCCAGAATTGGACGGGCACCTGCTGGTTTACTGGAATGGCAAACTCGTTTATCGTTCTGAAGATACTCCAAAGGGGCTGGTGATTGAGCAGCTTGATAGTCTTGATAACGCCCGGCAACTTGAAATAAGAAAGTACCTAGCCACTCTGACAAGTTACCAGTCGGATGCTTTTGCTGCTCTGAATACTGCCTTTTTTAAACAGGGTTCACTAATCAAGATTGCTAAAGGCACCACCCTGGACAAACCACTAATTATTTATCATTTATCTGACGGGCAATCCGGCACTATTTATACCCAGACCCGTCATCTGCTGGTGGCAGAGGAAAACTCCAGGGTCACCCTGATTGAGATAAATAAAAACTTAACATCAAATCAACAAACCTTTCATAACGCAGTTAGTGAAGTCTTTCTTGAGGAAGGCGCTCAATTTTACTTTTATAAGATCCAATCTGAATGTTCAGGAGCGATCATTGTAGATAACACCCATATAAATCAAGAAAACAATAGCCAGTTACATTGTACCACAGTTACTACCGGCGGCACTATAATCAGGAACAATCTCAATATTAGCATCAACGGTGAACATTGCGAATCTCATCTAAACGGACTCTATATTATACAAGGGAATGATCACGTTGACAACCATACCGTGGTTGACCACCGGATTGCCAATTCTTACAGTAACGAACTATACAAGGGAATAATTGATGATTCTGCCACTGGCGTGTTCAATGGAAAGATCTTTGTTCAGCCGGATGCTCAAAAAACCAATGCTTTCCAGTCTAACAAAAACCTGCTGTTGTCCGACAAAGCAAGAATGAACACCAAACCCCAATTGGAGATTTGGGCGAATGATGTGAAATGCTCTCATGGGGCTACTACTGGCCAGATCGATAGTGAACAGGTATTTTATCTAAGATCTCGGGGTTTGGACGAACAACAGGCACGAGGGCTACTATTGTATGCTTTTGCCACAGAATTCCTGGAACACATATCATTACCAGTGCTTAAGGACTATCTGGAAAAAGTAATAGCTGACATGCTCCATTATGATAAATCATGAACAACATTGACCAAGAAAGTGCTGTTTTATGCGATCTGACATCGATAAGAGCGCAGTTTCCCATACTTCATCAGAATGTGAATGGGAAACCCCTGATTTATTTCGACAACGCAGCTAGTAATCAAAAGCCAGTTTCAGTAATACAAGCACTGGAGCACTACTATAGGAATGATCATGCTAATATACATAGGGGACTACATACCCTGGCGGAACGTGCCACTGAAGCCTATGAAGATAGTCGTAAAGCTGCCGGGACCTTTATTAACGCTGCTGAAGCAGAAGAAATTATTTTCACTAAAGGCACCACTGAGGGGATTAATTTGATTGCCTCCACCTTTGGAAGAAAGTTCTTAGTACCCGGTGACGAAATCTTGATCACCAATATGGAACACCACAGCAATATTGTTCCCTGGCAAATGTTGTGTGAGGAAAAAGGACTCCATCTGAAAGTACTTCCTTTATTGGACAATGGGGAAGTTAAATGGGACACTCTTGAATCAATGCTAAATGAACGGACCAAAATTGTCTCCGTGGTGCATGCTTCGAATTCCCTGGGAACCATTAACCCTATTAAAGCAATCTGTGAAAAAGCCCATCAGGTTGGCGCTATTATGGTGGTAGACGGGGCGCAGGCCGCTGCCCATTTGAATATTGATGTTCAGGACCTTGATTGCGACTTTTATGCTTTCTCCTCACACAAAATGTACGGACCTACTGGTGTGGGGATTCTATATGGAAAAAGGAAATGGTTGGAAGAAATGCCACCTTACCAAGGGGGCGGAGAAATGATTAAGGAGGTTTCATTCGAGCAAACTACTTACAATGATATACCTCATAAATTCGAAGCCGGCACACCAAATATCGCTGACGTTGTGGCATTTAAAACTGCTATAGAATTTATCGACGGCATTGGGAAAAAGACTATTATAGAACATGAGAATTTATTATTAGCTCATGCTAGCAAGGAGCTTGCCAGCATCGATGGCCTCAGGCCTATTGGTATAGCCCCTGACAAAGTAGGGGTAATTTCTTTTGTGTTGGAAGGAATTCATCATTTCGACCTGGGCGTTATGTTAGACGCCAAGGGCATTGCAGTTAGAACAGGACATCATTGTACTCAGCCTCTGATGGAGTATTATGGCTTGGAAGGAACAGTCAGAGCTTCCTTTTCCATTTACAATACCATTGAAGAAGTTGATGTCCTGGTTAAATCGCTGGAATCAATCGTCAAAAGATTGAGGAGTTGAAAAGTATTAATGAAATACAGGATGAAATCATCGAAGAATTCTCACATCTTCAAGGGGACCTGGACATGTGTGTTGAGTATCTGATTGAGTTGGGAAAAAAAGTTAATCCATTGTCAGATGAATTCAGAATTGAAGAAAATACAGTGAAAGGTTGCCAAAGTAAGGTCTGGTTAGTGGCCAATTACCAGCATGGAACCATTAATTTTATGGCCGACAGCAATACTATGATCACCAAAGGGTTAGTCGGTATGTTGCTAAGGGTACTCTCTGCCCATAAGCCCAGCGATATTTTAAAATCAGATCTGTATTTTATTCATAAAATCGGTATGAACAGGTTCATTGGCACTCAGCGAACCAACGGATTTGCAGCAATGATTAAACAGATGAAATTATATGCCCTGGCGTTTGCTATTAAGGAGAGACAACCAAAAGAATCACCATGAATGACCAACCTTCAATAAAAGAAAAGATTGTAGATGCCATTAAAAATGTTTACGATCCGGAAATTCCAGTGGATGTTTATGAACTGGGATTGATCTATGAAATTAATGTATATCCGGTTGACAACGTTTATATATTGATGACATTGACGAGCCCCTCGTGTCCGGCAGCAGAGGTGATACCTGTTGAAGTAGAAGAAAAAGTGAAGGCCATTCCAGAAGTGAATGATGTCAAAGTAGAAATTACTTTTGATCCTCCTTACGAACAGGACATGATGAGTGAGGCAGCAAAATTAGAATTAGGATTTTTATAAACTTTTAAATATTAACAGTAATGTATCCAGAACAACTAGTGACTCCTATGAGGGAAGACCTTACCACTGAAGGATTTGAGGAATTAATAACAGCAGAAGAAGTAGATGCTCATTTTGAGTCTCATAAGGGAACCACATTGGTGGTGATCAATTCGATTTGCGGATGTGCGGCAGGCGCTGCCAGGCCAGGTGTTAAACTTTCCCTTCAGGATTCAGACAAAAAACCTGATCAGCTAGTCACGGTTTTTGCCGGTGTGGACCATGAAGCAGTGAGTAAAGTGCGGGAGTATGCCCTTCCTTATCCACCCTCGTCTCCATCAGTCGCTTTATTTAAGGATGGTGAAATAGTACATTTTGTTGAACGGCATCATATTGAAGGTCGAACTCCTGAGATGATTGGCGATCACCTGCGTGAAGTTTATCAAGAACTTTGTTGAAACCGAAACCAGGAGTCTGTAACCAAAAAACGGTCAGCTCTATTTATTTAGGCACGGTCACAGCTGGTTTTTTGTACTCCTGGTACTTTATCTGACCATTTTTTATTTGGTCAAATGATTTCCAAATGGCAACTTTTTAAGAAATGCCCTTAACTCCATGTCGAGATCACCAGGTTTAGCAAATCCAAGTCGGGATAAAAAATCTTGGTTTGGTTGGATTCTGATACCACGCAAGTTTAAGTGCTGATTCACAAACATAAATTGCAATTCCGGAAAAATATTTTTTAACACATCAACCAGTTCCAATATTTGGAAGTTATGGGTGGTAACATTATATATTCCAGGGTCAACCTCCTTTGATGCCAGATTGGCCAGTAAATCAGTTATAGTTTCGACATGAATGAACGCTCTGGCTTGGGTACCACTGCCGTTTATAGTAATACGCCGTTTGTAATTAGCGTCAAAAACGAAACGGTTGATCACCGAATCAAACCGTACACTTTTGTTATACCCATATACATTGCCACATCTAATTATATAGGTCTGTATTTTGTCAAACAAACGCATCACATGTTCCTCCCCTCGAAGTTTACTAATACCATAAAACGTCCGGGGATTAGGAACTTTCTCTTCCGTAGCCAGATCATTTGACCGTCCATATACTGAAGTACTGCTCAAATAGATCATCCGCTTTACATTAGACTCTTCCACAGCATATACTAATTCTGCAGTACCCCAGTGATTTACTTGTTCAAAAAAATGACTGTCGGTATTTGCAAATGGAGTGGTTACTTTAGCGGCCAGGTGAATTACCACATCAACTCCTTGTAAATTTTTTCGAAGCTTGCGAGAATCCAAAATGTCCCCTTCAACAAATTTCAGTTTTTGAGAATTTTCTAAAGAACCTCCAAGAAAAAAACTGTAATTTTCTCTACTAAGGTTATCGTAGATGATTATTTTTTCTATTGCTGGCCCTGAAACCAGTTGGTCCACCAGTCCCGTTCCAACATATCCGGCACCTCCAGTTATTAGTACCTTCATGCTTTTTTAATTAAATCAGTATGTAAACCACACTCAGTTTTATTCAATCCATACCACCTGGCTTCTCTTTGGTCAATATCCGGGTGGCGTTTATGGGTGCATGGCTCACATCCTATGCTAAGATACCCTTGCGCGTCTAAGGGGTGACGGGGAATATTGAATTCTTTAATATAGGTAAATATGTCCCTGGAGCTCCAATCAAGCATTGGGTGAAACCGTAGGCTATCATGTGGTGCGGCTTCTTCAACTTTTAAATTACTCCGGAATTTATTTTGATCACCTCTAATCCCATTGATCCAGATATCATGTATTTGCAGTATTTTTTCCATAGGCTGGATTTTATTCAGATAACAACAATAGTCTGGATCAGAAGTAAAAAGCAAACGGCCCTCTGCATCTTTTTGCATGTTCTTTGGAGTATGTGAATACAGGTCAATTACTTGTAAGCCTAGCTGCTTGGTCATTTGCTCTTTATAGGATATTGTTTCGGGAAAATGGTATCCGGTATTAATAAAGTAAACTGGAATGTCTAGTGTTGATTCACCAATAATATGGAGGAGTACCATGCTATGGGTCTGAAAAGAGGAAGAGGCGAACAACTTCTTATTGTCCCGGGCATAGCGCTGCAATGAAGAAAGGATTTGCTGTTTTTGCAATTTGATACTGTCTTTTCTATACAAGTATAAATAAAAGGGGGCAAATCATGAAAACGTATTAAATTTGTTTACCTGCTGGCACCAAAATAGCCAGGCGCATTATTAAACAATTAGCCTTTTATGTATGTTTGATTCATGAGAACTGCTGTAATCCGAAAGGAACATTTTAATGCCGCTCATCGTTTGTATAACTCCAGTTGGTCCGATAGAAAAAATGACCAGGTTTTTGGTAAGTGCAACAACCCCAATTTTCATGGTCATAACTATGAGTTACTAGTAAAGCTGATCGGTGAGCCGGACCACCAAACAGGATATGTCTATGACATGAAAAAATTAAGCGATATAATAAGGGAAGAAATAACGGAGAAGTTTGATCACCGAAATTTAAACCAGGACGTACCCGAGTTCAGAGAGTTAAATCCCACCGCGGAGAACATTGCCAGGATCATTTGGGAGAAACTGCGTGTACGAATCGATCTCAAATATGATTTAAAGGTCACATTATATGAAACAGAAAGAAACTTTGTCGAGTATCCGGGAGAATAAGACTATTCTTCGCTATATAGGTAATGAACACATCACCAGCACCACTGAAACTCCTCTTCGATCGGACGCATTTGAATTGGAAGACCATGAAAAAATGGCTCAAATTGAACACCATTTTAGAGAGATAATGAAAATTTTGGGACTGGACCTCACCGATGACAGCTTACAGGGAACCCCTAAACGCGTGGCAAAAATGTATGTTAAAGAAATCTTCAGTGGACTTAATCCCAAAAACAAACCACACGCAAAATTATTCGACAACAAGTTCAAATACCAGGAAATGCTGGTAGAAAAGGACATTACCTTTTACTCAAATTGTGAGCACCACTTTGTGCCAATAATTGGCAAAGCACATGTAGGCTACATTTCAACTGGAAAGGTAATTGGTCTTTCAAAAATCAACCGTATTGTTCAGTACTACGCCAAAAGACCCCAGGTACAAGAACGGCTTACTATGCAAATTGCTGAAGACCTTAAATCAACTCTTAAAACTGAGAGTGTCGGCGTGGTAATTGATGCCAGTCATCTTTGTGTGTCCTCACGTGGCGTCGGAGACACCAACAGTACTACGGGCACCGCATATTTTAGCGGCAAATTCAGGGAACCTGACACTCGGGCAGAGTTTTTAAATTTCATAAATACCCAATAGGCTTGTTGGCGCCAGGCTGTTCCAACACCCCGCCGGTATTTATTAGCAATAATTTTAAATTCAGCGCTGTTCTTCTATCTTTGTGGGGTTTTTACCAATCAAAATCTACTGATTCAATTATATAAATTATGAACAATTTTGTTTACGTCATTCCGGCAATGGGTCTTTTGGGAATTGTAGCCCTGGTAATCAAATCTTTATGGGTTACCAAACAGGACGCAGGCAATGAAAAAATGCAGGAATTGGCCAGTTATATAGCCGACGGGGCTATGGCGTTCTTAAAAGCAGAATGGAAAGTGCTTTCTTACTTTGCAGTAATTACCTCGCTCTTGTTGGCATACTCCGGAACCCTGGTGCCCGACTCAAGTCCTATTATCGCTGTTTCATTTCTTATTGGTGCATTTTTTTCCGCGTTAGCAGGATATATCGGTATGAAAATCGCCACCAAAGCTAATGTTCGTACCACACAGGCTGCCCGTACCAGTTTATCCAAAGCGCTACAAATTTCATTTACAGGTGGAGCAGTAATGGGTCTT
Source organism: uncultured Roseivirgaceae bacterium (assembly GCA_964580205.1). Classification (GTDB taxonomy): domain Bacteria; phylum Bacteroidota; class Bacteroidia; order Cytophagales; family Cyclobacteriaceae; genus SZUA-3. Next base: position 22,978 of record CAZOJZ010000223.1, read on the forward strand.
GGGGTTGCCGGCTTGGCCGTTTTTGGTATGGGCTCTCTATTTATAGTGCTAACTCAAATATTTGTACCTGAGGGTATTGCTGTTACCGGTGTCGAAATGAGAACTGCCATCGAGGTTTTGGCGGGTTTTTCCTTAGGCGCAGAATCTATTGCATTATTTGCTCGTGTTGGTGGTGGTATTTATACCAAAGCTGCCGATGTTGGAGCGGATCTGGTAGGTAAAGTTGAAGCTGGCATCCCGGAAGATGATCCTAGAAATCCTGCTACAATCGCTGACAACGTTGGGGACAATGTAGGTGATGTTGCTGGCATGGGGGCCGACCTGTTCGGATCCTATGTGGCTACCATTTTAGCTTCAATGGTTTTGGGACAGGAGATCGATGCCAGTAATGATCAGTTCGGAGGCTTAAGTACCATACTATTGCCAATGGTTATTGCAGGGATGGGTTTGCTCTTCTCAATTGTCGGAACCTTCATGGTTAAAGTGAAAGAAGGAGGCAGCGTACAAAAAGCCCTGAACATGGGAAATTGGGGCTCAATAATACTTACCGTTATTGCATCCTATTTTCTGGTACATTGGATGCTTCCTGAATCCTTAGTACATCGTGGAGTCACCTTTAGCAATACTGACGTATTTTGGGCGATATTGTTGGGACTGGTTGTTGGCGCTCTGATGAGTATCATCACGGAATACTATACGTCCATTGGCAAGAGACCAGTGAACTCCATCGTCAGGCAATCATCAACAGGACACGCTACCAATATTATTGGAGGGATATCTGTCGGTATGGAGTCAACGTTACTTCCTATAATAGTCTTGGCTGTGGGTATATTCACTGCTTTTGAGCTAGCCGGTTTTTACGGTGTTGCCATTTGTGCTGCCGGAATGATGTCAACTACCGCCATGCAACTGGCAATTGATGCCTTTGGCCCCATCGCTGATAATGCAGGGGGGCTGGCTGAGATGAGTGGTCTACCTGAAGAAGTCAGGAACAGAACGGATATCCTGGATGCAGTTGGAAATACCACCGCAGCTGCTGGTAAAGGATTTGCTATCGCCTCCGCTGCCTTAACTGCATTGGCGTTGTTTGCAGCATTTGTGGGCATTGCCGGTATTGATAGTATTGACATCTATAAGGCAAATGTCCTGGCTGGTCTTTTCATAGGAGCGGTAATACCCTATATTTTTTCTTCACTGGCAATTGCTGCCGTAGGCAGGGCCGCTATGGAAATGGTCAAAGAGGTACGAAGACAGTTCCGGGAACTCCCTGGAATTATGGAGTATAAAACCCGGCCTGAATATGAAAAGTGTGTAGAAATATCTACCAAGGCCTCTATCAGAGAAATGATCGCTCCCGGGGCCATCGCCCTTATCGTTCCAGTAATAGTTGGGTTCTCTTTCGGCCCTGAAGTATTGGGAGGTGTATTGGCTGGCGTTACCGTATCCGGAGTATTGCTGGGTATATTCATGAACAACGCTGGCGGGGCGTGGGACAATGCTAAAAAGTCAATTGAAAAAGGTGTCGAGATCGATGGTGAAATGTACTACAAAGGCTCAGAACCACACAAAGCATCTATAACTGGTGATACTGTTGGCGATCCTTTCAAGGACACCTCCGGACCTTCCATGAATATTCTGATAAAGTTAATGTCTATTGTATCTCTGGTAATTGCACCGCACATTGCAGTTGTAGATCATCATGGACAGTCTATGAATGAGGACCATAAAGAAATTAAAGTTGAGACTGAACAGACCGCTGAACTTCAGGAACTTTAACCAAATAAAACAATGTTCTTAAAAGGAGTTGTCACAGTTCAACTCCTTTTTTATTTGCTTGCCTCCCAATGGTTTTACTGAGACTTTGTCTTATGTGGTTAGAAAAAAATCATCGTGTAATACACCAGAAGCATATATATGTAAGGATTGAATTGATAATAACAATATAAAAATTACCATGTAAGGTTTGGTTTTTGATTGCTGATTTAATTTTAGTAATTGATCGATTTTAACCGTAATTTTAGCGTTAGATGAAGCTCGAATAAGGGTATCCAATGAAATTGATGAAGGGACCGGTTACATTTTACTTTAAAACTGTATTAACTAACAGCAAGAGGCAATGAAAGATTCTGATATTCTGATCAGGATGCGGGAAGGAGATGAGTCTGCCTTGGAGTATCTGTACCAAAAGTACTATCGGATGATGATCAAATTGGTTACATCAAATAGTGGCACAGAATATGAGGCTAAGGATATCTATCAGGAAGCGCTCATTGTTTTATGGCAGAAGGCCGTAAGTGACAAATTGGTACTGACTTCTAAATTAAGCACCTATCTCTATAGTATTTGTCAAAATCTTTGGCGAAAGGAGTTGGATAGAAAAAGTCGATTGAGTAGTGAGTCTCACGATAGTACTGAGTACATGGACCACGACCGGGACGAGCGGGTTAGGATCATAAGAGAGTGCATCGGGCAATTAGGAGAAACTTGTCAAAAAGTATTGACGTATTATTATTTTGACGGAATGTCAATGAGTGATGTAGCTGACAGGCTTAATTTTTCAAGTACAAACACCGCCAAAACGAAAAAATATAAATGTAAAAAACGACTGGATCAATTGGTGAAATCCCTATATAAAGCCAGTGATTTCTTAGACTGACATGAGTAAATACCTAGAACATAGTGAAAACATTGCATCATACCTGGACGGCGACATGAGTCTTGATCAGATGCAGGAGTTTGAAAAGCTGCTTCATACGGACCCCGTGCTTCGGTCTGAATTCGAACTTCAACAAGATATTATCCATACCCTGCAGGATTTTAGAAAAACCCAGTTAAAAACCCGGTTGGATCAAGTACCTGTAAGCATGGGCCCTAGCGGGCTTATGGGAATCAAAGCTGCTGCTGCCATGGTAGTTACCGGAATCATTGGTTTGGGTACTTACTTATATTTTGTTACACCTACTGAAGAAACCAGTCCATTAACTGAAACAATAGAAACTGTTGACCAAGACCAACCTCAGGATGAAGTTATTACTGAGCTTTCAAATGAGGTGATCGAAACCGATAAGATTATTGAAGAAACTGAGATTGAGTCACAAGAGATTGAAATGACATTGCCTGTTACCATCAACAAGCCATCAACTGACCTTCAAGCTGTATTGACCGAAGATGTCAACAAAGAAATTATTGAAGTACCTGGTCCGGTGATAAACAGCCCTACATTGATCAATCCGGAACTAGATGAAACAGACATTGAGGAACCTATTGACATACCCAACGCCGCACTTGCGCAAGAAGGGTTAATGGGCAATGATGTAGTAAAGCTTGAAACTGCTAAAAGAGATAGTGATATGTTTCACTATCAATATTACAGCGGCAAATTGTATCTCTACGGTGATTTTAGAGATAATCCTTACGAAATTATAGAGCTGAACTCAGCAAATGGTAAGAGACTATTTATTTATTATAACAACCATTACTATAGAATTATAGGTAACCAACAGGAGATTACTCCATTGGAAGAACTGTCCAATACGGATATCATCAAGAAGCTGGAAATTATCCAGGCCAATAAATAAGATATACACCTTACTGCTAATCCCGCCGAAAAATGGCGGGATTTTTTTTTGACCTTTTTTTGGCGGGATTAATTCTTAAATTTGGGGGTTATCTTTACAACTTGGAAAAGAAGCTTACCCGTAGAAAGAAAAGACTGGGATCCTACCCATACCTTAGCGTAATTTTTAGTATCACTCTAGCCCTATTTGTCATGGGCCTGTTTGGTTTACTATTCATTCACAGCCAGAAGCTCAGTGAGTTTATTAAAGAACAAATGGAAATTCAGGTTTATCTTGACAACCGGCTTTCCGAAAGCAGGGTCATTGGCATTCAGAAAACACTTGCCAATAAAGATTTCACACTGGTAAAGGGGAACGAGCCTCAAATATTATTCGTCTCTAAGAAGCAAGCTTTGGAGAATTTCACGCTCAAAGCCGGTGAAAACCCGGAAGAGTTCCTTGGACATAACCCCCTCAGGGATGCCTACCTGGTGAAACTGAAGCCAGCCTATCTGGACAGCTTGCAACTGGCACTGGTAAAATCTGAAATCGAGTCGATCAGCGGTGTATTTGAAGTGAGTTATCTTGACAATATCATCTCCGACATTAACAAAAACACCGCGAAAATTGGTCTGGTGCTCCTGGGAGTTTTTGTCTTGCTCCTACTAACCGTAGTGATCTTAATAAATAATACTATTAAACTAGCGCTGTTTTCCCAGCGATTTCTGATCAGAAGCATGCAACTTGTTGGAGCCACCGGCAATTTCATACAGAGACCCTTCCTATGGAGATCCATGGGACATGGCTTTCTTTCAGGTGTTTTGGCCTCGGTAATTTTATATATGCTACTTGAATATGCAATATTTCAAATTCCGGAGCTTGATGCATTAAGCGATATAGAAAATGTGGTGATGCTGTTTGCAGCGTTAATTATTGTAGGTGTAGCCATTGGCTTATTCAGTACGTTGAGGGCTATAAGAAAATATCTAAAAATGTCCCTGGACGAACTCTATTAGTTATGCGTAATAACGGATTACCTTTTGGAAGAAAAAACTACTTACTGATGCTATCCGGTCTGACCACTTTGGTGATTGGCTTCATAGTAATGTCCCTTGACTCAGAACCATATGGTTTTGGGTTCTTAGGACTAACTCTGGGGCCGATAATTGTCATGGCAGGATTTATGATCCAGTTCTTCGCTATCATGCATAATCCCAAAAAAAATAAATGACAGCAGTCGATGCTATTATCCTGGGAATAGTACAGGGATTAACAGAGTTTTTACCGATTAGCAGCAGCGGCCATATTGAGTTAGGCAGTGCCCTGCTAAAAGTACAAACTAATAACAATCTGCTTTTTTCTGTGGTTGTCCACGGGGCAACATGTTTGAGTACCATAGTAGTATTTAGAAAAGACCTGGGACTGTTGCTAAAGGATCTATTTCGATTAAAGAAAGATGCCACTTACTATAGCACCAACCTCATCATCTCGGCTATTCCCGTGGCAATCATAGGATTGACCTATGACAAGGAAATTGAAGGCTTTTTCAACGGAGAAATTTTGCTGGTGGGTTTTATGCTGTTAATAACCGGGCTATTTCTGGCAATGACCTATTACGCACCTCAACGAAGTGGAAAAGTGACTTGGGGCAGGTCGTTATTGATCGGACTTTCCCAGGCGGTAGCAATACTTCCAGGGATTTCCCGGTCAGGAGCCACCATCTCAACGGCCCTGCTTTTAGGGGTCGAAAAAGAAAAAGCGGCTAAATTTTCTTTTCTCATGGTAATAATGCCTATCCTGGGTGGGTCTGCGTTGAAGCTGTTCGATTACTTTAAGAATCCTGAAATGGCAGAGGGCATTTCTCAATGGGTCTTGGTTATCGGATTTTTGTCGGCATTTTTCTCTGGCCTGGTCGCCTGTAAATGGATGATTACCATAGTAAAGAAAGGGAAACTCATATATTTTGCGTTTTATTGTTTTATTGTTGGTAGCATAGCCATAATAATATCCTTATGATAGACCCGCAACAGGTTCAAGAAGGAAGTATGCTCATGATTGATAAACCATTTAGATGGACCTCGTTTGATGTAGTTAAGAAACTACGGGGCGCACTAGGTGTTAAAAAAATCGGACACGCTGGCACTCTGGATCCTTTAGCCACTGGTTTATTGATACTTTGTACTGGAAAACTGACCAAAGAGCTCAATAATTACCAAGCCCTTGAAAAAGAATACGTAGGGACGTTAATTCTAGGTAAGACCACACCCTCTATTGATCTTGAAACTGATTTTGATTCACATCAGGATACATCACACCTTACAAAAAAACAGATAGTTAGCGCTACAAATGAATTTGTCGGCAGTATCCAACAAGTGCCGCCAAGTTATTCGGCGATTAAGGTAGATGGACAGCGCGTGTACAACAAAGCCAGAAGAGGACAAAAGGTGGAACTGCCACCCAGAACTGTAGAAATCACCCAATTCCAAATTACTCATTGTACCATACCTGAGGTTAAATTTAAAGTCATTTGCTCGAAAGGTACTTATATCCGGAGTTTGGTACGAGATTTCGGAGCATATCTAAACACGGGGGCCTATCTATCTAGTTTAGTCCGTACCAGAATAGGCCCATATTTACTATCAAAGGCATACACACTTGAAGAGTTGTTAGAAACATTACCTTCTGGTATTAAATGAGCTTATGCGCATCTATCACGGGATTAAGGAATTTGAAAGAATAAAATATCCGGTTGTCACCAGCGGCACCTTCGATGGGGTACATGTGGGCCATCAGAAAATTTTAAAAAGGGTTAGCCAAATGGCCCGGTCAAAAGGAGGTGAAACTGTGCTTCTTACCTTTTGGCCCCATCCAAAATTCGTTCTGAACCCCGGCAACCCCATGAAACTGCTGACCACATTTCAAGAAAAATCTGATCATTTAAGGACATTAGGCGTTGATCATTTAATAAGAATTCCATTTACCAAAGAATTCTCACAAATAACTTCCGAGGAGTTTGTAAAAACCATTCTGGTAGAAAGAATCGGCACCCGTCAATTGGTAATCGGATACAACCACCGCTTTGGGAAGAATCGGGAAGGGAGTTTCAAATACCTTCAGGAAAATGCCTCCAAATTCGGATTTGAAGTGGTTGAAATTTCAAGAAAAGACGTGGATCATATCGCCGTAAGCTCCACCAAGATCAGGGAGCATATTTTGAACAATCAGATACATCTGGCCAACAAACTATTGGGCAGACCCTATGAATTTTCCGGAAAGGTCGTAAGGGGTCAACAAATAGGACGAAAAATAGGATTTCCTACTGCCAATATTGAAATTGGTGAGCAATACAAACTATTGCCTTCTGATGGTACTTACGCAGTACAGGTTCATGTTCGGGGTACCAGGAAGCCCGGAATGATGAATATAGGGGTAAAACCTACTCTGGGGAAACAACCCAGAAGTATTGAAGTACACATATTTAACTTCGAGTATGAAATTTATGGAGCAGAGCTAAAAGTTGAAGTGATAAAGCAAATACGGCCTGAAATGAAATTTAAAAATCTTGAAGAATTGAGCAATCGACTGCTGCTCGATAGTCAGGAAGCCCGCACCATTTTAACAAAAGATATTAATTAGAAAATTCCATGATCAATAAGGTGGTTGAAAACGCCGAAGTAGCCGTACGGGATATCAAAGACCATAATGTATTAATGTTAGGAGGATTTGGGCTATGCGGCATACCAGAAAATTGCATCACCGCGCTTTTGAAATCAGGTGTAAAAGGGTTAACCTGTATCTCAAACAATGCAGGCGTGGATGACTTTGGAATTGGCCTGTTACTACAGACCAGACAGGTAAATAAAATGATCTCCTCTTATGTTGGTGAGAATGCGGAGTTTGAACGTCAACTGCTATCTGGTGAACTTCAAGTAGAACTACTTCCTCAAGGAACTTTAGCGGAAAGAATCAGGGCCGGAGGGGCCGGAATACCGGCATTCTTTACTCCGGCTGGAGTTGGAACGGAGGTTGGGCAAGGTAAAGAAGTGAGGACCTTTAATGGAAAAGACTATCTGTTAGAATCCTGGTTGAAAGCAGACTTCTCATTGGTAAAAGCCTGGAAAGGAGACACTGCCGGTAACTTGATTTTCAAAGGTACGGCCAGGAATTTTAATCCAATGATGGCAACCGCCGGCAATATTACCATCGCGGAAGTAGAAGAATTGCTGCCAGCCGGATCACTGGACCCCAATCAAATTCATACACCGGGAATTTATGTGCAGATGATTTTTCAGGGAACCAACTACCAGAAGCGAATAGAACAATTAACTACCAGCGGTTAAATAAAGATACCCAAAATGGCTCTTGATAAAATAGGTATTGCTAAAAGAATCGCCCAGGAAATACAAACTGGCTGGTACATAAATTTGGGTATAGGTATACCCACTTTGGTAGCAAACTACCTTCCGGAAGGGGTTGAAGTGGTATTGCAATCAGAAAATGGGTTATTAGGCATAGGGCCTTTTCCTAATAAAAATAAAGTAGATCCAGACCTGATCAACGCCGGAAAGCAAACCATCACCATGCTCCAGGGATCGTCCTTGTTTGGTTCAGCTGAAAGCTTTGGAATGATTCGAGGAGGGCATGTTGATCTCACTATTCTTGGGGCCATGGAAGTATCTGAAAACGGAGATATCGCCAATTGGAAGATACCGGGAAAAATGGTGAAGGGGATGGGTGGCGCCATGGATCTGGTTGCCTCTGCTACAAATATTATTGTTGCCATGCAACACGTTAGTCGCTCAGGAGATTCTAAGCTGCTAAAGGAATGTACGCTACCGATTACCGGATTGAGGTGTGTTAAGAAAATCGTAACAGATCTTGCGGTATTGGAGATCCAACCTGAAGGTGGCTTTCGGTTATTGGAAAGAGCCCCTGATATCTCTGTAGAAGAAATTAAACATGCAACTGCCGGCAAATTGCTGGTAGAAGGTGATATTCCTGTAATGACCATTAATTAACAAATCAAAACTTAGTGAAAAAATCTGAAATAAACTTTACCATTGAGCTGGACAATGACAACATTCCCGATAAGATTTACTGGCAAGCAACTGACCAGCCGGGAAATGAACCGTCAGAAACCAAATCATTGGCGATCTCTCTCTGGGACCATCAACAATCTAACACCCTGCGTATTGATCTATGGACTAAAGACATGCCTGTCAATGATATGAAGAGATTTTATGTAGATGCCATGGGCGGAATGGCACAAAACATTCTTAATGCCACAGGAGATAAGTTTATGTCACAGGAACTGAACGCGTTATGTGAGAAATTTGTAGAATATCTTCGAAAGGAACCGTCTGAAAACCCGGAATAGCTCGATTCCTTGATATTTAGTGTACTGATCTATCGAAATACCAATTTTTTCTATAAATTGTAATAATGCATACCTTCAAAGTTGCCTTATTGCGATTATTAAATTATTCTGCCCTGTAATTGGCAATTTATTAATGCACAAAGCATAAAACCCATGAGAAATCACTTCATATTACTATCACTGAGTCTATCCTTGTTGTTGGTCATTGGTGCCTCGTCCGCAGTCAACGCCCAAACTTCGGTATCCGGAAGTGTAACAGAAGCAGCAACAGGTGAGCCATTAATTGGGGTAAATATTGTGGTTAAAGACCAGGTGGTGGGTACAATTACCAACATGGATGGCAATTTTGACCTTTCGATTCAACAGTCTCCTCCCTTTACTTTGCGTATATCAATGATTGGGTTTGTTACCCAGGAAGTTGATATTACTCAAAGCGAAGTGACCGGACTAACCCTCCAATTATCTGAAAACGTGCTGCTGGGGCAAGAAATTGTAATATCTGCCTCCAGGATTGAAGAGAGTATCATGCAATCACCAGTTACCGTTGAAAAAATGGACATTCTGGCCATTCAACAAAGTGCTGCCCCAAATTTTTTCGAATCCATTTCCCATATAAAAGGGGTGACTACCAGTACCGGGAGTCTGACCTTTAACTCCATCAACACCCGGGGATTCGCTACCATAGCCAATGTTCGTTTTGTGACCCTGGTAGACGGAATGGACATCTCAGCCCCTTTATTGAACTTCCCCACCGGTAACCTGATAGGAATTTCGGAATTGGATGCCGAGAGCGTGGAATTGGTCCCAGGCGCTGCCTCTGCCCTATATGGACCTAATGCTTTTAACGGAATATTATTTATGAATAGTAAGAGCCCCTTTGATTATCAGGGTCTCAGTGCCCAGATTAAAATTGGGGTTACTGATTCTGAAGCAGGCGGAACAGACCCATTATACAATTTCGGATTTCGATATGCCAAGGCATTCAATAACAGAATTGCATTTAAAGTCAATTTCAATATTTTAACCGCCACAGATTGGATTGGTAATGATTATACCACCGATCGTGTTATTCCCGGAAACCCTGAGGGCGCTGCTAATTTTGATGGATTAAATACCTATGGTGATGAATTTGTCATTGCAGGGAGTATTGCAGCTTTGACGGGTATCCCTGAGTTAGCTCCTTTGGGTGATATCGACATACGAAGAAGAGGATTTAAGGAAGAAGTACTGCTTGATAGTAGAGACGCCAAAAGCATTAAAGCGGATGTGGCGCTTCATTATCGGTTGAATGACAAAGTAGAAGCCTTGTACAATTATCGTTTTGGGCTGGGAAGTACTATCTATCAGGGCTCTGCAAAATTTGTCTTGAGGGATTTTACCCAACAATTTCATAAACTGGAATTTAGAGGTGACAACTTCTTTGTCAGGGCCTACCATACCCAAACGGACGATGGTGATTCCTATAATATGGACGCTTTGGGTGCTTTTACCAATGAGCGAATATCTCCTTCAGCAGCTGAATGGGTACCCACCTATTTGGGCACATATGTGGCTGTAATACAGGGATTAATACCAGGAGTACCTGGCGGTGACAAGAAAGCAGCACATGATGCTGCTCGATTCGCTTCTGACTTTGGACGTAATAACCTGACACCAGCCGAGTTACAAAGCCACATAGATGCAACCCGAAATGCTAATCTGCAAATTGATGAAAACGGTGCAGGATTTATTGAAGGCTCCAGATTATTACATGCAGAGTTCAACTACAACTTTAAGAATCAAATTGATTGGGCGGAATTGCAGGTGGGAGGCAATTTCAGAAGATATAGTATTTATTCAGCAGGGACCATATTTGATGAGAACATGAATGAGGACGGCACATTTGACCGGGTGAACATCAGTGAGTGGGGCGCCTACTTTCAAATCGGCAAGCAACTTGGCGATTTAAAACTAACTGGTTCTCTACGTTATGATAAAAATGAAAATTTTGATGGCCAGGTTAATCCACGATTGTCAGCGGTATACAGCGTAAACTCCAATCATCATATTAGGGCCTCCTTTCAGACCGGATTTAGAAACCCTGATTCTCAGAGCCAGTTTATATGGTTTCCCACTGCTGCGGGTATCCTGGTGGGCAGTACCGAAGAAAATGCCGCCCGGTATGGCATTCACAAAGGAAGTGGTGGTGCCGGTGCCCTGGACCCGGTAACACTGCAACCTATTGAAATCGATTTTGTGGGGCCGGAGGAATTAACCGCATATGAGATTGGCTACAAAGGGTTAATAGCAGAACAGGTGTTGGTAGATATCAATTATTATCACAATGACTACAAGAACTTTATCGCCAACAGGCCAGTACTAAGCGCGGGTCCGGTGGAGCGTCGCGGCGAGATCCTGACCAATGCCATTGGTGGATTCAATATTCTAATGAATCCCTATGTAAATGTGTCGGAAGACATCAGTTCCGACGGCATTGGAGTTGGCCTTACCTGGAATATTGGCAATGGATACACCGTTGGTGGCAGCTACAATTGGGCTGTTTTTTACCGAAGACGAGCAAGCAACCGAGGGTTTTCTTGCTGGATTTAATACACCCGAACATAAATTAAATATCAATTTCAGCAATCGAAATATTGGGAATAACATTGGGTTCTATGTGGGTTTCAGGTGGCAGGACGACTTTCTGTGGGAATCTACCTTCGGACAAGGGATTATACCTGAGTACGGGGTTTTGGATCTACAGCTGAATTATAAAGTAGAGGCCATCAAATCGGTGGTTAAGGTTGGAGGCACCAATTTGTTCTCCGGAGATTATCGCACCAATATTGGGGCAGGTTTTGTGGGTTCCCAATACTATATTGCCCTCACATTCGATCAATTCCTGAATTAAACTGAACCGTGTAAGATGAGAAGCTTTAAATACATATATCCGGCAATAGTTCTAATACTCACTATTGGATCCTGTGAACAAGAATTTCCAGTTATCCCGCCCCCGGGTGACCCTGGTACTCCCGTGCAACCATTACCCCCGGACCCAGGAAGCGCCGATTTCACCAAATTTGTGGTGCTGGGCAATTCACTTGCCGCTGGATTCCAAGCCAACGCTTTGTTTGATATGGGTCAGATGAACTCCCTGGGGAATATTCTCAGCCAGCAATTTGCTTTGGTAGGTGGTGGAGAATTTATCCAGCCAGACATTAACCATGAGAATGGATTCAATAGTCTATTTTCGGATTTGTCAGACCCCAATCCAGCAAACTGGGTGATCAAAGGCAGGCTAATATTGGCGGGCGACCCACCACTACCCGTCGCCACTGATTCGGACATAGGTGCATTACCCATTCCAATAGTTAACCCGGGCTTTATCTACACTGGCCCACCAGTTAACAATGTCAGCGTCCCTGGAGTGTTTTTAGGACAGGCGCTGATTCCGCAAACGGGTGACTGGAGCTTATTTGGCATAGACCCCCGCTTCAACCCGTTCTATGCCAGGTTTGCCTCAAATCCCGGAGTGTCTACTATGATCGGAGATGCGGCCACTGCTGGAGGCACCTTCTTTGCCCTTTGGCTGGGTAACAATGACGTCTTATTGTATGCAATCACCGGCGCATCAGGC
>CAZOJZ010000224.1:0-27865 GCA_964580205.1 uncultured Roseivirgaceae bacterium
TAAGATCTCTGGTATTAAAAAAGCAAAAGCCGTTTGGAAAAACATTACTGAAATTGTGCGCGCGATCTGATAGTTACTATGCCTGTAGTTAATTAACATTCTTGTCCCCATCACCAAAATGCTCAAGGTGTAAAGGAACCCATATAGGAAGAACCTGCCGGCAGGACTGCCTTTTAAAAGGATGCTAATGGGATCAACCATGATGATCCAGTTGGTCATATACTCAGGGAAGTAGTACAGGAAAATATAAAAGGAGATGAGAAAAGTGCCCGTCATGATTCCAAGCCAACCTCTGTACTTCATCGGGGAGAAATGAATATTATTGTTTCTGATCCCGGGAGGCCCATCATTTTTTACCTTGGGCAGTAAGTACATGACGGCCCCCAGAATACAGAGGGCATAGGTAAGTCCCAGAAATAGCCAGGGGCGGTCTTTTACAGGTCCGGTGCTTGAGCTTTTAGCCAGTTGGTATTTTAGGTTTTTTATCCTGTATTTATCGAAACCCTCCTGACCAACGATACCATACTTATTGAAATTTTCGGCGACACTGCCTAGATCTCTAAGCAATACTTCTCTATCCTGGTACTCACGCTGATCCAGCCATCCTCCATAATCTAAAAAAGCCTTCTTTTTAAGAATATCAACTTCTTCCTCAGAGGAAAAAACCTGGTCAAGAACGTCCAAAGAAAAAAGTATAGGGTAGGATGCTCCGGAAGCCGTTGCAATTGCTTCCAAATCAGTGTTGGACAGCCCATAGGTATTCATTACATATTCATTGGCTCCAACAAAAGCTCTGTTCAGATCATGTATGAAAGTAAAGTTTGATCCGTACTCTTGGTTGACCATATGTTGTAGGTGGGGCTCCAGAGTTTCTCTTTCACTGGCAGTAAGTGCCTCTGCCAGTTGTTTGTTGGCTATTCGAAAATCACTGAGAAAGAATGATCCGATAAAGGTGGCAAATCCCGTCAGGAAAAGTATTAAACCGATGGTTGGAATAAGTTTCATAATAATGGTTGGAATAAGTTTCATAATATTAGTTGAACAGGCTGGAGAAAATCCCCCTTTTTAATGTTACCGGATTGGATGGATGTTGTAGATTAAAGCAGGTCACTATTTCTTTTTCATGTCGGGTGTAGAATTCAGGGTCAAAGTTTGCTTCTGGTAAATTTTGCAGTACATAAAATACATCGCGTTTATCTTGCAGCCATTGGTCCAGCACTTGATGTTTCAACCTGATCCCAAAAGTATTCACACCCAAGAGTTGATGGTCCTCCTTATGGTATACGAATTTTATACACTTTTTGCCATCAGGGTGCTCCCAATAAAACTGCTGCTCATTTTCTCGAAGTGTATTCCATACATGTCCATAAGTTTGGTACTCAATATCGAAAAACTTGGCAGAGTTGAACCAGATCCCAGGTTTGTAGGCAGTATCTTTCCCCATAATGGTACGGGCCACGGTTTCACCATGCATCCTGCCGGTGTACCATACTTGTTCAATGGGCCGCCGATTGGGGAGGGGGTCCCTGAACTGTGCACAGTCACCAATGGCATATACATTTTGAAAATTGGTCCGCAGATACCGGTCCACCAAAACGCCCCGGTCCAGCGCTATGCCAGACCCTTTAAGGAATTCGATATTTGGACTGACCCCTACGGTCAGCCCTACATATTGGCACTCAATTGATTCACCGGATTTAGTAATCACTGCTTTTACCCGGCCGTTATCACCCGCAACAATTTTCTCTATTTCAGTTCCTTTGCGCAGATTGACATGGTGTTCAACAATATGGCGGCCTATCAAAGAGGCTTCTTCCTGCGGTAAGACCACATCCCAGAACTCTTGTTCCCTGATAAGGAGATCTACCGCAATATTTCTGGTCCGAAGCATCTCCGCCATTTCCACCCCAATTAACCCTCCACCAACTATTACCGCTTTTTGAATATTCCGGGTGTTTTCCTCCATTAGCTCAAGGTCCTGGTAGCTGTACAGCCCTTGAACGCCAGGTAAATCCTGTCCCGGCCAACCAAACTTATTGGATTTGGACCCTGTGGCAATAATCAACTGATCATAGGAAAGATGCTCTCCCGTGGATAGCAGGAGTTGTTTTTCTTCTGGTTTTAACTCCTGAACCCAGGTACGACGCAATTGGAGGTTGTTCTTGGTCCAAAACCAGTCTTCATACGGTTTAGTATGCTCATAGGTCATATGACCCATGTAGATATACATCAGGGCAGTACGGGCAAAAAAATGATCGGTTTCGCCGCTGATTACTACGATTTCATGGTCACCTAGTTTGCGTATATGCCTGGCGGCGGTGATCCCCGAAATACCATTGCCAATAATGGCTATTTTTCTCATAAGTACGTGATGTCCCGGTGATTTGACTATTAGGTTCCTATAACCAAAATCACCAGGCTTTAGTTACATAAAATTTGCTAAAGTGTCAATTTAATGACAAAAGGATGATTGTAATATCATGGAGATAATTCCTTAAAAATTGCCATATTTAGGGTATTGAGTAGTTATAAATGAGCATAACCTTAGGGCAATACGCTGTGGTGCTTTACCCAAGTCAATTAATATTTTCAACTATACTAGGACATGTGATACGTATGAAACCGAATCTGTTGTTTCAAATCTTAATCTTAGTGGGCTTACTTACTGTTTCATCATGCAGTGAAAATCAGGACGTAAAATGTGGCAAAAATGCAGTTCTTGTACCTGGTCTTGGTGATTATTCCCGGGATATTGGTGTCGATTCAGAGCAAGCTCAACAGTTTTTTGATCAGGGACTAAGCTTAACAATGGGGTATTATTTTCCTGAAGCAATATCATCATTTCTTGAAGCCTTATGTTATGAGGGCGATAATCCAATGATCTACTGGGGCTTGGCTTTAGCCATTTCCCCTAATCCAAACAGTCGAAAAAATAGAGTACCTGATGACCCACAGGGTGAAGGAGCTAAAGCTATTCAAAAGGCTATGGGTTTGAGAAAATCAGCAAGCAAAGTAGAGAGGGGGTTAATTGAAACTTTGTCCGTAAGATTTGACAGTAAGACTTATCCAAATCGTGAAGTTCGTGATGAGGCTTATATCAACGCCTGTAGAGAACTTTATAAGAAATTCCCTGATGATATGGAAGTTACGTTTTTACTTGCGGATGCCATTATGAGTTATCGTGCATGGGCCTATTGGGATAAGCAAGGAAACCCATTGGAGGGAGTCGATGAGGTAATAAATGTACTCGAACAGTCAATGATTATAGATAGTCTTCATCCAGGAAATAATCATTTGTACATTCATTTGTTCGAAGCATCTTCCTATCCCGAAAAAGCTCTTTCTCAGGCCAATAGACTGGAAGGGTTAATGCCTAAGGCAGGTCACATAGTGCATATGCCCGGTCATATTTATCTGCGTCTCGGATGGTATGATTCTACCATTGCCGTGAACGAACGGTCTATTGCAGCTGACAAATATTTCCTTGAAGTGTGGGGCGAGAAGCCCTTTACTAATATTGGCACTTACGGTCTTTCCGCACAGAACCATAGCCGGCATGCATCAAACTTCATTAGATTATCTGCTTCTGCCCAAGGAAAATATAAACTAGCAATCAAGGCTGCGAGATATGTAGCAGAGTCTATTCCAAAATCAGGTAATCTGAGTGGTAATCTCCAAGCTAAGCTTGCAGCCCCCTATTTTGTGCTTAAGATTTTTGGTAAGTGGGATGATATTTTAGCAGAACCAATGCCGGGTGCAGAATATCCTTACCTCGAAGGTATTTGGCGTTATAATCGTGGAAGTGCTTTAATTATGAATGGTCATGTTGATAGTGCCAAAGTTGAGCTTAACAAGATAAAGCAACTAAGTGATGCTCCTATATTGGATACGATTGTTTTCAAGGCAAACCCCGGGAAGGTTATACTTGATCTGGCAGCCACAGGTCTAGAAGGTGAAATCCTGCTTGAAGAGGGCGAGGTTAAAGGTGCTATCAAGATGTTTAGAGAGGCAGTGGGTAAACAGGATCAACTGAAATATACCGAACCGCCAGACTGGAGTAACTCGATGAGGTTATATTTGGGTGATGCCTTGATTCAAGCAGGTGAATATGAGGAGGCAGAGCAGATCTTTATAGAAGACCTGGAAGAATTTAAAAAAAACGGATGGGCCTTGTTTGGGTTGTGGAAAAGTCTAGAATTACAAAATAAAACCAACGAAGCTAATCATACTAAGTCGAGGTTCGAACAAGCCTGGAAAGGCGCAGATATGGAATTGGAACGCGCAAGGTATTAAGCTATGTAGTTCCGAGATGATGGATACCGTGGGGTTTGCAGAATGATACCTCCGCTTTTGGCAGAACAGGCAAAGACATGAGGTCCCCCTGCCACCCACCACAGTTTTTTCAATGGGCCTTTTGCCACTTTGGCCCAATTGAAGGTATGATAGGGGCACAGGCCTCCACACCGATTGTCCTCCTTTTCCAATAATTAGAAATTCTCAACCCTATTTAATATCTTCAGTAATCGATTGAGTAAACTTTCAATAAAACATTTATACAGATAATACTGTCTATATATGTCTATAGGATGACTATTTTTCTCATCAAAATGTGCTATCCCCGTGATTTGATTGTTGGCCTTATACTCACAGGCGTGTTGGTTTCCTGCAATCAAAATAATGGTCCGGGAGTAACCCAGAACCTGGACGTGGAAAAACTATTCACTTTCCAGGTTTATCCCTTGCTTGAATCCAAATGCTTTGCCTGTCATGGAGAAGATCAAAAGGAAATCGAAGGGGGTTTTGACATTCGCACTTTGAAAGGAATGTTAAAAGGCGGTGAATCCGGTGAGCCTGCTTTGCTTCCCGGCAATGCTGAAGCAAGCCCCATATATTTTGCTGCAATCAGAGAAGATGAAGACTTTGCCATGCCTCCAAAAGACAATGACAAGTTGTCCCAGGGTGAGCTCAATGACTTGTTTGCCTGGATAGAAGCCGGCGCTCCCTGGCCCGGTGAAAAAAGACGACAGGAATTAATTACTGCAGGGGGCTGGAATTATTACGGAAAGGTAGCAGTAACAACCAGTGACGCTCTTACTGAGTCGTGGGCTAATAGGAAATACAACCCCTTGGAAATATGGGCTTTTTATCCACTACGCCACCATGCTATTCCGTGGGAATCTGTAAACAATGATAGCAGCTGCAACCCCATTGATGCGTTTGTCGATAAAAAACTCCAGGAATACCAATTGGAAGGGGCACCAAAAGCAGATAAACTTACCCTCATAAGACGCGCCACCTATGACCTTTTAGGGCTCCCTCCCAGCCCGCCGGAAATTAAAGCTTTCGTAGCGGATAATTCGCATGACGCTTATGTTAAATTAGTGGACCGTCTGCTTGAAAGCCCTCATTATGGCGAGCAATGGGGCAGGCATTGGTTAGATGTGGTAAGGTATGCTGATAGCGATGGATTTTCTAATGATTATATACGCCCAAATGCCTGGCGATATCGTGACTACGTGGTTCGATCACTTAATGACGATAAACCCTACAATCAATTCGTTGTGGAACAAATTGCTGGAGATGAATTGGATCCGAAAAATTCAGAGAATTTAATTGCTTCGGGGTTTTTAAGAATGGGACCCTGGGAACATACTAGTATGAGTGTAGAGGCAGAAACTCGTCAATACTACCTGGACGATGTGACCAATGCGGTAGGAGAAACCTTTCTATCACAACCGTTGCGATGTGCACGTTGCCACGACCACAAGTTTGATCCAATTCCCACAAAGGATTATTATCAAATACAGGCAATATTTGCAACCACTCAATTTGCCGAAAGGCCTGCACCATATCTTGAAGCCGAAAACACCGGTATGCTTCCTGAAGAAAAGAAGAGAGTGCTGGACCTGCTTGACAAAGCGAAGAAAGAACAACTCAGGATTCATCAAAAAGAGGAATACTTTGCCAGAAAATGGATGGAAGATCAAGGCATGAAATATGTTCCCAAAAAAGAACGTCGCTCAATGCCCGAAAATCAAAAACCACCGGTATACTATGGCCTGACTAACCAGGAACTAGGCTATAGGAAACTTCTTCAAAAGCGGGTACAGCGTTACAGTAAGGAAATGGATGGCTATGAGGGCCTTGCCTTCTCTGTTTATAACGGACCCCGCCGGGTATTGAATAGTAACTGGATACTTAGAATGCCGGAAGATACCGAAGGCAACCTCGATGATTCCTTTGTTTTAACAGGTGGGTCAGTCTATGCACCGTCTGATAAAGTATCCCCGGGTATATTAAGCGCCTTGCCCTCCTTGCAGGATAGCCTAAAGAGTCAGCAGCCTCAATTTACCCTTGATGCAGAGATTTCGCATAACAGAGATCTCAGGCGACTGGATTTTGCCCGTTGGGTGGTAAACCCTGAAAACCCTTTAACCTCCCGGTCAATTGTCAATAGGGTGTGGCAATATCATTTTGGAAAGGGAATAGCAGAAAACACCAATAATTTCGGGGTCACAGGTAAGCAACCTACTCATCCCGAACTCCTGGACTGGTTGGCTATAAATTTTATGGAGAATGAGTGGTCTTTAAAAGCCCTTCACCGCCTTATTATGAATTCGGAGGTATATCAGAGAAGCAGCAGCCATCCAAACCAGCAGCTATTGTCCTTAACAGATCCCAACAACAAATACCTGTCAAAGTTTGAACCCAGGAGATTAGAAGCGGAGGAAATACGAGATGCCATGTTGTTTGCTTCTGGAGAGTTAAATCCTACTGTTGGTGGGTATCCGGTCAGACCTGAAATGCATCCCGAACAAGCCTTACAGCCTCGACATATCATGGGGTCCATAGCACCGGCTTATCAGCCCTCTCCGACGCCGGAATCTAGAAACAGGCGCTCGATCTACGCATTAAAACTTCGGGGCCTGGTAGATCCTATGATGGAAGTATTTAATCAGCCAATGTCTGACCTGTCTTGTGAACGTAGAACTGCTTCCAGCGTTACCCCACAGGTATTTATGTTGTTTAATGATCGTAGTGTGAGAGATCGTGCGATAGCACTGGCAAATAGTCTTAGGTCTACCTATCCAGACTTAAATAATCAGTTGTCGGCGGCCATAAGTCAAACATTGAATAGGCCGGCCAATGAGGCCGAAATCGCAAAGGCCAGGACATATTGGCAGAAAATGGTGGCCTACCACCGGGAAAATACATTCCCCATAGAAGAGCTGCCCATCAGTGTAGAACGAGAGATGTTCGAGGAAATGACTGGAGAGATCTTCCATTTTGTTGAAGAATTGGATGTCTACAAAAATTATCAGGCGGATCTGAAAACATGGGAGGTTGCACCTGAAACAAGAGCCCTGGCCGATTTTTGCATTGTACTGTTCAACTCAAATGAATTCATTTATGTCTATTGATTCAGAAAAACAGACCAGAAGAGAATTCATCTATGGCATAGGCACTGGAGTAGGTTCGCTGGCCTTGAGCAGTTTAATGGGCTGCAGGCCAAATGAACAAGGCGCTAAAATCATTGAGAAGATTACAAATGTAAATGCTAACCCATTAGCCGCTAAGCCAGCAATGATGATTCCGAAAGCTAAGGCATGCATTTTTCTGATGATGGAAGGGGGCCCTAGTCACATTGATACTTTTGATCCAAAACCCACTCTGGAACAATTTCATTTAAAACAATTTCAACGGGAAGGTGAAAATTTCTCCGCCATGTCCAGCGGTAACCGATACATAGTCAGGAGTCCATTCAGCTCTAGAAAAGTGGGTCAGTCCGGGGCCGATATGTGCGAGTACTTTCAATACCTTCCAAAAGTTGCGGATGATATTTGTTTCTATAGGGGATGCCAGGCTGAATCTGTGAATCACCCCACAGCACAGTACCACATGAATACCGGCAATCGCTTTGGCGGAGATCCGGCTATCGGCTCATGGGTAACATATGGCCTGGGATCTATGAACGAAAACATTCCTGCTTTTGTAGTGCTTCCGGAAGTAGCTTATCCCCAGGGAGGCGCTGCGAATTGGTCCAATGGCTTTCTACCTGCCCACTATCAGGGTACGCCCTTAAGGCCCAAAGGGTCACCAATTCTTAACCTTGAGCCACCACCAGGTTTAAGCAGATATCACCAAAGAGAAAGTCTGGATATTTTGAAAGAATTCAATAAAACTCATCAGAAAACTCGTCCTGATCACCTTGAACTAGCCGCTCGTATCTCCAACTATGAGCTGGCATTTAGAATGCAAATGGAAGTTCCGGAACTTATGGACATTGATTCTGAATCCGAAGCCACAAAAACTATGTATGGCATTGGTGAACCTAAAACAGACGCGTTTGGCAGAAAATGTCTAATGGCCAGGCGATTGATAGAGCAAGGCGTGGTTTATGTTCAACTTTTTTCGGGTGGTTGGGACAGCCATGATTTTCTGGCGCGTGCACATGGAAACCTGATTAAGAGCATTGACAAACCGATCACCGCTCTTATCACGGATTTAAAGCGTCGCGGCTTATTGGATGAAACGCTGTTAGTGTGGACTGGCGAGTTCGGCCGTACCCCGGACAATGGCTTTCGTGAAGGTGGCATCGCTTACGGTCGGGATCATAATAACACCGCCATGCCCATGTGGTTTGCTGGTGGTGGAGTTAAAGCTGGACATACTATTGGAGCCACTGATGAAATGGGTGAAAAAGCGGTAGAAGTAGTACACCCGATACGCGATGTTCATGTTACTATGCTTCGATTATTGGGGTTAGACGACAACAAACTCACCTATTTTCATGGTGGGCGATATAAGCAGTTGAGCCAGTTTGGGGGGAAAGTTATCCGAGAACTATTAGCTTGACTAGCAGGAATTGATACCCCGGTTGAAACCATGGACGTTATACATTATTCCGTCAATGCCAATTCAACAAATTCATCAGATTAGTTCCTTTAACCTTGGCCCGATCTTCGGCTGAATATTCAGTCATGTGACTGTCAACAGTTTTGGGTACCACACCACCCATTACCATATGATCCGGACCAAATGTTTTTATTACTTGCTGGGTAAATGCCATAGCACTCGGATACCCGGGTCCATCAGCAGCAAAATGACTAAGACCTGAAAATTTCATATAAACATTTGGTATGTCCGCCATGGCCAGAACATCCGCAAATTCAACAGCATTACCCATTTGGGGTTCCGCTAAATGATCTATCAAAACTTTGCATCCTGGGAAATCTTTCACAGCCTTCTTAGCACTGCTTGCATAACTCGGACCAATGTGTAGCTCTATTATGAGATCCAATTCAACTGCCTGTCTCCATAATGCCCGTACCCCTGGATCATCAAAAGAGTCCAGGTACGATTCTTTACCCCTGTGAGCATGAAATCGGGTGGATACAATATTTGGATTTTTGGCTATCAATTTCGCTAGCTTAACGGGGGCCTCTGGATCTTTTGGGTAAAATAAACTGGTTCCCTTCAAACGCTCTGGGCTGCGATTTATGCAATCTAAAATTAGAGAATGGTCATCGCCATATGGTTCTGGATGCACTACAACTGCTTTATCAATTCCGATTTCATCCAAATGATTTAAGTAAATCGTCAATGGGTCATCGGAAAAATTGATGGGATCTGGCCTATAAAATGCATTTTTATGAAAGGGATACTTTGCCACTTCCGAGCTGAATAAATGTGCGTTCCATTCTATGATAGGTTCTTGCTTTTGGGAACCAGTAATTTTTTGATTGGTTATAAAATCTTCTTCATGAACACCATACATCATATGCCCAACAGCTACCAATCCAGCGGTACCAGCAATAAATTTTCTTCTTTTCATTATTAGGCTTTTGTCTAATTAGAGGTAATTTTCGTCCAATGGCACGTTGGTAGCCAACTCAGACTGTCTATTGTTCAAATGTCCAAATGTTCAAATGTTCTATTGTTCCCATGCTCCCTTGCTCTATTATTCCCCTATTCTCCTGCCTGCCTAAAGGCCGGACAGGCTGGCTCCCATAACAACCTGACAGTTAGTGCACGCATAGGTCCCCCGGCCACCAACTTCAGTTTTTTCAATGGGCCTTTTACACTTTGGGCAATCAATGGTAATTTTCCTGCCATATCGAGTGATATAATCAGCAGGTAACTCCTCCCTTACCGCCTCAACGCCTATGGCAGTCTGCATGATCTCTTTCATTTTGTCATAAATAACACGGAGCTGATTCGAATTCAAGTTCTTGGTTGAGGAGGTGGGATAAATTCCGGCCTGGTACAGGATCTCATCTGCAATCCAGTTGCCAACGCCAGCAGTTACGCTCTGATCCAATAAAGCGGCCTTAATGTTTTTATTTTTTCCTGTCAGTGCCTCTGTAAACTGGTCAACGGAAATGTCCAAGGCATCTTTGCCCAAAGCTTTGGATGCTACATATTGGGCAATACTGGAAACTACTCCTAACCTGCCAAACATTCTCTTACTAATGTAAGCGAGGTTGAATTCATTTTCAAAACAGAATACTACCCTGGCATATTTTGGAGTTTCCACACTGGCGTTATAATAGTCCAGGGTACCGGTCATTCCAAAATGCATGAATACGGTATGGTCATTTAGGGTTTGAAGAAACAGGTTTTTACCCCATCGACGACTGCTTTTAAACTGTTCGCCCGTCAATAATTCAATAAAACCTTGTTCCTGGCCTCCCAATACTTTGGGGTGGTGTACTTCAATGGCAGAGATCCTTTGATGTAAAGCTGTTTCTTCGAAGTATCGTTTATACATTTCTACTTCCGGCAGTTCGGGCATGTCTTTAAATGGTTGTGTGCTTAGTTGATGGAAGCTACAATAAAATTAACAATGAACAATTAACAAAGAACATCTGAAGGGATTGCGGTATACACCATTTTGTTTTACAGAGCAAGGTGTAACTATGTTGTCATGCACTTTAAACAGTTGATCAAGAAGTAAGTTTCCCGGTCGTAGTGGATACTACAACCAGTCGCTATGAGTTTCGAGAACGCTTAACTTTGGCTATTAGGGTATCAATTCACTGAGAGCAATGATCAATTCCCCAATGGAATTACAACCAGCTGATCGCTCCTCAGTTTTAATATTCCATTGGCGGCCAGAATCATCTTCCATGCATATTATTTCCGCACCTGCATGCTTGTCTACTGCTTGATAGCCGGCCCGCTCCAGCGCCCGTTTGGTCCATATTAATACCCTCCCTGACCCGCTAACTTTTACTTTAATCCCCCTGGATTTCATAGCAAATCCACCCAACTCCTGATCGAAAAAATATTGTTCACTATCGAAAACTTTCGATATCAAACCATCCAATACCAGGTCTTCAGGAGCGCCGGTAATTATATTCCCCCCCCCATCGATTAACCATAACTGATCGGCCATCCTTAAGCTAAGATCCAATTCATGGGTAGCCAGGATTACCGTTTTAGAGCGTTCATGGGCCATACGCCGAAGCAAATTCATAATCTCCCATTTTGAGGGTACATCTAAATGAATCAATGGCTCATCTAACAGCATAAGATTACCGTCTTGTGCCAGGGCCCGGGCAATCATTGCTTTTTGCCTTTGGCCATCACTCAACTCTTGTAGGTCTGATTGTATTAACTGTGAGAGGCCGGTGATTGTTAATGCGTCCAAGGTAGCTTCCAGATCTCTCTCGCGCATTCGCCCCCGCCAGTCTGTATGGGGATGCCTGCCCATAGCCACCAGATCTCCAACTGTTAAATAACCCGTCTGAATTCTGTCTGTGAGCACCAGAGAAACTTGAACAGCAATTTCCTTTGGAGTCAGTTGGTTAATATCCTTTGAGTTGAGCAAAATTTCCCCGTTAAGTTCAGGCTGTAGACCAGCCAATGTTCTAAGCAGTGTTGATTTTCCGCTCCCATTGGCGCCAATCAGCGCAATGATTTGACGGGAATTTGCCTGCAAACATATTTGAGATAGGATATCCTGACGATTTTTTCCTTTGCCATATCCAACCGTCAGGTTCTTTGTTTGTAACACTGACCTATTCTTCATCAGGTAAATGATTTACTCAGGTTGCGGTTTTTAATCAAGATGGCGATTACCGCCGGGGCCCCTAACAAAGAAGTTATCGCATTAATTGGCAAGGTCCTGCTGCTCCCGGGAATTTGTGAAACCAGGTCGCATGCCGTCATTACTATGGCACCCAGCAGTATGCACCCGGGGATCAACACCCGGTGGTTTGCGGTTTTGAACACTATTCTGGCTAAGTGGGGAATAGCAATACCAATAAATGCCAAAGGTCCGCAGAACGCAGTAATGCCACCGGCAAGAATTGAGGTAATAATAATAACCACCAGACGGGTCCGTCTAATATTTACACCCAAACTTCTGGCATAGGATTCCCCCAACAGAAAAGCATTTAAGGGCTTCGAAAACCCCCAGGACCAAAATAGGCCTATCAAGACAGTGATGAATAATATAACCAATTCACTATCATGGACCCCGCCTAAATTGCCAAAAGTCCATATTAGATATGACTGAATTTCATGAGCCTCACTGAAGTATTGCAAAACACTGACCAAAGCCCCACTGAGACTCCCCACCATCAGCCCGATTATCAACAGGGTCATACCATCCACAATGGCAACAGATACTGTGACGATAAGCAGCAGAACTATGGTGGATCCGGCTATAGCTGACAGCACAGTGGCCCAACTACCCAAAAAGGCTAGCTGTGTTACAGCAATGCCAAAAATATTTCCAGCGAGCACCAATAAGGCAACTCCAAGACTGGCCCCAGAACTAATGCCGAGCACAAAAGGTCCAGCCAGGGGATTTTTGAAAATAGTTTGCATAAGCAATCCGCTCATCGCCAACCCACTACCGGCCAGGATCGCGGTAGCCGCTTTTGGCACTCTGAATTCTAATATAATAATCTTCCAACCAGGATTTGCAGCAGGGCCTCCTCCCAGGATTTCAAGCACATCCTTCATTGGTATGTATACACTGCCAACCAAAAGATCCAGGGTTAGCATTATGAGCAGTACCCCGGTCAGTATTAAAAAGGTTAATGTATCCTGCTTTTTCATGCTAATAAAGTTTTTTGAAAAAGTAGGGTTGGTAATTAGGTATAAGCCCTGGATGCAGGATCTTGATGAAATCAGCCAGTACCAAATCGGGCCGGGCTCCGCCCAATTCTAAATACTCAAATCCGCCGGTGGTGCCGATCCGGCCATGGTAGTTATAAATATCCCCTGTTTGAAAAGCATGAAAATGAACGTACCTGGGATCAGAAGCCTCGATATCATTCTTACTGGAAAAACCACCGGTGCCGATCCAGAAATCAGTTTTCGTATTGCGATCCAAAACAGCTTCAAAGCTCAATTCCACCGAACCTGCGATTTTCTGGTCCTCCCAGGTATAGTAGCCGCCGGCATCTTCAATAAACCGGGCAACAAAACTGTTGCCCCCTGGGGCAAACCAGGTATCTCCATACATTATTCCGCTAAATACCGGAGGTTTTTCAAGAACACTATTGGTTAGGGAGGTTAACTGTTGATATTTATGTTCAATCCCACTGAACACAGAGTCCGCAAGCTCGAACTTTCCAACCATCAATCCTATGAACTTGATCCATTCAGCTCTTCCCAGAGGGGACTCTTCCATGAAATCAAGATTAATTACTACTGGAATACCACTATGACTCAATTGGTCCAATTCACCTCGGTCAGGTCCGGAAATATAGCTTACCACCAATTCCGGTTGCAATTCAATTAAAGATTCAAAATCGAGCCCATTTACTGACCCAATATCTTTAATAAGATTTTGGTCAATTCGTGAACGCATGGACTCAGATGAGATGTAGTCAGTATTTGGGAAGCCAACCAGATGATCCGATACTCCCAGGAGATCCAGAAAAGGAATGTGGCTGGTTGAGGTGACCACCATTCGTTTCACAGGTACCTCAATAACCTGATCAACAGCCAGGTTTTCCGGCGGATCTGTTCCAGTTGGTATCAGGGCGTAAGTAAGAGAACCTTTAGACCCGATTCCGGTGGGTTTAATAACTACCAGAGTGACATTGCCGGATTTGATGATCTCAAATCTCTTTGCATAATTAAGCGCTATGGATGCCGACGGGGTGATAACAATTTCATCTTTATTGTACCCATTAGGGCTGCAGCCAACAAAACAAGTACCTAACATAAAAATTCCTTTCAGAATATGATGTAGTATGCAATTGATCATATAGCAATTATAGTTAAACCCGGATTATGCATTAGACTTCGTAATGAGAGCCATAAATGGCTGTAAGATAGGCACTCGCACAGGTTTTTGCAACGGAAACATAGCATCGATATGGTGAGTTTAGTAACAGGAACGAATTGCGCGGCCTTCCCGTGAAGTATTTGCGGCTACTCAATTCTAAAATGTGCATATTTCCTATAAACCATACTCATGTAAGGTTTGAAACAGATACGGTATTCCTTTGCTTAATTTTTTGGCCTTACTTGGTAAATATTAGCTCTGAATAAGTTAGAGTGGCTATTTTTTAAGAAAAAATCTCTCAGCTATGGATCTTTCACACAACCTGCCAGGTAGTGTAAGAAATTCTGTATACGCAACAATATCCACTTATTTCCTCAAGTATCTTGATTTAATCAGCATCGATTTGGCTGAATATATTGCCCCATTGACAATGCAGGGTGGAAAATTGACTGAGATACCTGAAACATTTTCATTACCCAATACCATAACTATTCCGATGAATTTCAATCTGTATGGACCTCCGGGCCAGCTTTTGCTGGATCCACCGAAGGAGGTCTGTACAGTTTTTTAGAATAATTTGGACAACATTACTGCTGCAGCTTGGGGTGGGAGTAACTTTCCCTCCCTGACCTCTTTTCTCAAATGATTGATTTTACTGGAATCATGTAATTTTTGCTCCAGATGACCATCTATACTTCGTTGAATGCATTCCTGCAGCCATTTCAGTCGCTGCTCCTGTCGGTGCGTTTCCAAGTATCCATTTTGATGCATCAGGCTAATATAAGATTCAATTGACTTCCATATCTTATCGATACCTTCATTTTTCATAGCGGAACAGGTGAATACAGGGGGTTGCCAAAGACTATTTGAAGGCGTCAGCAAATGCAGAGCATTTTTATAGATTGCTTGAGCTTGCAAGGCCGGCTTTAAATTCTCTCCATCGGCCTTTGTTATTGCCAACCCATCGGCCATTTCGATAATTCCTTTTTTTATACCCTGAAGTTCATCACCGGCTCCTGCAATCATTAGTAACAGGAAGAAGTCCACCATGGTCCTTACCAAAGTCTCTGTCTGACCAACTCCTACAGTTTCCACTAATACTACATCGTAACCTGCTGCTTCGCAAAGTAAAACAGACTCCCTGGTATGGTGTGCCACTCCTCCCAGGCTGTTACCAGCGGCGCTGGGCCGGATAAATGCACCGGACGATTTACTTAATCGCTCCATACGGGTCTTGTCACCTAATATACTTCCCTTAGTTCGTTGGCTGGATGGGTCAACTGTAAGAACTGCCACCTTATGCCCATTGTCCACCAGATATAGCCCCAACGCTTCAATAAATGTGCTTTTCCCAACTCCCGGTACACCGGTAATACCCACCCTCAGAGACTGACCGGTTTTAGGAAATATCCTATTCAGGACCTTCAAACTCAAGACCTGGTCTTCATCAAGATGACTTTCGATAAGGCTTAGGGCCTTACTTAAAATCACAATGTCGCCCGCTAGTAGTCCCTTTACATACTCGTTGATGGATAGTCTATTTTTCCCTAAATATTGCATTGGTCAGATCAAGTAAGAAAAAAATTTTTAAATAACCCCCCACTACGGGTAATTTATGGTCTACTCAAACACTGGGTCTGAACATGTTTAAAAAACTGAGGAGGATTACAAATAGGCAGTTCTGGATTGACTGCGTACTGGCCACTGCATTTATATTGGCAATGATCCTGTTTGGCAGTCGTATTTTTAGTGCCTTTGAAGTACTCAATCCCATTGGTGAGGCAATCAGCGATATGGATATCACCGATATAGTGTTTTCTAAACTAAGAAAAGACCCGGATGCTCATCAAAACGATAATATCGTAATAGTTAATATTGGAAACCTTAACCGTGAGGGAATTGCTAAACAGCTTGAAATTATTGAAAAAAATAATCCCAAGGTAATCGGGATCGATGTATTTTTCAGAGAATTACAAGATCCACATCAGGACAGCACACTTTCAGCTTCCCTGCGGCAGATTGACAATCTGGTATTGGTAACCAAACTGAATCAATATAATCCGGAGTTGAAAATATTTGATACCCTTGAGACTTCAAATCCTTTATTTCTGGATAATGCTCATTTGGGGTTTGCCAACTTGATTACACCTGCTAAAGAACAAGACAATTTTAAGGTGTGTCGTTCATTCTCTCCCGTTGAATGGACCACCGGAGGAAAACAGCAGTTGTTTGCTCTGGTATTGGCTGAATTATTTGATTCTACTACGGTAAACCGGTTTAATCAACGGCAGAATACCGTTGAGCTTATTAATTATGGAGGTAACATTGTTGGAGCCAACAGTAATAATAGTGAGTTTACCAATAAGTTCACGGTGTTGGACTGGATGGATGTTTTTGAAGGAAATTTTGTTTCAGATGTTTTTGAAGACAAAATCGTCATTCTAGGCTATCTGGGAGAAGATTTGAGCGATACCTCCTGGGAGGACAAATTATATACGCCTTTGAATATGAAATATGCAGGCCGAACCAATCCCGATATGTACGGCGTAGTTGTTCATGCTAATATATTATCCATGATTTTGAACGACAACTTTATTGGGTCCATGAGTGAAATGGCTGGTATTATGGTAGGGGCTCTGTTGTGCTTGGTGAATGTTATTTGTTTTTCTTTGATATACAAGCTGTTACCCCGATGGTACGATGGGCTAACCAAATCAATCCAGTTGATAGAAGCCCTTATTTTGCTATTGGTTGTGGTAATGGTATTTAATATTTTCAGCTATAAATTGAACTTGACCCTGGGGATTATTGCAGTTTTATTCGCAGGTGACTCACTGGAAGTATACTACGGTGTGTTGAAAAATTTATTTTCAAAGGAACAAAGGAGGTTACTTTTTCAACCGCTGAAGGATTAATGGATGTATAATGGAATTTTAACTTATCAAATATAGAATATAATGAAACTAATATTAACGGCTTTGTCAATTACGGTTTTATTAGCAAACCCGCTCAACGCTCAGGACTATGTTTTCAAAGTGTTGGCAAATAAAGGAGGTAATACCGTAAAGATAGCAGACCACTCTACGGACTGGCAGCCAATACGAACTGGAGCAACTTTGAACGGTGATGATGAGTTGCACATCTCTGTGAATTCCTACATTGGACTGGTTCACGCCAGTGGTAAAACTGTGGAGTTGAAAAACGAAGGTAATTACTACGTTCGGGACCTGGCCGCCAAGTTAGGAAATGCCAAATCCAGCGTAGCCAGCAAATACGCAAACTTTGTGATTAACAAGATGACTTCCACTGATGAAGAAGATATCAATCAGAACCATCGGGAGCATTTAACTATAACTGGAGCGGTGGAACGCAGTGTTCTTGATGCTCCCATCAGCTTGAAAATGCCAAGTTCGGTGGAGGTATTGAATAAAGAAGCCCTCATTCGATGGAATGATGTTAAGGACGCGGACCGGTATATATTTACAGTTAAAAATATGTATGACGAAGTGATCCTCACCAAAGAGGTGACTCAAGCACATATATTATTGGAACTTACAAAGGCTCCTTTTAACACGGAAGAATTGATTATTGTCAGTGTACGTGTAAAAGGTAATGATAAAATGTATTCAGGTAATTACGGTATCAAACGACTTACGGGCGTGGATGCGGATCCTATCCTTAAAGAATTGGAACAACTATCAGTTTCTCTCAAAGAAGAATCTTCTTTGAACAAATTGATTCTGGCTACATTTTTTGAGGAAAACAATTTGTTGATCGACGCACTAATGAACTACGAAAAAGCGGTGCAGTTGTCACCTGATGTTGAACAGTTTAGTATTGCATACGAATTATTCGCTAAGAGAAATGGGCTGCAATAGTTACCAGCAATGGGACAAACAGGTATAATTTCTATTCCTACAATTAGGGCCACGCCTCAGGCGTGGCCCTCTTGTGCTCGAAGCTATAGCATCAAATGTAACATTGATTAAATATTAAAAGTGAAGTAGTTTTCTTATAGCCCAAAGTGTCACGCAGGTGTGTAAGGCTTAAGAATCATGATAAACACTAAATTAGAAAACGGGCTGCGCCTGGCTTTGGTATTGGTATTGTTATCCATATCTCATTCCCAGGCACAAATCACCATCGACACCTCTTTCACAGCAGAAAGGCTGGTTAAAAAAATACTTATTGGAAACGGAGTATTGGTTGGCCCCGTAAGTTACCAGGGCCCAAAACATGCGATTGCTCATTTCCGTGACCCCGCCTTCAATGTACACCTCGAAGAGGGTATTATCCTTACCACTGGAAATGTCTTTTTTGTCAAGGGGCCTAACAGGGTACCGGACAGAGGTTGGGCCAGTGGCACCACCGGTGATGAGGATTTGGATCAGTTAAGTACCGGGAAAACCCATGACGCTGCAATATTGGAATTCGACTTCGTAACAAGCTCAGAATACCTCTCATTTAACTTTACTTTTGGATCAGAAGAATATCTGGAATATGTCGGTTCCAAATACAATGATGTATTCGGATTTTTCATTGACGGACCTGGTCTCGATCACGTGAACCTGGCAGTTTTACCTCAAACCGGGGAACCAATCACCGTCAACAACATCAATCACAAGAAGAACAAGAAGTTTTATCATGACAATGGATACCAAAACACCAGTCACCCGTATATATGGGACAATAGGAAAAAGAAACCTGTGCGAAACAAGCGTTATGGGAAAGCCCCCAAGAAATCACCCTACAATGTTCAATTTGATGGCTTCACCCAAGTATTGGAAGCACGCTGTATGGTGGTACCCAATGAGATTTATCATATTAAGTTGGCCATTGCGGATGTGTCTGACTACATTCTTGATTCAGGAGTTTTCCTGGAGGCCGGTTCGTTTCGAAGTTTTGGTGATCAGTTGGTAGTGTGGGACAATCCTTTCGAGCCTGTTCAAAATAGGGACAGTGAGCGTCCAGCCGTTGACCTTATGGTGCAGTCAGTAGCACCCAGGGTAGAACACCTTACTTCTCCTGGACTGCCAGACCCTCCTGCGGTTATAACCGGGCTAGAAAGAAAATGGTACAATATTCAATTTGAGTTTAATTCGTTTGACATTACTCCGGCACACAGCCGGCAACTCGGAAAACTGTCTGATTTAGTGGACGACAATCCGCGGGCAATCGTTAAAATTATCGGGCATACAGACAATGTGGGCTCCGTGGCTTATAATGAAAAACTTTCAGCGCAACGTTCCATGGCAGTAGCAAATTATCTGCTGGACCAGGGAGTGGAAGGTTCAAGAATACAAACTTTGTACTATGGTGAAACACAACCGATCCATGCAAATAGTACAGCATATGGTCGTACTCTGAACCGTAGGGTTGAGTTTATCCTGGAGTTTGAGCCTGAGTTAAACACTGCAAATTACCGCAAACCGAATTTGGTGGAAAACTGAATCAATTACGGATATACAAATTACTAAAGACGAATTCGCAATTCGTCACCCTGGTAATTCGTAATTTATTCCATTAGCTTCTCCAGAATATCAATTGCTGCATCCGAAATTACTGTGCCTGGCCCGAACACGGCGATTACTCCTTGATCCAGGAGAAACTCATGATCTTGCGGTGGGATCACCCCGCCCGCAACAATGTGAATATCAGACCTGCCTAACTTACTGAGGGCTTCGATCAAATCCGGGATCAATGTTTTGTGGCTACCTGCAAGGCTGCTTATTCCCACCAGGTGTACATCGTTCTCCATAGCTTGCCTTGCTACTTCTTGTGGTGTCTGGAACAATGGTCCAATGTCCACGTCAAACCCCATGTCAGCAAAACTGGTAGCAATTACCTTTGCTCCCCGGTCATGACCGTCCTGACCCATCTTCGCAATTAAAATACGCGGTCGACGGCCGTCTATTCCTTCAAAATCATCAGCTAATTTCTGTGCTTTAATAAATTGAGAGTCTTCCATAAGCTCTTTCGAATAAATACCTGTAATGGATTGGATCGATGCGGTGTGCCGGCCCACAACTTCTTCCATGGCCTTTGAGATCTCACCCAAGGTAGCTTTTGCCCTGGCAGCCTCAATGGTGCAATTCAATAAATTTCCTTTTCTTGTTTCAGCAGAGGACTTTAGTGCTCTCAGGGTCATTTTAACCTGCTCCGGATCCCTTGAACTTTTGGTTTGATTTATTCTTTCGATCTGTGCCTCCCTCACCTTATTATTGTCAACTTCCAACAATTCCAATTTTTGTTTATCTGGTACCTGGTACCTGTTTACTCCTATGATTATATCCTTACCGCTGTCGATACGGCCCTGTTTGCGGGCGGCTGCTTCTTCCACACGCATTTTCGGCAAACCGGTTTCAATCGCTTTGGTCATACCGCCCATTTTCTCAACTTCTTCGATATGCCCAAGGGCTCGCTTGAACAATTCTTTGGTAAGAAATTCTACATAGTAAGAACCACCCCAAGGGTCTATGGCTTTGGTAACTCCAGCTTGACCCTGGAGAAATAACTGGGTGTCACGTGCGATCTTTGCGGAGGAATCGGTAGGAAGCGCAATTGCTTCGTCCAGGGCATTGGTGTGAAGCGACTGAGTGCCCCCCATTACCGCAGCCAGTGCTTCGACACAGGTACGAGTGACATTGTTAAAGGGATCCTGCGCCGTCAGACTCCAGCCAGAGGTTTGACAATGTGCCCTAAGCGCCATGGATTTGGGTTTTTGAGGATTGAAACTTTTCACTAGTTTTGCCCACAACAGGCGCCCTGCTCTCAGTTTGGCGATTTCCATGAAATGATTCATGCCTACTGCCCAGAAGAAAGATATTCGGGGAGCCAATGTGTCGACTTTAAGTCCCGATTTAATGCCGGTTCTCAGGTATTCCAGCCCATTTGCAAGCGTATAGGCCAGTTCAAGATCAGCGGGAGCTCCAGCCTCATGAAGATGGTATCCGCTTACACTGATCGAATTAAAATTTGGCATAGCCTTGGAACAGAATGAAAATATGTCCGCGATGATTCGCATAGAGAAGTCCGGTGGATAAATATAAGTATTCCGGACCATGAACTCTTTGAGAATATCATTTTGAATAGTTCCCCTCAACTGTTCTGGTTTGACACCCTGATTTTCAGCTGCTACTATATAATAAGCCATGACAGGTAGCACTGCACCATTCATGGTCATGCTGACGGACATTTGATCTAAAGGTATCCCGTTAAACAAGGTTTCCATGTCCTCTAAGGTGTCAATGGCAACGCCGGCTTTTCCTACATCTCCCTTAACCCGTGGATGATCGGAATCGTATCCACGATGCGTAGGTAAATCAAAAGCTACCGAAAGTCCTTTTTGACCGGCGGCAAGATTCCTCCGGTAAAAAGCATTTGACTCCTCTGCAGTTGAAAATCCCGCATATTGTCTGATAGTCCATGGGCGGGTTATGTACATGGTGGAATAGGGTCCCCTTAGAAAAGGTGGTACCCCAGCGGTAAAGTGAAGCTCCTCAGCGGGTGCCGATTTAATCACAGGAGGAACATTGATCCCTTCAGGGGTGTTCCAAAGCCCTTCCGGTGCTGGCTCAGAGGTTCCTTTGTAAGGTGTCAGATCTTCAAATGATATTTCGCTGAATTTAGGTTTCATTTTTGACTCCCCCTATATTTTAAATATCCTCCGGAGCTTTCCATTTGCCGCAACCTGGACCATACTTCCTTTAGCATTTTATCTGTTAAATCTTCCAGATAGTAAGATCCTGCCACGGGATCTGCCATTTTATGAAGGTTGCACTCTTCTTTTAAGATGTGACTAATGTTCCGTGCAATTCTTCTGGACCATTGATCATCACTGCTGAACCCGTCTTGGTGAGGGACTATGGTTACTATATTGCATCCACCGAGAACCGCTGCCATAGTTTGGGTGGTATTGCATAAAAGTTGTTGGTTTTGATTTTTTTTCTGACCCTGAAAACCATTAGTAGTAGCTTGAATGGTCAGGGATCCTGGCAGGTAGTTTGTGGTACCGTACTGTTGTACAACTTGATGAAACAAAATTCGTAAACACTTCAATCTGCAAATTTCCCACAAATATGAATCTCCCAGGAGAAGGTTGATTTGAATGTTCTTAAGGATTGTCAACATCGGGATGTCCGATTCCAACAGGGTATTGATGGTGAATATCCCCTGGCTAAGCAGTAGCGCTATTTCATCCAGAGTGCTAGGTTCAGCGGTCAATTCTTGTAATATCAGAGTTCTGAATCCGTGGTTCCCATTCAACAACTCAAGCAAGTCGGGAGTTACATTTTCTAAATACCTCAGCAGACCATTTATTATAAAAAATCCCTGGTGATTTGATTTTAGAGAGACAAGGAATTCTACTAATTTCTGTATGTCTGGCAGCGTACCCTCTACACCCAAATAACAATCGGAAAGAGAAATGCCCTCTAACAACTGTTTCCAGTGCTTTACTCCATCTGCTTCCAGTATTATTCCGTCTACACCTCCGGTTAATGCCGCCAACGACAATTGATTGAGTTTGGCGGGACCAAACCCCTCAAAACGTTCCATGTTGAGCCAGTAACGAGCCCCCTGCCAGTTTTCACCGGAATGGGTAATACAGTACCTGTAAGAATGTTGAAAATGATTTCCGGGATTTGATGTAACATCAGAATAAGGTGATTGAATGATCCCATCGGCCAATTGTATCTGCGTTAGCTGTTCAATACTTTCCAGTCCGAGGTCTTTTAGAACTTGTCGTTCCCACTTGTCAATATCGGCGAACTCAAAATCACTCAACAAATGTTGCATTAATAATGCATCTTTCAATTTCACCTAAAGTTAATTTATTTAACGCAGAATTATCATTCAAAATAATATCTATCGCTGTGTTTGCCAGCACTTTTTGTTAACTTGACCCAGAAGATTAACTGCCTTGGGAATCAATCAAAGTATTTGTACACTGCTATTAGCTGTGGCACTGGTAAACTGTGCCCCCTCCAGCAGAACCGTGCTGGAGCCTCGCCCTCAACTGCTGCCTGTTGATGATTCTTATGTGGAAGATAGTTTAGCCGAGGCTACCATCGCTCCCTTTAGGACATTGATGGAGCAGGAAATGGAAGTGGTGATAGGCCATGCGAACAAACGGCTGGTGAAGGGAGATGTTGAATCTCTTCTGGGTAACTTTGTAGCAGATGCAATCCTGTTTCAAAGTAGGTTAGTTTATTCGGGTAAGGTCCATATGAGTGTAATTACCAATAGCGGATTGAGGGCCCCAATCCCCAAAGGCCCTGTAAAATTATCTACTATTTATGAGTTAATGCCTTTTGAAAACTTGCTCTATATACTAGAATTAAATGGTGCTCAAACCAGCTCTCTTTTTAATCTACTGGCTAGTAATAAAAGAGTGTCAATTGCAAATAGTGTGGTATTGGTGAAGGACGATAAACCCATGAGGGTTTTTATTGATGGTGGACCCTATAGTGAGGACGACACCTATGTTCTGGCGGTTTCCGATTACTATGCACAAGGAGGGGGCGGTATGGAGTTTCTAAAGGAGGCCAGGGTGCTGGCCACTGTCGATGTGAAAATCAGGGATATGATTATTGAGCATATAATATGGCTGGAAGGGCAGGGGAGCGCTGCAGATGCAGTAATAGAAGGTAGGGTAAAGTTAATCCCATAAAAGTGGACCGTAGACGATTTATTAACCAAAGCATATGGGGCTCCGTAGGATTAAACCTAATGGGTTTTTCGGCCCTGGCTGGAAGTATAACTGATAGTGATTTAACTATTTTACATACTAACGATATGCATTCACGTATCGATCCTTTCCCCAATGATGGTGGGAAGTATGCTGGAAAAGGAGGGATGGCCAGGAGGGCCCAGCTT
This sequence comes from uncultured Roseivirgaceae bacterium, assembly GCA_964580205.1. Lineage (GTDB taxonomy): Bacteria > Bacteroidota > Bacteroidia > Cytophagales > Cyclobacteriaceae > SZUA-3. Next base: position 24,128 of record CAZOJZ010000224.1, read on the forward strand.
ATTAAAGAGATCCGACGCCGGGAAGCACAGGTTCTGTTGTTGGATGCGGGGGATATTTTTCAGGGTACTCCATATTTTAACTTATTCGAGGGGGAACTTGAGTTTCGGCTGATGTCACAAATGAAATATGATGCAGCTACCCTGGGCAATCACGATTTTGACAATGGCATTCCTGGTCTTGAGAAACAACTACCACATGCTGACTTTCCATTTATTATTTCCAACTACGATTTCACAAAGACTGCGCTAAACAACAGTTTTCTACCCTACAAGGTTTTTCAAAAAGGAAACATCTCCATTGGCGTGTTTGGTTTGGGCATAGAACTTCACGGTCTGGTTGGTGAAAAACTCTATGGTAATACTAAATATCTTGATCCTGTTCCGGTGGCCAGGGAGATGGTGCAACAATTACGGGCCATGGAGTGCCATCTGGTGATTTGTCTTTCTCACTTAGGATACCGCTATGACCATGAAAAAATATCGGATCAAAAATTAGCAGAACAGGTGAACGGAATCGACCTGATCATCGGAGGACATACCCATACCTTTATGGAAGAACCGGAGGTAGTTACCGGACCGCATGGTCAGATTACCTTGATCAACCAGGTGGGTTTTGGAGGAATCAATTTGGGCCGCATCGACTATAAGCTTACCAGGATTAGTGGTAAAATGACCCCATCGTCAGCAACTGTAAAAGTGACTAACTAGACAATAGAAAATGAGTTTTTTTTATAAGTTTTTTTTTGTAAAATTTGTTTCCCTTTTTCATAGCTTGGTATTAACCCTATTACTTTATTAGTTAATGCATCCCGATCCAAACACCGTATGGAGCAATTGCCTTAATTACATAGGGGATAATATTAGTGAACAGAGTCTCAAGACCTGGTTTGCTCCTATCGTCCCTATAAAACTGGATAATAACGTTTTAACCATTCAGGTACCCAGTCAATTTTTCTATGAGTGGCTGGAGGAAAATTATGTTGGATTATTACGGCAGGCTATTGACCGGGAATTAGGAATGGAAGCCAAGCTGGAGTACTCTGTTATTGTTGATAAAGGAAATGATCAAAATCAACCCTTTACCATTAAATTGCCCACAGCTAAATCGGGTAGCCACAAACGCCCAAACGGCCAACCACAGAACCTGAATAATCCCTTTGATCTACAATCGTTGGGTCAAATTCAGCGGAAATCCCACCTAAACCCTCAGTACACTTTCGATACCTTCATTGAGGGAGACTGTAATCGTTTGGCCCGCGCTGCCGGGTTTGCGGTAGCCTCCAAACCTGGAGTGACCAGTTTCAATCCATTGATGGTGTACGGCGGCGTTGGTTTGGGCAAAACCCATCTGGTACAGGCAATTGGCAATGAAATCAAGGGCAACGGGAGTGATAAGTTCGTTCTATATGTTTCTTCTGAATATTTTACCAACCAATTCATTGAAGCAGTAAAAAACAACAGGATCCAGGATTTCACAAATTTCTATTTACAGATTGATATCCTGATAATTGATGACGTTCAGTTCCTTTCAGGCAAAGAAAAGACCCAGGAAATATTTTTCCATATCTTCAATCATTTACATCAATCCGGGAGGCAGATAATTATGACCAGTGACCGTCCACCCAGGGACCTAAAAGGGTTGGAAGAACGGCTGCTTTCACGTTTTAAGTGGGGACTTACCGCAGACCTTCAACTACCGGACCTTGAAACACGGATTGCCATAATCCAGAAAAAGATGCAGGCCGATGGTATTGACATCCCTGGAAATGTAATAGAATATTTGGCATACAGTGTTGATACGAATATTCGGGAACTGGAAGGGGTAATAATTTCAGTAATGGCACACGCTTCACTAACGAAAAGGGACATCGACTTGGAGTTGGCCAAACAAATCCTTAAAGACATTGTACAGGACATAGATTCAGAGGTAGGAATTGATTTTATTCAAAAAACTGTATCGGAATATTTCGATGTAGTGCTGGAAGATTTAAAGGCAAAGACCAGAAAAAAAGAGATTGTGATAGCCAGGCAAACCGCCATGTATTTTTCCAAGGAGTATACGAATCACAGTTTGAAATCCATCGGGTATCATTTTGGCGGCAGAGACCACAGCACGGTGATCCATGCCGTTCAGTCCGTGAATGACATGATCGATACCAATTTTAAATTTAAGTCTTCCATTGAAGAGCTTAAGAAAAAGCTCAAGATGAGAACTTTTTAGCAGTCTCCTGACACATTCAAAGAATTTAGCTACTAATGGGAATTCGATCGGTTTTAAGTAAACCTTTTGCTGCGTGGATTGTCGGTAAGCAAAAGAAGTGGATGAACCGTGGAGGCGCCTTCCAGCAACACCTGTTCAAATCGCTTATATCACAGGCGAAGAATACAGAATTTGGAAAGGACCACAATTTCAAAGAGATCCATACCCATCAAGATTTTGTGTCTTCGGTTCCTGTGCGTGATTATGAGGGCCTTAAGCCTTACATAGAGCGGATGATTACTGGAGAAAAAAACGTATTGTGGAAGGGATCACCCATTTATTTCAGTAAAACATCCGGGACAACCTCGGGGGTGAAATACATACCCATTACCAAAGATTCAATTTCCAACCACATTAACGGGGCCCGGGATGCACTGTTGAACTATGTATTCTATACAGGAGAAAGCCGGTTTCTGGATGGGAAGCTCATTTTTCTTTCAGGCAGCCCAGAGCTGGACTTTAAAGGTGCAGTTCCCACGGGAAGATTGTCAGGTATTGTTAATCATCATGTGCCGGCTTATTTGAGAAGCAACCAGCTTCCTTCCTATGAGACTAATTGTACTGAAGACTGGGAGAAAAAAGTGGACCTTATTATCCAGGAAACAATTCATGAAGATATGAGCTTGATATCGGGAATCCCTCCATGGGTTCAAATGTATTTTGATAAGATACAGGAAAAAACTGGTCATAACATCAGGGAAGTATTTCCAAATTTTTCACTTTTTGTTTATGGGGGTGTAAATTTTGAGCCTTACCGCAAGAGGCTATGGGAATCTATAGGTACGGAAGTGCCCTCAATTGAAACCTATCCCGCATCAGAAGGATTTATTGCATTTCAGGACCTGCCTGAAGACCCGGGCTTGCTGATGTTGTTGAACAGCGGCATATTTTATGAATTCACTCCAACTGATAGTTATTTTTCTGAGAACCCCGCCAGGTTGACTATTGATCAGGTTGAATTGGGGGTAAATTATGCAGTGATTATTAATAGCAACGCAGGATTATGGGGTTATTCACTGGATGATACCGTAAGATTTGTCTCTCTGGATCCTTACCGGATTTTAGTAACAGGTCGTATCAAGCACTTTATTTCCGCCTTTGGAGAACATGTGATAGCAGAGGAGGTTGAGAAGTCCATGAAGCAGACATTAGTCAAGTTCCCGGAAGTTTCAATTGTGGAGTTTACCGTAGCACCGCAGGTCAATCCGGATTCTGGTTTACCTTTGCACCAATGGTATGTAGAATTTGCAAATAAACCCCACAACTTGTCTGACTATGAAAAAGATTTAAATTTACAGTTGCAAAAATTGAATAGTTACTACCATGATCTCATTTCGGGAAATATCTTAAGGGGTTTGGAAATAATTTCTTTAAGCACTGATGCGTTTCGAAAATATATGAAATCACAAGGAAAACTGGGCGGCCAAAATAAGTTACCCAGACTTTCCAATGACCGTAAGATTGCTGAGTTATTGTTG
>CAZOJZ010000225.1:0-2097 GCA_964580205.1 uncultured Roseivirgaceae bacterium
AAGATGTTTATTAAAGGAACTAAAACGAAACAAAAGAATCAATCACAATTTCAGTTATTGGTCCATGCCTGGCTAATAATGGCACTATTGGTCCAATCATGTTCCGGACCTAAATACCCGGGCCCTCTAACTCCTGAGCGGTCCCTGGAAAAATTTCACATAACCAACGGATTTTGCATTGAAATATTTGCTACTGAACCCCATGTAACCGATCCGGTCGACGTAGCTTTTGATGAGTTTGGAAACGCCTATGCGGTAGAAATGCCGGACTACCCCTATAAACCTAACAAAGGAGAAGCCCGAAGCCGCATTCGGTATTTGGAAGACACGGATAAAGATGGACGTATTGATTTCTCAGTTATCTTTCAAGACAGTTTATCCGAAGCAACCAGCATACTTCCATGGAAGGGTGGGTTAATAGTCTGCGCTGCTCCTGAAATACTTTATTTAAAAGATACCAATGGCGATCACGTAGCTGACTTAAAGGAAGTTTTGTTTACCGGGTTCTTTGAAAACAATAGTGAAGCCCAGATAACCAACTTAAAATTTAATGTAGACAATTGGATTTATGGTTCCAATTTTGGCAATCCGGGCCAGGTTCAGTTTTTAAGGCAACCGGATGCGCCAAAAGTGTCGGTTCAAGGAACCGACTTCCGTTTCAGATTGGATCGGGGATTATTTGAGCCCGCCGCAGGTTCCACCCAGTTTGGCCAGGCCATTGATAACTGGGGAAATCGGTTCAGTACCCAAAATACCATTCACATTTCACAGATTGTAATCCCCTGGCGCTACTTGAGCCGTGATACATTGAACAAAGCCAAGGCCCCGGTACAAAACATATCGGATCATGATTTAGAGATGTTTCAACTTACTCCGCCACCGTATTGGAGGGCAGAGCGAACGGCACGCAGGCAAAAAACCTATGATGAACAAAATCTGGACCGGGTTGAGTATGCAGAGGATCATTTTACCGGGTGTTCCGGGGGGACCGTATATACCGGTGATCTTTTTCCGGAATCGTATCAGGGTTCCGTTTTTACCGGTGATGTAGCGGGCAACCTGATCCATCGGGATGTACTGGTTGCTGGCCAGGGCCCATTGTTTATTGCCAAACGGGATGTTTCCGAAACTCAAAGTGAGTTTCTGGCTTCTACTGACCCCTGGTTCAGACCGGCTAATTTGACAGTAGCTCCCGATGGGAGTTTGTTGGTAACCGATATGTACAGGCAGCATATTGAAACCCCCTTGTCTATACCCGAGGACCTGAAGGTGGATATGGATTTTTACCATGGAGATGAATTAGGCCGGATTTACAGAATAGTCCCCGAGGGTGCAGACTCCTATAAGTCGATAGCTAAATTTCCGGGGGAAATGGAATCAAGCGAATTGGTCCAGCTTCTAACCCACCGACATCAGTGGTGGCGGCTTACCGCGCAGCGATTGTTGGTGGAAAGACAAGACACCACGATATTGGGGTTACTTAGTGAAATGGCGATGAATAGCGAACAACCATTGGCAAGATTACACGCCCTATACACCATGAAAGCTTTGGGTGGTCTGACTGAAGACCTGGTTAGCATGGCCCTTGCAGATGATCATGCTGAATTGCGGGTGCGTGGTCTTCAGCTGGCTGAAAGCTATCCTGAGCTATTGCCTCAAATATTAAAACTGGCCAATGATGACGATGTGCGGGTGGTATTCCAGACTGCCTTAAGTATAGGTAATTTTAGTGGGATTGATGTTCGCAGAGCCCTGGCGCATCTGCTAACCAAGTATGAAGGAGATCCATGGTTTCAAAAAGCTGTGTTTAGCGCTCCTGAAGGTAGTATACTTGCTTCGGAGTTAAATTAACACCAATAGATATGGATAGACAATTTGCGTTTAACCAGTCAATTCAGTGGAGTCGATATCTCACGCTGCGCATTGCAATGCTCGGAATAGTGTTCCTCTGGGGCCCACTTACGCTAGCTCAGGATAGCTCCTGGAAGGCAGGAGTTAGCACAGGCATCATTACACCGGAGACCCCTATGTGGATGGCAGGATATGCGGCTCGTGACCGACCCGCGGAAAGCTCCATGCACGACCTTTGGGTTAAGG
>CAZOJZ010000226.1:0-1662 GCA_964580205.1 uncultured Roseivirgaceae bacterium
AGATAGGTAAACTGCTCGGGTTGGTCCGATGAAAAATCCGGGAAAAATGCACTGACCGCAATATCCAGATCTCCATCTTTGTCAAAGTCACAGGCTTTGGCAAAGTGGGCGCCATACATGGGATAAAAGTAGCTTAGGTCAAAATTATTTTCTCCATCGTTCAGATAAATTCTAACACCGTGGTAATTTTTAAGGGTATTAAAAGGATCTGCGTCAGTATCCCCGTTGGCAGTCAGAATATCCATGTGACCATCCTGGTTGAAATCCTGAAGCTCAAAGTAGGTATGCCCATAAGCCGAGTGGCATTCTATCACCGTCTTTCGTTCATATTCATGGTTTCCTTTATTAATAAACAAGCTTATATTTTCCCGGGCGTCACCCATAAGCACCGCAATGTCTGGCCTGCCATCCTTGTTGAAATCATATACCTGACTTCGAACGGCACCTGGAGCTTGAATAAGTTCTTTTATAAGTGTACCCTTGAAATCAAAAATGGAAACATTTCCTGTGGCATCACCGAAATTACAAACGATCAATTCATCTTTGCCATCATTGTTCAAATCTGCAAATTCAATATCTACAGGCCGGTGGAGTTTCTCCACTACAATGCCATGATCAGTCACACCTTTCTCAGTTCTCCTTTTAAGTTGAAGAAATCCCCTTTCAACTCCAATGTGACGGCCCATTAGATCACCGATGGCCAATAAGTACAAACTATCCTTACGGACTAAAACATCAACTAAAATCTCCTGCCCAGGGTTAATTGAGACAACTTTCAAATCAGTACCTAAAACAGTCAAACTTTGGTCGCTTTGGTTACCCAGTAGAATGCCACCATTGGTACGGTCCACTCTGGTTAGGGTCATGACCGCACCTGATGGCTGATGTTGTGGGATTCTTAAGTCAAAATGTGGAAGATTTGGTATTATTTTTAGCTTGCGACTTTGTGGTAGTGGTATTTCAGGAGCATTATTGGTATAGAATTCCCGAATTGCCTTCCATTCTTTTTCGATTAAAAGTGGTTGCTCTGGTATCAATCCACCTATATTTAACAATTGCTCCCGGGTAGTCATATGCAGTATTGCAATCGGCGATATGGTGGCAATAGGCTGATAATCAACTATACCCAGTCGAAATCCCATGTCGGTCAATAGATAATTCCAGCTTTTTTTAGTAAGTATGGTTGGATCTGGAAATTGATGACAAGTACTGCAGTATAGTTTTGCCAGTTCTTTGCCAGGGTCGTTGGTTTGTGTGGTAGTTATCTGAGCAGTGTAGAATCCAATCACAAGTGTGGCCAGGAAACAGATCTTTAGTAATGATCCCATATAATACTATCGGTTTTCACCCGGATTTTGGTCAGGTTTTTGTAAATTCCTGGCTGATTTTGTCAGTAATTTCAGATGCAAGAGTTTCCAAATCAATTCCCAGATTGATTTTATTGGTTTTCACTACCGGATCGCGAAGAGATTTTGGGAGCCCATTGAATCCCCAATAGGCCCCTAAAATGGCACCGGCTACCGCACCAGAGGTATCATTGTCCCGACCATAGTTTGTTATGAATTCCATGCACTGCTGAAAATCAAAGTCACTATACAGTATTGCGGTTAAGGTGACCAATAATATTTCCTGGGCATGGGCTGGAGCGTCTTGATTCCTTTG
>CAZOJZ010000227.1:0-3278 GCA_964580205.1 uncultured Roseivirgaceae bacterium
TGGAATGGGTGATTATCCTGCATTTAAAGAAAGTGCAATGTTTCGAGTATTGTGCAACGCTCCTTCCGGTTGGTATTATAATTTCGCTGATTGTGGTGACAAAAGAGGGCAAAACGGTGATATCACCCTGGCTTGGTTTGCCGCGAAAACAGGCAACAAAGTGTATTTTGAAAGGGAGCGGTTTCTGCGAGATCCCCAGGATATGGGCAAACTAGGAAGATTGGCAGGTGCGGGCCTGATTTGGCTGGCTCAGTATGAAGAAAAAGTGGAGCAGAGAGCCCCGACCAGTTGGAAAGGAGCAGGAGCCAATCCTATTGTTATTTTCACAGGAGGTGAAAATGACCCTCATCAATATTATCTCGGCGCAAAAGGGGGACGCGGTTTAGTTAATCATGGCAATATGGATGGCGGCTCATTTATATTTGAATTGAACGGGGTAAGGTGGGTAGTTGACCCGGGAAACCAAGCTTATCATGAATTGGAAAAAACGGGCTTCGATCTTTGGGGACGATGTCAGGAATGTGAACGCTGGACCTTGTTAACCAAGAATAATTTTGGACATAGTACACTAACCGTAAATGGTGAACTGCATGCAGTAGATGGCATGGTTAGTCTGATTGATTTTCAGGATGGTAAGCAACCGGAAGCAAGTTTTAATATGACACCAACATTAGCGGGTCTGGTTACTCGAGCTACCAGGAGATTTGTTAGGGAGGGCCCCAGCTCATTGTTGATTGAAGACAATCTGGAGATCAATGAGTTAACCGACATGATCACTTGGCAATTGATGACTTTGGCTGAGGTTGAGATTACCAATAACGGAATTATTCTACACCAAAACGGCCAGCAGTTAAAGCTTGAAAATTTGTCGCACCCTAATATGAGGGCTTCTGTGATAAGTTTAGACCCACCTCCCCTTGAATTAGACAGACGAATTGAAAATTTGAAAAGAATAGAGTTCAGGTACCCGGCATATCTCTTTAAGGAATTCAAAGGAGAAATTAGCATCAGGCTGTCAGATAATTAATTCACTTAAACTCTGTTAATTTTTTTACCCGTTGACCTGAAGCCGACATTAATGCTGCTGCATGGGTAAAGCCGCTAAGACAACCTCTCATGGTAGCTAAACTTCTGTAATAGTCATTATAACGGAACCCTGTTTCACCTCGCCACATTGGAAATAATGCACAGGCTGACTGCCATTGTTCAAATACTTCCGAAATGTCCAAATAGGTATCTTGCACGAACCCATCCATGTCTTCCCAGTTTTCAGCATAAAACAACTGCCCAGCGTAATGTGCCTCATGCTCTCGAACTAAGGTTTTAAGTCCTGCGTAAAAGATGGCGTACTGAACTATTTCGTGACAGTTTTTATGGTCTTTGTGCCAGCTTCCTTCCCAGTGAGTAACTATTATTGATGGTTTTGCTTTTCTTATTTCATCACAAACCGCCAGGCTGGTCTCTTCGTTGAATGGTATTTCAGCGTCAGGGTAAGTCAGAAATCGAGATTCTGCACCCAATAAGTTAGCAGATTCTTCCATCGCCTCTTGTTGCATATGCCCATATTCGGTAGTAGGAATTGAATTGTGGCCCTTTTCTCCCAGCGAAAGACTTAGAAAAGTTCCTTTTCCACCATTAGCAATATGCTGGGCCACAGATGAACCCATACTAAACATTCCATCACCTGGGTGGGCTGCAATGGACATAATGGAGCCAGGAGTAGATGGAGTGGCCCAAGCCCTGTCCAAGCCGGACACCCATAATCCGGCCGAAGCCGCCACTGAAGTCTTAATAAATTCTCGTCTCTTTTTCATACTGACTCACTTGGATAAACAAAATAAATTTACTTACTAAAGTGGGCCATTAAATATATGGCCCCGGCGGTACCATCCATAGTAGGTTCATTGGTAGAGTAATCACCAATATCATCATGGTAAACAACATGGTCATTTTGAACACTTTTAAATGGATCTGGTCTGGTCAACCTCAATCCTAAAAGATGGTTATAAATACTAGTGTATATAGGACCATCAACAAGCCCTCCGGGCACTTCCTTTTTTGTTAAATACCAGATACTGGTGTGCACATAAACCGGGTACTCTCCTTGTTCAGGAATTGAGGTAAACATTGAAGTACCCCACGGGTTACGACCAAGTAGCCAATCCCGCTGGGCCAACATATGCTGGTGATACTGTTTATCTCCGGACATCTTTTCGTATAGCAGGATTTGGGTAATCAATGAAACCGTTAAATTATTTGAACACCATATGAAGGGCACCCCAATACCGTAAGGATTAGTATCGCCTCGTTGGAGCGTTTTTTCAATGCCCTTACGGTAATATTCTTGCAGTTTCATGAGGCAGCAGCGTTGCGGGTACAACCCATTCTTAGATGTTGCCTGTCATAAGAAGGATGGAAGGACCTTTTACGGCCCCATGCCAGACTCTACCTATATTGATCTTAGTGGTGGCTGGCATGACGCCGGGGACCAGCTTAAGTATTTGATCACTTCCAGCAATGCTACCGCCCGCATGTTGCATGCTTTTGAATTAGAACCAGGAAAATTCCAGGATCGAGTGGACTCATACGGGCGGAGTATTTCAAACAATATTCCAGATGTGTTGGATGAAGCCAAGTGGGGTTTGGACTGGATCCATAAAATGCATCCGCGGCCGGATCAATTGTTCCATCAAATTGCCGATGACCGGGATCATAAGGGCTGGAAATGGCCCCAGGATGATCTTTCAGACTATGGGTGGGGACCAAACAGCTATCGAAGTGCTTACATGGCTACAGGCAAACCTCAAGGGCTAGGGAAGTACAAAAGTCAAGCTACGGGTTTCGCTAACCTGGCAGGACGATCCGCTGCTGCCATGGCATTGGCTTACCGGATTTGGAAAACGGAGCTTCAGGACACAGCTTATGCTCTAAAATGTTTAAAAGCAGCGAAAAGCCTATATACTTTAGGGAAAGAAAACGAGGGCTATCAACAAGGTAATTCCTATGGCGCTCCATACAGATATAACGAAAATACCTGGACCGATGACATGGAATGGGGTGCTGCTGAATTATATAAAGCCACCGGCGAAGACCAGTATCTTACGGATGCCATGAATTATGCATCGCTAACAGTAGGCACTTCCTGGATGGAGTTTGACTCGGCTGCTCACTATGAACTTTATCCTTTTGTAAATGTAAGTCACTTTGTATTGTACCCTTTAGTTGACCCTGACTTTCAAGAGAAACTGCAAGAATATTACCGTAAGGGCATTGAAAAA
>CAZOJZ010000228.1:0-11137 GCA_964580205.1 uncultured Roseivirgaceae bacterium
CATAATCCCCAGAAGAGAAATTGAAATTAAATCTCAGGTATCAGGAGTTGTAGAAAAGATCTACGTTGAGGCAGGACAAGTAGCAAGAAAAAGTCAGCTCCTGGCTAAAATCCGGATTATACCCAACTCCGTATCGTTGAACAATGCTCAGACACAGTTACGATCGGCCCGTATCAACTATGAGAATACGAAAAAAGAAAAAGAACGTCAGGAACAGCTTTATAAAGAAAAAATTATTTCAGAGGTGGAGTACAATGAATTCAAACTGGATTTTGAATTAAGAGAAGAGGCGCTGGCCGCAGCAGAAAGTAACCTTCAGTTAATCAGGGAAGGAGCCTCCAAACAAGCTGGTACCGCCACCAATGAAGTCCGTGCTACTGTGGATGGTATGATCCTTGATGTACCCATACGGGAAGGCAGCTTTGTTATTGAAAGCAACACCTTTAACGAAGGGACCACTATTGTGTCCATTGCAAATATGCAGTCAATGATATTTGAAGGGAAGGTCGATGAATCCGAAGTTGGAAAAATCAGGGAGGGCATGCCTTTAAAGTTGATTATTGGCGCCCTGGAAGGCGAAAGCTTTGACGCTACCCTGGAATACATAAGTCCCAAGGGTGTTGAGGAAGAAGGCGCCATACAGTTCGAGATCAGGGCTGCTATTGATATTCAGCAAGACGTATTTTTAAGAGCAGGCTATAGTGCAAATGCAGATATCGTTCTGGAGAAGAAAGACAGTGTGCTTTCAATTAATGAGAGAAATTTAATCTTTGAAGACGATGACAAAGTATTTGTGGAAGTAATGACCGGACCACAGCAGTTTGAAAAACGTGATATTAAAACCGGTATTTCCGACGGGATCAATATTGAAGTGGTTTCCGGGCTGACAATAGAAGATCGTATTAAGAAACTCTGATGTGGAGAAAATTACGTAATTACTGGTCGTAGGGTATCCTACGACCAGTAATATATCGATTCCTACTGGCCCCCGGATGATTCTTCCTCAGTAATTTCCTCCTCCGCTGATGCCCTTTCGCTTTGGACTGATTCCATGATGGCACCGTAACGGGTTTTCAGCTCTTCATCTGTTTTTAGTGCCTTGGTAATTTTATTATATAGGCCGGCACCGAGTTGCTCCTTGTCTTTTATTTTAGTGGTATAGGCTTCTTTGAATGCTCCAATATTCTCGTTGTTAGCTGATTCGATCTTATTGAATACTTCAATTTCTTCAGGGGTGGCTTCAAGTTCGGCAAGCTTAGCTTCATCGCCTTTAGCACCTTTTAATTCTTTAAATCTCCGTCCGCCACCCATTAATTCTTCCGCCTGGATCATGGCATTGTAGTCAACTTTAAGTCGATCCTTTTCCTGATTTGCATAGTCCATTACCAAAGCATACTTCATCAACTCCTCATCGGTGATGGGTGCTTCATCTTGTGCCTGGGCAGTTAGTGCACCAATGACCATAACTCCAATTACCATGCTTAAAACATACACTTTCCAAATCCTTTTCATATTCATTTTTTTTCGGTTTTTCTTAGTTTCAAGCCCGTAAGAAAAAATAAATTTTTATAAAATGCAAATGGTGTATTTTTTGATACCTAAATCCACTTAAAATTCTACCCAGACCTTTATATTAAAAAATCTCTGAGACAAATTATTTGGCACTGCGAATTGCCGGTTATGAAGGTCCTTGATCCAGGTATAAGAAATGGTATTGCGGGCGCCCAGTAAATTAAGGATCTCGGCACTTAACCAAATAGATTTTAGTCCACGGTTGGTTTCCGTACCCTTACTCATCGGAATAAGTTTGCTGAACCCAATGTCCAGACGGTTATAAGCTCTGCCATTGAATTGATTGCGGTACTCAAGGTTATTTGGTGGTCCAAAGGGCAAGCCGCTCCCATATATTAGATTTAGATAAACCCTAACGGATGGATCATTAGGCATATGGTCCGAAAAGTATATGCCCAGGGTGACCCGTTGGTCGGACGGTCTTCGAATATACCCTTGCTCATCAATGCTTAGGTCTTCCTCGGTTTTTAAGATACCCAGACTGAACCATGACTCGGTTCCCCTAATAAAGGCGCCGCTCACCCTGAGGTCAAGGCCTGCGGCGTAGGCAGTGGCAATATTGTCACCATAATAACGGATGCGTACGTTATCGACATCATAGGGGATCACATTGTCCAGGTGTTTGTAGTACAGCTCTGATACGAATTTGAAATTTCTATGCCAGAGCTTGAAATTGTAATCTGCACCGATAATGGCATGAATGGAAGACTGGGCTTTTATGTTTTGGTTGATTTCACCTGAAAAATTCCGGAGTTCCCTATAAAATGGTGGTTGCTGATACCACCCAACTGCCGCGGTAAAAGTCACAGGACGTTTCCAGGGAGTCAGATAACCATATTGTAACCGGGGGCTGATCAGAGTTTCCTGATTGTAACTCCAGTAGTTAAACCTAACCCCATAGGTCAATTTATGGTTTGAACCAATCCAGGAATTGTGTTGCAGGTACCCGGTTAGTCGGTAAGTGTCCAGATCGATAGTCGAATTAATAGGCGGGGTGTTAATAATTACAAAATCAGCGGAGTCGGTAAATTCATATTCATTCAACTTATCTTCTATTAACTCCCGGTCATATCCAAATCCAAATTCAATTTGGTTTTTCTTATTTAACTGGAACAGCGATCTGTTCTGCAGATTGAATATTTTAGCGTCCAACAGGTTTCTCCCCGAACGATAGTTCGACCCCAACCCTCTGGTAACTGCACATTCATTGAAGCTGCCAGATCCTGGATTATTGTCCACGTCGCAAAGGCGATAGGCCCCTTCTACTTCAAAATATTCTCTTTCCTGGGTATAAAATGCTGAAGCTATGAAACTGGTTTGGAACCTGTCACTAAATTTGTGATTGAGTCGCAGGGCGCCTTGGTAGGTCTGGTATTTCAATAGTTCCTGCCCGTCAAAACCTACTATAAATCGGAACACCTGGCTAAATGTCCCGAATCTGGTCTCCCTGGTTTCAGGTTCTACCAAATAGCTATTATTCGCATAACCAAATAGTAGGGAAAGCTCCGTTCTGTTGCTTTTTGGGTCGAGGTTATAGGTGATGTATGACTGGACATCAGTAAACTTTGGAAAATACTCCCCCTTGGTTTCAAGGGTATTCAGCAGATACTGAGAGCTCTTATGACGAACCCCGGCTAGAAAGGTGAGTCGTTGATTTTTTGAAGCGCCTTCAAGATGTAAGCCTCCACCCAACAAACTTATACTGGCACTCCCCCCCCCATTCCTTAGGTTTCCTGTAAGTAATGTTGAGACTGGAACTCAACTTGTCACCGTATTCCGGGGCCCATCCTCCGGAGGAAAATTCGATGTTCTCTACCAGGTGTGGGTTGATAAAGCTTAGACCCTCCTGTTCTCCCGCCCGCACCAGAAACGGTCTGTAGATCGGTATGTCATTTACATATACCAGGTTTTCGTCAAAATTACCTCCGCGTACTGAATAGGTGGAAGACAACTCATTGTTGCTGACCACCCCAGGAAGCGTAGCCAGCACCTTATTGAACTCACCAAAAGGTGAAGGAAGTAATCGTGCAGATTCAGGGCTAATAGTGGTTAAACTGGGTACAAAATCATCAGTAGCACGTCGATCCTGAACCTCTACTTCCTCCAGTAAAGTAGATTTGGGCACCAATCTTATGTTCAACAATAGATTATCAAATGGAGCAAGGGAGATTTTACGGGTAATGGTTTGATAGCTGATGTGTGAGATGGTAAGTACTATTGCAGTGTCCGGGGTAACCACCAATAAATACCGGCCAAGTGAATCTGTATAAGTGCCTTCGCCAGTGTTGGAAGCAATGTTTACCCCTGCAATTCCTATCTGATTTTCGTCGGTGATCTTGCCTCTGGTAAAAGCAGTTTGTCCAAATAAAATACCAACAGAATTACCACAGAAAGCAATTAACCAAACACCTAATAAAAAAGATCTTTTCAAGCTGGCACCTTCTTGAGATCGCTAATTATCTTTAGGGGATCTTCGGCCTTGAACACAAAGCTCCCGGCTACCAATATATCCGCTCCGGCATTGAGTAACGGCAGTGCGTTATTGTTGTTAACTCCACCATCTATTTCAATTAAAGTGGCACTACCCGACAAGTTTATCATCTCTTTTAACTTCTGAACTTTTTGGTATGTTCTGTCAATGAGTTTCTGACCACCGAAACCAGGATTTACCGACATCAGGCATACCAGATCCACTTCGTAGATCACGTCTTCCAACAAATGGACCGGTGTATGAGGGTTAAGCGCTACCCCCGCTTTGCACCCCAGGTCCTTTATCTGATCTACTACCTTGTGGAGATGTGTGCAAGCTTCATAATGAACGCTGATTGAATGCGCTCCACACTCTTGAAATGCTTTCAAATACCGCTCAGGTGTTTTAATCATCAAGTGGATGTCCAATGGTTTTTTGGCGTGCTCGGCAATTGCTTTGCAAACAGGCACACCAAAAGAAATATTGGGGACAAATTGCCCATCCATGATGTCTAAATGAAACCAATCAGCATCACTTCCATTTATAAGCTCAATATCGCGTTGCAGGTTAGCAAAATCAGCAGCCAATAAAGAAGGGGCTATGATAGGTGTCATGGCACAAATATAGCATTATAACGATTCTCTATTCTTTTATCAAGCGAAAAGTACTTGCGTGGTCCGTAGATAATACTGTTACCAAATAAATTCCTGAGGGCAGTAGTGGCAGGTCTACAGGTATTGCCACTGAGGCCGGAATATTAAATAACTGATTTTCGAGGATCTTCTGCCCTGAAATATTATGCATAAAAAAAGTTGCCGTTGGAAGAGGTATTTCACTGAGCATATAGAGTCTACTGTCTAATGGGTTCGGATATAGTTTAAAAAACCCTTTAGTCAATGGTTCATCAACCGATAGCACCAGTTTTTTTGCCCTGAGGTAATGAGGGATTCCATGGCCCGTTTGATTGTCTGGACTTTGGGCCAGATGTCCGCTATTTTTTATGGATTCAATTACCTGAAGATAGTTGAATTCCGGGTTTGATTGCCAGACTCCTGCTGCTAATCCTGCAATTTGAGGTGCCGAAAAAGAAGTCCCGTTATTAAATACCATGTTGCCATTTCTATTTATAACTGCAGTTTTCACTCCCAGGGCCACCACATCGGGTTTGATCCGTCCATCGGCACTTGGTCCTGTTGAACTGAATGAGGCTTTTATCGAATCTTCCGTTATTGCTCCTACAGACAGTATATCATGAGCATCTGCAGGTGCTGTGATGGACTGCCAACTTGAGTTGCCGGCATTTCCAGCGCTAACAATCAATACCATTCCTTTGCTTGCGGCGATTGAAGCGGCATTCGAAATAACTGAAATGGACCCCTCGAGGTCTTCTACAGTATAATTCATATTGGGATCGTCGAAAATACTGTACCCTAAGGAGGTATTAATAATGTCCACACCGGCACTATCCGACAGTTCCGCTGCAAACAACCAATTATACTCCTCTACCCGGTATTCACTGGAAACATCCTCAGTGATACATAATATATATTCCGCGTTAATGGCACTTCCTGTAAAAACCCCAGAGCTGATTGCTGCAATAACTGAAAGCACTTTGGTGCCATGATCGGCGTACCGAAATACATCAGTAGAATTTCCTACATAGTCAAAAGTAGTGACAAGTTGATTGTTTGCAATCAAATGCTCAAATGGCTGGGTTTGATTTACACCCATAAATCCTCCATCAAGTACCGCTATCAGCATACCTTCGCCGGTTATACCCTCTTGTTGCATTTGGTCAATACCCAATAATGTATTCTGTATTTCGGTAGATTGTGCCCTACCCTGAGTAATCGACTGATTTTTCAGGTGTAGTCCAATCACATTTTGCGCTTTCAACTCACCGGGAGCCACGAACTCGATTAATGAAACAAAAGGAAGCGCGCTAATGTTGGTCAAAATTGATGAATCTGCTTGTATGAGCGCCCCGTTTAACCATTTAGTGACAAACCATACTTTGGCACCCTCCCCTTCAAGAGCAGTTATGTAGTCCTGGCTAATGGGCAAGTCTTGCTCTGTTATTGCAATATTTTGCTTAGCTCTTCTTTCTATGGCCCTGACTGAAAGGAAATCCGCAGGGTTTTCAATATTAAAACTGCTATTCTTATCCTGAAAGAATACCATGAATCTATGGTCCTGAGCGCTTAAGTGCAACGCACTTAGAAGCCATACCAATATCACTGACTGTAGTAGCTTACTCCGTTCCATAATCTATCAATATCTGCTCAAATTTTATGCCGAATTCCAATGTTCCCAGACAATCAGGGTCTGTATTACAGAAATCCAATATACTGGAGTTTTTATAAACCAATCCCACATTCAGTGCATAAATTGATTGCCGGATGTCTTGAAATATCAAGGTGTCCGGATCGTAATTTTCAAACACCGTCAGGTTATTAACAAAAGTACCGGCAGGCGTTTCAATGGTTCCCCCAATTTCCGTTATCTGATATTCATCCGGAGGAGAGGCATTGAATAGATTGCCATCCCAAACTTTGTTAAGCTCGATAGGAAAAACCATTTTAACAAATGGAACATTGCTTTCCACTACAATAGCGTGATTTTGGGTTCTACGGGTAGTCCACACCGAGTCTAAATGCCATTTATCGATTGATAAGCCCCGGCTGAATCGATGTAGAATATAATTAAGTTCGTTTTGTGTTGAAAAAGTATCCACCACCAGTTCTTTTAGCTGGTAATGAGCAGTATCAGTGGCAGCAAACAAGGAGTATTTAATTTTTTTAACCTTATATGTGCGAAATTCCCCAATCTCCAAAGGGAAATAATTAAACCCGACCAGGTCGTGGTCAGGTGCTAAGGTTTCTGAACAACCAATCAGGGCCCAGCCAATAGCGCAAACATAAAAAATGCGCATGTTCATCATTTGTTTTGATTAAAACTTGAAGCAATCCAGCCACCACCAATCACGTCGTCACCCTGGTAAAATACCGCTGCCTGCCCTGGTGCAATGGCATGAACACCCTTACCAAAATATACTTTCATGGTGTCTCCTGCCTGCTCAATGACGGAAGGTGTTCCCGGATCATTGTATCGCACCTTGGTTACCGCATCAAATCGCTGTTGGCCAAGATCTGTATACTTAATCATATTTAGCTGATGGACATACATGCCATTCCTGGCCAGTTCATCAAAAGTTCCTAAAATTATTACATTTTTATCTTTTTGAATATCAGTTACATATACTGGATAACCTAAAGCAATACCTAATCCTTTGCGTTGACCCACTGTATAAAATGGATAGCCTTCGTGTTCTCCAACTACGGTGCCGTCTTCTAAAACAAATTCACCACCTTTTACCTCTTCTTCCAGGCCCGATACCCGTCTTTTGAGAAATCCCCTATAATCGTTGTCCGGCACGAAACATATTTCGTATGACTCAGGTTTATTAAGCAGGTCAACAAACCCCCGTTCCGAGGCCATTTCTCTAATTTCCTTTTTTGTAAACGCTCCTAATGGATATTGAGTGCGGCTTAAATTTTTCTGCGAGATACCCCAAAGCGCATATGATTGGTCTTTTAGCTCATCTTTCCCTTTTGATATCACATATCGATCATTTTCGTGCCGAACATTTGCATAATGACCTGTGGCCATAAACTCACAATCCAATTTATCAGCCCTTCGCAGCAGAGCCTCCCATTTAATGTGGGTATTGCATAAAACACAAGGGTTTGGTGTACGGCCTTTTAAATATTCAGAGGTAAAATGATCGATTACATAATCGCCAAATTCCTCTCTGATATCCAGAATATAGTGTGGAAAGCCGAGATTCACAGCGATATTGCGGGCATCATTGATAGAATCAAGGCTGCAGCAGCCTGTTTCCTTCTTTGAGGCGCCGGAATTGGCATAGTCCCAGGTTTTCATAGTCATGCCGATGACCTGATAACCTTGTTCATGAAGCATCACCGCCGCCAGCGAGCTGTCAATGCCGCCACTCATGGCAACCAATACCTTTCCATGTTTACTCATTTTTACCTCGTCTAATGGTATCTTTACAAAGATAAATCTTGAAAGACTAAACTCATAAGTTTACCGGTCAAACAATAACTTGCAATTGTTGTAATATCAAATACTTAAAAATCGATGGCATTACGAACTTTGGTCAAAATTAGTTCAGTTAATAATCTAAGCGACGCCCGTTACGCAGCCGGGATGGGCGTGGAATTATTGGGATTTGATCTGGAAGAGTCCTCTGCAAACTATGTTTCACCAGAAGAATTTGCAGCAATAACCAACTGGGTTTCAGGGGTAAAGTTTGTTGGTGAAATTCAAGTAACCAATCAGGAAATACTCTCCAGAGTGATGGAAGATTATCCATTAGATTATATACAAGTTAATAATCCAACAGCCGAGTCAAATATCCAGCATTGGCCACTTCCGTTAATTGTTAAAGTTGCTAAGCCGGACATTGCTTATATGGCTGAAGTATTGAGAACATATTCCTCCAATGCTTCCTGGTTCTTAATAGAGACCAACAAATCTCTGAATGCTGAGGTATTGAGTTGGTGCTCAAAGCAATCAAAAGATTTTCCCATTATCCTGGGGAATAATGTTACTGCTAAAAATGTACTGGATTTAGTTGACTCAGGCTTTATTGGCGTTGCATTAAGTGGCGGTAAGGAAATAAAGACAGGATATACAGACTTTGATAAGCTGGCGGATGTGCTGGAGGTACTTGAAATAGATGACTGATGGATTGAGTTAACTAAATACAAAAGTCAAATACTTAATGGTGAAGCCTTGATCGGAAAATTTTTGTTCATAATGTGTTCTAATGGCCAATGCCGGGTTAATCAGTTCTGAATGGTAAAGGTCCTCCGTATACTGTAACCCATCAATACCCGGTAATCCGGTTACTACTTCAAGTGTATACTGGTATAGTTGCTCATTGTCGGTCTTGAGATGCACCTTACCGCCAGGTTTGAGCAATCGCCGGTATATTTCCATGAACCTGGGGTTGGTTAGACGCCTCCGAATATCACTTTTCTTGGGTCTTGGATCAGGAAAAGTAATCCAAATCTCATCTACTTCATCGAGATCAAAAAAATCACCCAGCAACTGTACCTGAGTGCGTAGAAATCCAACATTATTTAGCTTTTCCTGGTCCGCAGCTTCGCTTCCCATCCATATTCTGTCACCCTTTATGTCAACTCCGATAAAATTATTTTCAGGGATTAACCGGGCCAAACCTAAGGCATACTCCCCCCTACCACAACCTAACTCAAGTACTATAGGGTGGTCATTTTTAAAATAAAGTGTTCCCCAATTGCCCTTTATCTTTTCGAACAACTCTTTACCAGACTGTATTACGTTAGTTCTGGCGGCATTTTCTGTGAATCTTTGAAGTTTCCTCCTGCCCATTAGTTCAATTCCCTTAATTCGGCAACTACAAAGGTACTGCCTCCAACGAATATCAGATCTTGTTTATGTGCCGCCTTACGCGCTGACGCTAAGGCATTATTGGTATCAATTATTACCTGGCCCCGGAGACCAAATGTATCAGCAAGTTTACACAGGTCTTCAGCAGCCAGAGACCGTGGAACCTTGGCCGAACAAAAATAATACCATGCATCCTGTGGTAGTATTTCCAGCATACTATTTATGTCCTTGTCGTTGACGAACCCTAAAACCATATGAAGGCGTCCCTGTTTTATTGCTTGAAGCTCTTGTACGATATATTCCATAGCTGCCCGGTTATGCCCGGTATCACAGATTATTTTTGGGTTTTCTCCCAGAATTTGCCATCTTCCTTTGATGCCGGTAAGGTCCACCACCTTGTTGAATCCTATGGATACCTGATTATCAGCTATTACGTACCCCAGTCGGGTTAATTGTCGAACAGCTTCAAGCACACCAGGAATATTGCGGGATTGGTATGGGCCTCCCAGTTGCAGTTCCAGTTCATTCCATTTCAAGACACCATCTTCATGAATATCCATTACCATGTACGACTGCTGTGTTAGCACTTTTACGCTGAACCTGTCTTGTGCAAAGCAGATATCAGAGTTACATTTCTTTGCATATTGGATAAATACCTGATCTGTTTCCGGATCTCGCTCCCCGATGATTACAGGAATTCCTGGTTTTATTATCCCGGCTTTTTCTTTGGCTATTGATACTAATGAATTACCCAAAAAGTTACTGTGATCAATACTGATGTTGGTAATAACCGAAACCAGAGGATTGATAATATTGGTACTGTCCAATCTTCCACCCAGTCCCACCTCAACAATGGCAATATCAACTTTCTGTTGTGCGAAATAGTCGAAAGCCATTGCTACAGTTAGCTCAAAGAAGGAAGGTTTTATTTCATCCAATAGAGGGTGAGTTTTAGCAACAAATGCTACTACCTCATCCTCATTAATAGGCAGACCATTTATCCTAATCCGTTCTCTGAAATCTTTTAAATGAGGAGACGTATATAAACCGGTTTTGTATCCAGCGGTTTGCAAAATTGCTGCCAGCATATGAGAGCTGCTGCCTTTCCCATTGGTTCCTGCCACATGAACTGCTGGAAATTCATGTTGAGGATTGCCCAAGCGTTCACATAGTAATTTGATATTGCCCAGGCCTGTTTTCATAGCTGCCGCTCCAGCCCTATGATACATAGGTAACTGACTATAGAAAAACTCGATACACTGCTGGTAGGTCATCTCCGTAAATTAGAAATTAATAATTAGGAATTATGAATTTACTGTAATTCTGGAAATTGAGGGGGCATTGTTTGAATTTGCTGGTTGCTACTACAGTGTTACCTGGATTTGATGATAAAGGTAATCCGGCCGGTTGATGTGGGGGCTGGCCTGGAATTTGCAGAAGTCCGAGAGAAGGTCAGTTTCGCCACTTCTGAACGATAGATCTTTACCAATGGTTCACTGACAGATTTTTCAATAGTCCGAATTGACAAAATTTCACCTTCATCATCGATTTTAATCTCAAACACTATGTGACCCGTTTCATTGCTAAGATCACTCGGTTTTGGTAAAAAGTCCCAATCCCATCCAGTCATATTGAGTG
>CAZOJZ010000229.1:0-7620 GCA_964580205.1 uncultured Roseivirgaceae bacterium
CGTTTCAATGCTGCTCACACATTGTTGTGTGTAGTTTTTAAGTCAACTAAGATTTCTTCCAAGTAATTTCTGATAAGCGAAAAGTGCCCTTCGTTATCTATTAATTTAAGTGTTGAATTAGGAAGCTCTTTATTGTAATAATTTCCCCGATGTGCTGGCGCCATCTTATCTTCAGATCCGTACCAAAGGGTTATTGGAAAATGTATTTTACTTAATTCCATCTGCCAATCCGATACATAAAGTTTCCATTCTTGAACGACCCCTTCAATTCCTTGACGATAGCTCTCTATACTTCCTTTTATAAAATCCCAACCATACTCCGGTTTATTAATCATTAATCTTTTATCTGGTTTAGGTAGGAATTTTTGGAACTGTTTCATTCGCTTATCTGGTCTATTAACTAAACTTTCAAAATCATTTTTGATAAATTTTTTTAGGTATTTATCTCTTTTCATTCTTGCAAACCAATGAATAAGTTTAACTGGGAACCACATACCTTTAAGTGTACCTTTGTAATTATAGGGAGTTGCTCCCGAAATAATGGATGCATTCTTAATATTTGATGAATCATTACAAATACATGCAAGAACATGAGGCGCACCTCCAGACAAACCAAAAATGGAGTAGTGCTTAATTTCCAGTGAATCCGCCAATTGGGCAATATCACTACCCCAATCCAAAAATTTTCTGTCAACTTGAAATGTGGAGAGTCCAATGCCTGGTCTATCAGGTGAAATTATCCTAATATTTAATCTTTTCGCGGTACTATCCATGAACATTGAGGATAATCTACTTTCTTGACCACCATGAAAATAGAATATAGGATAACCATTAGAGTCTCCATATTCTGCATATCCTAAAATTCTCCGGTCAGATAAAGTAATAGATTTGTCAGGTTCCATGGAGTAGCATTTGTTAAAAATAGTTGTAAAAACCAGTAACGTTGAAATTTTTACTTCCTTATCTCATATTTTTAACTACCGTAATAGTTGGCTTGAGAGACCATGTCTCCGAATCATGGGGGCTTTCACACAATGTGTGTATAGTATGCATGATTTATACTTATTACTTCCAAATCTGGAAGTAATATAGAAGGCAAAATATTTAATGGATTTTACTTACCCTTCAAACATACGGCTGCTTTCGGCCGAGGCTGTGTGAAAACGGCGTAGTCGTCTAACAGCACAAGTCGACATCAAATGTAGCGTGACACGCGATTAACTGCCTTTAGAGCCGATAACGCCCTATCAGTGGAGACCGAACTTCATCCGAAATCCTGTCGAGCTTAAAAACGATTTAAAGAAGTGGTTTTTTAGGTTTCACACAGCCTGAACCCAAAAGCGGTCATTCAACGTGCCGTTATTAACTGAAGGAGCCAACCACTTAAAAGATGTCCAAATCTCTTCCAACCACAATCTTACCTTTATAATTTTCAACTATTTCATCCGTCATGCTTTTCTCGGTTGCACCCAATTGTATCACATGGTAAGCCACTACCATTTTAGGTTTTGAATTTTAAAATTAGTCAAATTGCTGTTAGTAAATGTTAGTCGTATCCTGAGGACATCTAAACTACTTCTCAGTCGCAGGTAATGGCTCCAGCATTTGGCTTTTCTTTAGGGAAGTGCAACGGCTTTGGCTACAACGCATTCGTACACGTAGCCAACGGGCGTTTATGAGTATCAATATTTACCATGCCCGGCCGCCGAAAAGGCGCTGGGTATTTTAATTACTCTCCGAAGATCTTACTCCTCACCCTCCTCATCTCCCGGATAGGGAAAATGCCGCCCCATTATCTCCCCAGCATTTTCGTAGATGGGACGGAGGACGTCATCTACATCCCAGAAACCACTTTTTATGAAATCGCTAAATCCGAGTTTTATTCCAAGCTTTTCCTCAATTTCTTTTTTGTCCTCGGCTTTAGGTGTTTGCGCAGGACGCGTTGAAGGTGGCGCCCAAGTATGTTCTTCCACAACCGCCAAGCGTTCTGTGATGTTATCCTTGGTAACATTCCATACCATGAAATCCTCTGCCAGGCTCAACGGGCCGTCATAGGTCTTTCTGATCCGATCCCAGACCTGCGGCGTAGTGTCAAAATCCTTAAAGAAATGATAAGCAACTGCCTGGCAGAAATTTGTAGAATCTAATAAGCTTTCGGATTTATTATTTATTCAACACTACATGGCAAAACGTTCTCCACCATGCTGCGTGACCAAAATGGTTTTGCCAACGGATTTCTAAGATGAGCAGACGCTATAATATTGCTTTATTACCATTACCTTCATATACAGCCTTTTTTATTCAAATCAATTATTCCACAATCTTTAGCTTTACTTTCTTTGACCTGTAAGCGACTTACTTAAAGCCTCTAGAGATACTCCTTTGGTCTCTGGCATTACGAAAATAACAAATAGAAGTTGTAACACCATCATAAAGGCAAAAAATGAGAATACAATCCCTGGCCCTATTGTAACAAACAGTATGGGGATCAAAGAAGGTACCACTGCAGCTAATATCCAGTGTACGGAACTACCGAAAGACTGCCCGTATCCTCTAAGATGATTTGGAAAAATTTCAGATATGAATACCCAAATAACAGTACCCTGACCTACCGCGTGAGCTCCGATAAAGATAAAAAGGAATCCGGCAACGGCCATCCCTTCCCAATTGAAGAAAAACGCGCAGGCTACCAATGAAAGGGATATAATATATCCAAGAGATCCAATATACATCAATTGTTTTCTTCCCATACGGTCTATTAGGTATATTCCCAATAGTGTAAAAACCATGTTGGTCACTCCAATACCAATACTACTCAAAAGTGCTGTACTAGCGCCAAGACCTGCCTCTTCCAAAATTCTTGGGGCGTAATACAGAAAGGCGTTAATCCCTGATAATTGATTGAAAAAAGCTATGCAAAAAGCCAGTATCAATGGAAACCTGTATTTTTTCAGGAAAATACTCTCACCTTGTATGGCACCTTCGTTTTCTGTTTTAATCTCCAACATCAAATGCTCAGCATCCAAATCGGGGTTGATTATTTTCAGTACCTCTTTAGCTTCTTCTACTCGTAATTTAGTCAACAACCATCTTGGACTTTTTGGAATTGTTAATACGAGCACCGTATAAATGGCAGCCGGAATAGCTTCCACACCCAACATCCAGCGCCAGGCATTTTCCCCAATACCACTGAATAGGTAATTAGAGAAAAAAGCAATCAGGATACCAAATACTATATTAAATTGGTATAAACCTACTAGCTTTCCACGATCTTTAGGTGGGGCAATTTCTGATATATATGCAGGTGCCGCAATGGTGGATGCTCCCACGCCCAATCCTCCGATAAACCGCAAGAGGGCGAAGGTTATGGGATCATTGGCTAGAGCAGATCCTAATGCAGAAAGAGTATAAAATACACCAATCCATATAAGAGTATTCTTTCGACCGAGTTTATTGGTTGGAATACCTCCAAATAAGGCGCCAATAACAGTGCCCCAAAGAGCCATGCCAATGACAACGACTCCATGGAACATATCAGAGGAGCCCCATAATGCCTGAAGTGTTTTATCGGCCCCTGAAATTACAACGGTATCAAATCCGAAGAGAAATCCGGCCAATGCTGCGGTTATAGACCAAACCCATATTTTTTTCAATTTTTTATTGCGTTCGAATGTGTTATAAATAGTATCAATATATATAAGCGCTAGTATCCATTTTTAAGTTTTCAGATCGCTGTATAATGACAACCTTACCAGATTGATTTCAATTCCGAGATCTTCCCTGATGTTATAGCTATTGTACCTGTTTTTGGCACCAACTCGAAATTCTTTAATCCTGATTCTGGGAAATATATTTCAGTAATAACCAGGTCTCCGTTGTCAATATATATCTCAATTGAAGCCATATCGATATGAAATAGCAATGATATGTTATTCCCAGATTTGTATGGTGATTTATGAACTTTTGCAAAACTATCCTGAAAATCAATAATCCCTGATTTAGTTCGGTCCACATAGACCTGTTCACCGGCCTTATCCAGACCAAATATCACCTGTTGGTCATGATCATTTGAAAATACTAACTCAAATCCCTGTGATTGAGAAATATCCAGGTCCATTGACAACTCATAAAGCTCATATTTGGATTTCATAACCTTAGTAGACCCTATTTCTCCGATCTCAATATTTGATGAGTTCCCTCGAATTTCAGAAATCTCTCCAACTGGACTTGAAGCCAGAATATATTTCTCACCATCAAATCGAAGGGTAAGTACTCTGGGAATGGTCATGGCACTTCTCCAGGAATCTGTAGGCACTATATTAGCATACTGCCAGTTGCTCATCCAGCCAATGAAGATTCTCCTACCATCATTTTCGGGAATATCAGACCAGGTCACTCCCGCATAATTATCGGTTCCATAATCTATCCATATTGATTCATCCAGAACAGGGGTAAATGACTCATCCAGAATAAACTCACTGCCATTAAAATCTCCGACAAAATATTGTGTTCCCGATCCGCCATGAGGTGCGCCCGGATTGATACTTACCAGTAAAACCCATTTTTCTTCATCTGTGCCTTCAACAGGTAACTTGAATAGATCCGGACATTCCCAGACACCACCATGGTTACCTACCTCCTTACCAAATTCACTTTCCAATTCCCAATCAATTAGATTTTGAGAAGAATAAAACCTGATGTGATCCAGAACAGCCAAGGCCATTATCCATTTTCCCGAAACTTCATCCCATGAAACTTTTGGATCCCTGAAATCCTTGATACCAGGATTTGGAAGGACTGGGTTTCCTTCATATTTCGTCCAGGTCCTTCCTTTATCGGTACTAAATGCAATTGCCTGGGTCTGATAATCAACGGCCCCAGCTTTTTCTCTCTCCATAAGATGATAAGTGTAAATTGCTATCATTGGAGGAATTTCACCTGTTCCAAGGCCAGAGGTATTATTCCAATCCACCACCGTACTACCTGAAAATATGTATCCAAGTTCATCAGGATACAAGGCAATTGGAAGATGCTCCCAATTTATGAGATCACTACTAACTGCATGACCCCAATGCATGGGCCCCCATACTGTACTGTCTGGATGATATTGGTAAAACAAATGATATTCACCTTCATAATACACCATTCCATTAGGGTCATTCATCCAATTAGCCTGGGGTGAAAAGTGAAACTGAGGTCGATAAGGCTCTTTATATTGATCTATTGTAGCATAATTGGTCTCTACTTTTTGCTCCCTTGGTTGACAGGACCATATGGCAGGACCAACTAATATGAACAACAGTAATGTTTTACATTTCACTATACTATTTGACATTAATGTAGGCTGAAAATACTATCTAAATTTTGGAAATACTAAAGGGAATAGCGGAAAATGAAGAAAGAGGATAGGCATGACTCCGGAGAAAGCAATAAGTGTGGCCATAACATAGAATATGCTGGACAATGTAGGGTTTGCAGAGTGAGCGCGAACGGCTGCTTTGGGTCGTTTCCGGACATTCACCGTTAGGCAAAAATAGCTTCCTTTTGATCTGATCCTGAGGGTTACATATAGTAGCGATATTGGCTATGACCTCCCCTACTTCAACTTAATTCCAACTTAATTGACTACAAATGATTGCTTTTAACAATTCCCGAGTGTATTATTATTTAGTACGTGCGATGCGCTCCGGCCCTGGGTACAAAAATGGCCTCAAAATAGTGTTTAATGTGGCTTTAGGTATGAATTTGGGGAGAGCTAACGTTTATATTCTGATCCTTCTCAACAAGCCGGAAAGTCTTCTCCGGACCGATCACGGAAGCTCGCGTTCCCCAGAATCCTGGCCAGCCTTTTCAACTTACGGCTCTTGGGCCGTCCATCCTTCAGTGCCGTAATCCTTTCTAGCAGGCTTCCCCTCTTTCCTTCCTTCCGGCTCCTAGCTTTCTCAGGCTTCTGTGCCTTGATTTTGTTTCTCAACCTTTGGGCCTTAGGCTTCAGGCCTCTGATTTTCTCTAAACGATTATTCATTTAACTACAACTATCAATTTTTACTCAATGTATTTGATCTAAATATAAGTATAACATTAACCTAACTAAACCATGGAAGAAATAATCGTTATGAAAATGAGTGTCCAGGAGCTAAAGGGTCTCATTTCTGAGTGTGTTAGAGAGTGTATTCAAGAGCATTTAAGCGTCCATCCTAAGGTGGAGGACAGTTTGCTTAAAATCGACGATGTAGCCAACTTATTATCGGTATCCAAGGTCACAATCCATGATTGGAAAAGGAAGGGAAAGACAGGGTGTTCAATAATCAGTTGTGCCTACTTGCGTTCTATTGCATTGCCAGATTCTATGGCGTATATTTATTATGATGCTAATTATTGGCAGCAATATATACTTACGTAAACGGAAAGAGTGGTGACACGTTTTGAACATGCAAATCTCACTGTCCCAGATATAGATGCGGCGATAAAATTTATCAAAATCGTAGCGCCAGACTTTGACGTACGAAAAGATGAAAGGCCATCAGAGGGTATTCGATGGGTACATATCGGAAATGAAGAGTATTACTTGGCATTGCAAGAACCATACTTAGACACTGAACCCAAGAAACGTCTTAAAGCGTACAAGAATTACGGTATAAACCATCTAGCTTTGGTCGTATCTAACCTGCAAGAAATTAAAAAGAAACTCGTTGATGCTGGTTATAAGCAAAGTATTGAAACACCAGAAGAAAGGTACAGAAAACGGGTATATTACTTTGACGAAGCGGGTTTCGAGTGGGAGTTAATAGAATATTTCTCTGAGAAACCAAGTGAAAAGTTTTTGTACGAGTAAATATGCTTAACAATTCATTGTAGTCAACCGTTAAAGCAGCCGCCAAGTTCTGCGCAACTCAAATCAAACCTACGATTTAGTTCACTCTCAAGATAGGGTTTGACCAAAACACACTTTATTTATGGTATTATGTTGACGCTTGTGAAACGGCTGCTTTCGGCCAATAGGGGCCGGTCGAGAACTCCCATTTTTATGTTGAAAGAATCAAATCTACCAATAATAATTTCATTTACGGTTCATTTCCTGGTGCAGATCATTTTTTTAACAACGGTTCAGAATCTGACTCTAAAATTAGGTATGATATGACCATTGAGTTTTTAAACAAGCTTGGTTATTTGGAAAACTGAGCCTTAATTGATCGAAATAATGTGACTAATGTCCTAAGGTGAGGATGCCCGCTATAAAAGTTAAATAAAACGCAGATTTAGTTTGACTGCGTAACGATCAAGCTCACCCGCAAATGGGCGGAAGCACAACGTTCATTTGAAGCAACATAGACACTTATGGTATCTCCAGATGAAAATGGGGGCCGTTATGCTTATGGAATATAGTGGTAGGATTCTCCCCATGTAAGTAGAAGAAATGGAACTATTGATCCTTTCAACCTGGTATAAGTCAGCCAATTGGATTCTCTATGGTCAATGGTGTGTCCCATCTCATTTTCATGCCCGGTAATTACCAGTTGTGGCTGAAAACCTTTTATCATTCTATGAATATCAGGTGTCCAGCAATTAGGGAAAAGTACATCCACCTTATTGCGGTCACCAACTTCATCAATCCAGTCC
>CAZOJZ010000230.1:0-12151 GCA_964580205.1 uncultured Roseivirgaceae bacterium
GAAGCCTATACCACTAAAATAAAAGACAAGGAGCAACTCGGTGCCGGCCTATATAATAAAATTACCAAGGCACTAAAAACAGATGAAGAGCTGAAATCCCGTTATGGTGCCATCATAGAATCAGTCCAAAGCGAAAGGGCATCAGCGGAGGAGGAAATTACTGAGGAAGAATCATCCGGGGGCCAGTAGGAATCGATATAATACTGGTCGTAGGATATCCTACGACCAGTAATTACGTAATTTTCTCCACATCAGAGTTTCTTAATACGATCTTCTATTGTCAGCCCGGAAACTACTTCAATATTGATCCCATCAGAAATACCGGTTTCAATTTCGCGTTTTTCAAACTGCTGGGGTCCTGTCATTACTTCCACAAAGACTTTGTCGTCATCTTCAAAGATTAGATTACTCTCATTAATTGAAAGCACACTGTCTTTCTTCTCCAGAACGATATCTGCATTAGCACTATAGCCTGCTCTTAGAAATATGTCTTTCCGGATATCAATGGCAGCTCTAATCTCGAACTGTATGGCACCTTCTTCTTCAACACCCTTGGGGCTTATGTATTCCAGGGTGGCATCAAAGCTTTTACCTTCCAGGGCACCAATGATCAACTTCAAAGGCATGCCCTCCTTAATTTTTCCTACTTCCGATTCATCGACCTTCCCTTCGAAAATCATAGACTGCATATTTGCAATGGACACAATGGTGGTCCCTTCGTTAAATGTATTGCTTTCAATAACAAAGCTGCCTTCTCGTATGGGCACATCCAGGATCATGCCGTCCACGGTAGCACGGATTTCGTTGGTAGCCGTTCCGGCTTTTTTGGAGGCCCCCTCCTTGATTAACTGAAGGTTGCTTTCTGCCGCCGCCAAAGCCTCTTCTCTTAATTCAAAATCCAGTTTGAATTCATTGAACTCCACTTCTGAAATAATTTTTTCTTGGTAGAGCAGTTCCTGACGTTCTTTTTCTTTTTTCGCGTTGTTATAGTTGATACGGGCCGATCGTAACTGAGTCTGAGCGTTGTTCAACGATACGGAGTTGGGAATAATCCGAATTTTAGCCAGGAGCTGACTTTTTCTTGCTACCTGTCCTGCCTCAACATATATCTTGTCCACTACGCCTGATACCTGAGATTTTATTTCAATTTCCCTCCTGGGTATTATGGAACCGGTGGCCACAGTTTTACGAATGATAGTAGTTACAAAGGTGCTGTCGGTATCGTACACCACATCTGGTTGCTTTGATTTGGAGTAGAGAAAATAGCTCATATAAAAAAAGCTGGCTACAAGTAATACCACAATGGTTATTCGGATTATACGCTTCATTTCGTTCTTTTAATTTTCTTGTCTAATGGCTTCAATGGGACTAACTGCAGCCGCTTTTCGGGCAGGCATGATACTGGCAATTATACCGCCAATTATCAACAGCACCAGGGACCCGATCGCTACCGCCGGACTCACGTTGGGGTTTAGAATAATAAAATCATCAGGTAGAACTTTTGAAAGTACATCCAGTAACAATAAACCCATAATAAGTGCGGAATAACCTCCAATTAAGGTCAGAAATACTGATTCTTGAACTATTAACCCAATAATAGAGTAGGGGGTAGCTCCTAAGGATTTCCGAATCCCAATTTCTTTGGTACGCTCCTTAACAATTATCAGCATGATATTACTTACTCCAATGATACCGGCAAACAAGGTACTTAATCCTACAAACCAGGTAAATAGTTCCAGCCCTCTGAACAGCCCGGTCATTTCGTCAAATTTTTTCTGCAGATTGAAATATCCTATAGCATCCTCGTCCAAAGGGTGCACATTATTATTATTTTTAAGTAATGTAAGCATCCTTGCCTGGACCTTCTCAACATCAAACTGCTCATAAGCACTAAATGCATAATATCCCACCCTGTCACCAAAATTAAATGCCCGTTGAAAAGTAGTAAAAGGGATATGAATACTGTTCTGGTCTTCTTCATTGCCATCGGTTCGAATGGGTTTAATTAATCCAACCACTTGAAAATTCACCTTTTTGATGGTGATGTATTCACCCAGCGGGTCCTCGTCTTCTTCAAACAGCAGATTTACTACATTTTGACCAATTACTGCTACTTTACGATAATCATCAATGTCCTTTTGGTTAATGAATCTTCCCTGTTCAATATATTGGATATTTATTTTATTGAACTCAGGATAGTCACCACTGATGGTAAATGCCCCTGAATTATAACCCCTGGTAACGTTATTACCACCCCGCCATCCCCCGAGCTGATTTCTGGGAGCCAGATAGCGAATTTCCCTTACCCTGCTTAATAATAGTTTGGTGTCGGAATTATCAAAACTAATACGTCGGCCCGGTTGGAAGCCGTCATAAGATATAGTGGTCCTAAGACCCCATATGAAGCCTGAATTGGTGGCCCATTGCCCAAATCCTTTAGTTACTCCTTTTCTAAAGCCGTTACCTAACCCCACCAGGCTAATGATCATAAAGATCCCCCAGGCAATTCCTATGATAGTAAGTAATGTTCGCAGTTTATTTTTACGAATAGTACCAAAAATTTCTTGCCATTTATCGTAATCGAACATCTATTCGTCTTTTAAGGCTTCAACCGGCTTTATTCTGGCAGCTTTTCGCGCAGGAAAATATCCTGCCAGGGTGCCCACTGCTGCCAGTATTAAGGTGGCTATCATTGCATTCCTAAAATTGACTCCGGGATCTACAAAAAAGTTCATGGGAAACTCGAAAGCTGACATCAGTTTGGTCAATAATCCACTTTCGATAAAGGTCATTCCAGCAACCATTCCTATGTAACCACTAACCAAAGTGATCAGCAATGCTTCCATCAGGAACAGTCCGATTATTGATCGGGGAGTGGCCCCAATGGCCTTTCTAACACCAATCTCCCTGGTGCGTTCTTTTACTACTATAAGCATAATATTGCTTACGCCTACCACTCCCGCCAGCAGGGTAAATATCCCCACTGCGGCCAACAAAATTCGAATCCCGTCGAATATATTCATCCATTTTATATACTCCTCCCAAAGGTTAAAGATCCAAACAGCCCGCTTATCCTCAGTGGAGAAGAGGTGTCTTGAAGCCAGCATCTGATGTATTTCTTCCTGGATGGCCAGGCTTTCTTCCAGGCTGGCATCTCCTACGGTCAACATCAATCTGTGGATATGATTTCCACCGCTATAAGCAAGCTGTGCAGTTGATATCGGAATGTAGATAACCTTGGTCTCATCTTCATTACCCAGGTCATCATAAACACCAACCACTTTATACTTGATCCCATTAATGGTTATGTATTTTCCAATAGGGTTTATATGGCTAAAAAGGACATTTACCACCTTTTTACCAATTGCCGCCACTTTCCGTTTTTCCCTAATATCCTTATCGTTGATATAACGTCCTTGCTGGATGATGGATTTTTCAAGATGTAGGTGGTCCGGGTGAACCGCCCTGATGTTAAAGGAGCTGTAATTGTCCTGGTACCGCACGATAAATTCGCCACTTACATAGAATCTTCCGGTCAGGAATTCCACGCCTTCAACTGTTTTTCGTATTAAATCATAGTCATCATTGGTAAAGTTGATTTTTTTACCTGGTTGAATTCCTTTATAAGCCATAGAGGTAGTGCCGCCATTTATAAAAATGCTGTTTGCGGCATCATCGTCAAACTGGCTGTGTACACCATTCTGAAAACCCCGTCCAAATCCCATTAGAATGATCAGAATGAAGATTCCCCAAGCCACGTTGAAGGCCGTGATAAAAGTCCGGAGTTTGTTCTTTTCAATAGTGTGGAAAATTTCTTGCCACTTATCCAGGTCAAACATTTAATCTAATGTTTAATATGAAGCCAATTGAAAATTCCGGTCCATTATTATTCCATCCTTTAACATGATTATCCGGTCTGTACTTTCAGCGATGTCGTGCTCATGCGTGACGATTATTACAGTTTTCCCCATATCATTGACTTCTTTAAAAATATCCATCACCTCCTTCGAAGTATTTGAATCCAGAGCGCCTGTAGGTTCATCCGCCAGTATCACTTTTGGATCAGATATTAAAGAGCGGGCTATGGCAATACGCTGTTTTTCCCCTCCGGACAACTCACTGGGCAAATGATTTGCCCATTCTCTTAAACCCATCCGGTCCAGGTATTCCAGGGCAATTTTGTTGCGCTCTTTTCTTCTTACCTTCTGGTAATATAGAGGCAGAGCCACATTTTCCATGGCATTCTTAAAATTCAGTAAATTAAATGACTGGAATACAAAACCCAGAAACTTGCTGCGGTAAAATGCCGCTTTTCTTTCAGACAGGCCTTTGATAAGTGTTCCAGCCAAAGTATAATCTCCACTATCATAGTTGTCAAGAATCCCCAGGATATTCAAAAGCGTGGACTTACCGGATCCTGATGATCCCATGATGGCAACCAGTTCTCCTTCGGCGATGTCCAGGTCGATTCCTTTTAACACATGCAAAGATTGTTTTCCGGCAGGATATGACTTATGTATTTGACTAAGTTTAATCATTAAATTTCTTATTTCTAATACTAACGTAATAACGGAGGTGGCAGCTGTTTGTTAAAACTTTTTTATGTGGCCGGTAAAACCGGGGTTGTACTATTTCAGTGTGAAAGATACCAAAATTGGGGTATACAGGAGGGATACAGAAAGCTTGTGTATATACCAAACAGCTCCAATGGCTTAGAATACCGCCATATCTATCAAGGGCATACCTGTTACAGGAGTACCAAACCAGGGTAAATTAGCAGCTTTGACAGGTTAAGTTTCCGTAAATTTCCGCCATTGATGCTTCACGTGCTATGTTTACAGAAAATGAAGTTGGGCAACTTTTAGAAATTCCTGATGTGCAGGATGTGGTGATGAGGTTACACAGTACATTTAGGGAAGAGGAAGGCGAATTCAAGGAGATAAGTCTTCATGATTTTTTATCCGGAATGTTAATGGCTCCTGCTGTAGCATTGGCCAGGGTTGATGGTACTACCAGTTTATTCGAGGAGTTATCCTTAAACAAAAAAGCCAGGCGGTTTTCTAAAGGTGGATACTTTCTGCAACAGGACCCGGTGGTCAGGATGGTTATCCGTTTACAGTCCAGATTTCAATTTTGGGAAGAACTTTTTTTCGAAGGAATCAATAAAATATTAAAAGTGGTAATCCCGGAGATTTCCATAGGGAAGGACTCCAAACATATAGACACGGAACCTGGAATTTTTTTAGCCGTAATGAAATCCTCTCACATACTAATTAGATTTCTTGAGACATTTTTCTTGCCTGAAGGAGAAGAGATAACCAGTAAACGCTGTATATCAATGCTGGAACGACAAAAGATTATAAGCATAGGGGACCGGCTTCAACTATCCGATATTGGATCCTTTAGAAATTTTATGAAAACCTTTGAGGTCAATTGATACAAAAGCTGTTGTTTTGCCAGTTATAGAATAATAAAGCATGAACCAAGTCTTCATCCGGTATAGTTTTATTCTAATCTTGTTGTTTTGCTTTCAATCTTTTACCCTGAAAGGTCAGAATGATACCATTCCCAAACAAAATAAATTTGAAAAGGACGCGGTTATTGACACCAGGGAGATGCAGAGTAAACCAGCAGAACCTACTAGTACCAAAAAAGCAGTTGGCAATCGAAAGCCATTTCGAAACCGGCACTTTAATCCGAATTATGGCATTCGAAGATTCTTGAATAAATTCACTTTCACCCCATTATTGGGCTACAGCAGAACATTCTACCGTGAGAAAGTAAGCAGCACAGAAGCCGCTAATGACTTCAATGGTAGTGGCTTTCCAATAAGCGGAACCCTAAATTTTCATTTCAACCGGTTCCGCATCGGAGGGGGAGCTGAGATAGAGTTTCATTCTATTAAGGAGGACGATATCGGTATGGTACAAGGGATCATAAATAAAAAAAGTACCATGTTCACCAAATACTATGGGAACATAGGTGCAGAAGTGTACCAATACCAGGACTACATGTTGGTACCTGAAGTACAAGTGGGTCGACTTAAGCTTGGCAAGGGATTTAATACCGATTCTGTTAGTAATAAGCTGTTCATCAACCTGGGAGTTTCAATTGAAAAAGAATTATCCGAATATTTCAGGATTATCCTTAAACCTTCTTACGAACTGAGAAGTCTGGAAAAATCAGGTACAGAACCTACCGACTATAAAATGAACGGTTTTACCTTTAAACTTGGGATAAGTATAAGATACCCTGACCTCCCCAGGTGCCCGCTAAAGGCTTGTCATACGCAAATGAAACACCTTCATTATGGTAATGAATACCGCGGCCAACCGCTTCCTATAGAGCAATACAGGGGATACGGTGAATTGAATCCTACTCTGAAGAAATATAAAGGGCGCAATAAGAAGAAGCTGAACCCGTATTGAGTTTGAGTTTGAGTATTTAGTGTGAGTGTGAGTGTGCTTTGCTCTACTTCACCTACCTTGTGATTTGAGATTTTTAGACCCTTGTCGGACTACTAAAATTGTTCAATTCGGATACTGCAAGAAGTGTCTGTTACCATGTGCATAATCACAATTTTTAATTAACTTGCGGGCGAATTTTTTACAGCTAACTATCCAATACCCAGATTTTTATGGCAGAGGGCAAAAATGAGAATATCATCTCTATCAATATCGAGGATGAAATGCGGGGAGCCTATATCGACTACTCCATGTCGGTTATTATTTCAAGAGCATTACCAGACGTTAGAGACGGACTGAAACCGGTACATCGACGAATTTTGTTTGGCATGGACGAGTTGGGTGTCAACTATAATCGACCATACAAGAAGTGTGCACGGATCGTGGGGGATGTGCTGGGAAAGTATCACCCCCATGGTGATACTGCAGTGTATGACACCATGGTGCGGATGGCCCAGGAATGGTCGCTTAGATACCCATTAGTAGATGGCCAGGGTAATTTTGGAAGTATTGATGGAGATTCTCCTGCAGCCATGCGTTATACAGAGGCGAGACTTCGAAGAATTTCAGAAGAGATGCTTTCAGAAATCAATAAAGGCACCGTTGATTTTCAGGCTAACTACGATGATTCTACTCTTGAGCCAACAGTATTGCCGGCAAAAATACCCAATCTGCTGGCAAACGGAGCGTCCGGAATAGCAGTAGGTATGGCAACCAACATGCCACCACACAACCTCAATGAGCTGGTAGATGGGATAATCGCCTATATTGAAAACAATGATATATCCATACCTGAGCTGATGCAGCATATTATTGCTCCGGATTTCCCTACCGGTGGCATTATATATGGATATCAAGGAGTCAAGTCAGCATTTGAAACGGGTCGGGGACGAGTGGTAATGAGGGCCAAGGCTGAAATCGAAACCACCAAAAAGGGCAGGGAAAGAATTATTGTCACCGAGATTCCCTATATGGTGAATAAGGCCAACATGATCGAAAAGACTGCGCAGTTGGTTAATGACAAAAAAATCGAAGGAATTTCGGACATCAGAGATGAGTCGGACCGAAAGGGAATGCGCATTGTATATGAGTTGAGAAAAGACAGTATCCCAAATGTTGTCCTAAACAATTTGTTTAAACAAACCCAGCTACAATCCTCATTTGGAGTTAATAATGTGGCCTTGGTAAAAGGGAGACCGCTTACCCTAAATCTTAAAGAATTAATCGGATACTTTGTAGACCACCGACATATAGTGGTAGTCCGACGAACCGAACATGACCTTAAGGAAGCAGAGAAAAGGGCCCACATACTTGAAGGTTACCTGATTGCGCTTGATAATCTCGATGAAGTAATTTCCCTTATAAGGAACTCAAGGGATCCGGAGTCAGCCAAAAGCCAGTTGATGGAGACGTTTCAGCTTTCAGATATTCAAGCAAAAGCGATATTGGAAATGCGCCTTCAGCGGTTGACAGGGTTAGAAAGAGATAAAATACAAAAAGAACATAAAGAGGTAATAGAACTGATCAAAAGCCTGAAAGAAATTCTGGATAGTGAAGACCTGCGGATGCAAATCATAAAGGACGAACTTCGGGAAATTCAGGATCGATACGGGGATGATCGACGTACTGAGATTGTTCACAGCGCAGATGATTTTACCGATGAGGATATGATTCCTAATGAGGAAATGGTAATTACCATAAGTCATCAGGGGTACATTAAAAGAACACCACTAACCGAATATCGAACCCAGGGCAGGGGTGGAGTGGGGGCCAAAGGAGCCGGTAGTAAGAATGACGACTTCACCGAACATTTATTCACAGCATTCACCCATAACTACCTGCTTATATTTACTGAATTCGGCAAGGTTTACTGGAAGAAAGTTTGGGCAATTCCTGAAGGAAGTAAAATTGC
This sequence comes from uncultured Roseivirgaceae bacterium, assembly GCA_964580205.1. Classification (GTDB taxonomy): domain Bacteria; phylum Bacteroidota; class Bacteroidia; order Cytophagales; family Cyclobacteriaceae; genus SZUA-3. Next base: position 8,377 of record CAZOJZ010000230.1, read on the forward strand.
TAAGGGACGGGCCATTCAAAACCTTATAAATATAGAATCAGGAGACCAGGTAAGGGCGGTTATTAATGTGATGAACCTTAAGGATGAGGATTACATTAACAATCACTACCTGATCATGTGTACCCAACAAGGAACCATCAAAAAAACTACTTTAGAGGCTTACAGCCGGCCCAGGTCAAATGGAATTAATGCCATCACTATTCGGGAAGGGGACAAGTTGTTAGAAGTTAAACTGACCAACGGTGATAACCATATTGTAATTGCCAAAAAGTCAGGTAGGGCCATTCATTTTCATGAACAGGGCGTAAGACCAATGGGTCGAACTGCAGCAGGCGTAAGAGGAGTGACCCTGGAAAGTGAAACTGATCGGGTAGTTGGAATGGTTTGTGTAAGTAGAGATGAGTCGGACCTAATGGTGGTTTCTGAAAAGGGATATGGTAAACGATCATCAATTGACGATTACCGCATTACCAAAAGGGGTGGTAAAGGAGTGAAGTCCATCAATGTTACCTCTAAAACCGGTGAGTTGGTGGCTATAAAAGAAGTGGTTGACACTGATGATTTAATGATCATAAACCGTTCCGGTATCACTATTAGAATGGAGGTAAAATCAGTTAGAGTGATGGGAAGAGCCACTCAGGGAGTCAAATTAATCAGATTGAATGAGGGTGACAAGATCAGTTCCGTAGAGAAAATAGAAATGTTTGAAGAAGAAACAGGCACGGAAATTGAAGAAAACGAAAATGGAACTGGCGAAAACTGAAAATAAAAATAAAAATTGCTAACTTAATTAGTTAAAGAACCATTTAATATCATTATGAAAAAGCTCATATCAACTGTTGTTATTTGTCTGATGGCAGCTGGGGTTTACGCCCAGAACTCAGCAGTTAACAAGGCTTCACAGTTCAAAGACAAGGGAGAATTGATGAATGCCAAGGATCAAATCGATTTAGCCACTGTTCATGAAAAGACCATCAATAAGCCAAAAACCTGGTTCACCAAAGGAGAGGTTTACGAAGCAATTGCCTTTGATTCCACTTATCAGGACATGCAAGATGAAGCCTTGACAGAAGCTGTTGCAGCTTATAACAAGGCCAAATCCTTGGACGAGGGAGGAAGTTATGACGGGCTGAGCCTCATTAAGATCGATAATATGTGGGGAACAATGATTAACAACGGGGCGGAAGCATATAATCAGGAAGATTATGAAACAGCCATCACCTATTTTGAAAAATCGTCAATATTAAAACCTGAAGATACTACAGGTTACTATTATGCCGGTATTGCCGCTCAGCAGGGAGAACTCTATCAAAAGGCCCTGGATAATTACTATAAGCTGATAGATCTGGATTATCATAGTGAAGATATCTACAGCAGTGTAGTGTATCTGGAAAGAACTCAAAACAATGATGATGAAAAAGCTCTTGAGGTTTTGGAGCAGGCAAGGGTGCACTTCCCGGATAATGAAACTTTGATGAAGGAAGAGATCAATTTATTGATCGTTACTGAACAAACAGATAAAGCCAAGGCCAAGCTGACAGAGGCCATCAGAGCCGAACCGGATAATGCAAATCTATATTATAACCTTGCCTATATCAGTGAACAAACTGATGATGATGAGGCAGCAGTTGCAAACTATGAAAAGGCCATTGAAGCGGATCCGGAATATTTTGACGCCACATTTAATCTGGCAGTAAACTTCTATAATAAGGGAGCTGAAATTCTCAAAAAAGCCAATGATATGGATCTGAGAACCTATCAAAAGGAGGGGAAGAAGGTGGAAGAAGAAGCCAGAGTTGAATTTAATAAGTGCCTCCCTTATTTGGAAAAGGCAAATGAGATCAAACCTGAAGATCGAACTGTATTGGAAACCTTGCAAACTGTTTATGTTCAACTTAAAATGAATGATAAAGCAGAAGCCTTAAATACACAGCTCGAAGTTCTGGGACCAGAATAAGAATTATAGTAAAGCAATCATCTATACTATATATACAAGCTTAACCCTGCCATCTGGCGGGGTTTTTTTTATGGAATAATCTGTAAATCAACGGTCTACAGGAATGGTGGGTAAACTTTTATATATGGGGGTTACCATTTAGCGGAATCTAGTATGTATACTAAATTGCATTAAGTTAAGTAATAATATAATATATTCAATATAGTCACTTGTAATAAGAGTCAGAGCTAATAGCTCATAAACAAGGAAATATTTAGGTTCATAGCTGGTTGAAGATAGGTCGGGTCTCGAGTAGGCCTGGCCTTATTTTTTATAAGTAGCTTAACCACCAATACTCCTTATGGGTCTTTTTGTAGTCGGCAAACCATTTGCATAGCGGATAGCAAATAAGAATTACCACTGGCCAAATTGCAAAAACCAACGCTAAATCCGGTTGATAGTTTTCCGGGAACCCGGACGGTGGTCCCAACCACCATTCACTGGTGCCAAAACGCCACTGAGACCAAATGATGGCAATAACGTGAACGATAGCAAAGTGCAGCAGGTAGAAAAAGAAAGGCACCCTTCCGAACACGCTAATAAATTTTACTTTTACTCCTTGCCATTTTTCAAGCCAGGGAATCATCAGTATACTTGGCCCTAAAGTCATGAGTATAAAAAGCAGGGAAGCGGGGTATTTTTCAGTGTTGAGAAAACTCAGAAAAGTGTATAAAAGTCCCCGTTCCTGTGTTTCCCATGGAACAGGATCACCATAATAGTTAACACCTCTCAAAACCAAGAACAATATTGTTCCAATTATTCCCACCGTCCAGATCTGTGCATTTCTATGGGGTGTAGATAGTACCAGCAAACGACCAAACAGGTACCCTAAAGCCATGATTCCAGGCCATGGAATTAAAGGATAATATACAAAAATCGGTAAAGGCGTGGTCATGAACATATGCTTTTGGTGTAATACAAAATACAGCCAACCTCCTTCACCATAGGGGAATATATAATCTAATAGATTATGTCCAAATACCAAAGTCAAACCGAAAATCAGGATCATGTATCGGGGCAGATAGATCAACCCCGCCAGAAAGATCATGGACCATCCAATGACCCATAAAATCTGTAAGAAAACAAATTGGTAGGGAAGAAACTGAACCACCAAATTCAGCAAGAAAATCTCCACAAAAATAATCCACAATCCACGGGTAAACAAGAAATTCCGAAGGGTGTTAAGGTCACAATTGGTATTACGAGCATATAAATAAGTGCTGGTGCCTGTCAGAAACACAAAAACCGGTGCACAAAAGTGGGTTATCCACCTGGTAGTAAAAAGCAACACGCTGGTTTGGGTGGGATCTTCCGGAGCAAAAGACGTGGGCCCCATAAAGGTCCTTACATGATCAAGGGCCATGATGATCATTACTATTCCACGGAGCAGGTCTACCGATTGAATCCTAAAACGGTAAGGGTTCAGTGCGTTTTCCATATTCGAATCAACTCCAATGTAATAAAAGAAAGGGAATAGATTACCACGCTGGAATCGATTACCATGAAAACTAATTCATAAAAATTTTATTTTCAATTCATTTTCAATTAGTTATATTATAAATCCAAACCAAAACCTTAAACATTATGGATACTAAAAAATTTCTTACCGTTTTTAACAACCGTAGCAAAGACGGAAATATAAAACAACCTTTTGTAGATAAACAGTGTCTTGTTATAGGAAAGAGAATTTTGTAATGAGATACACACCGTTAGACATCATACTATTGCTGTTATTATTTGCCTGTAATAATGACGACACTGACTTGGTTGTTGTCAAAG
>CAZOJZ010000231.1:0-2116 GCA_964580205.1 uncultured Roseivirgaceae bacterium
TCATTAACCTGAAAAGCTTGGGCGTGGGTGGCGAACAGAAGAATACAAAGGCAAGAAACAACCCGGTACCGCATCCTCATAACCCCTCCAATATGAGATGTTCGGAACGCTTGAATTTAACCCTAATCGGTCGAGAAGGTCAAGTCGCTGGATTTGGGTGGGGAGGATAGGATTGTGTGTGCTGTGCAAGGGTTGAAAATTCAGCGGATAGGCACCATATTACTCGAATAGGGGGGTTCACTGGAAAAGCAGAGCGCCCTTTTATGGCCAATTTTCATAAAGAATTATTAGAAATTGCAGACAGCCTTGAGGCATTGGCATCAAGTGGTGAGGTTGGAGAAGTACGGAATCCTCTGGAAGAACTTATAAAAGCAGCAGAGAAGGTAGGAAAAGCGTGGGGCGGTTCCTGGCTTGGACACCATACTAATGTTTACTACGAAAAACTTGAGGCACCTCCGCCAGGTGCCCATTTTAGTAAAGTAGGATCAACAGGAGATTGGAAGGAATTTAATGTTGATGATCTTATCACATATATAAGAGAATTAGCTGGAACCCCCAATCTTGATAGAGCTAATGATTTAGCTAAAAAAACATCCATTGAATTTGAAAATCTTAAAACTGATGTGTTGTCTATTTTAAGTACGAGCTTAGATAAAAAGAGTGACAATTTTCTAGATGAATTAAAAAACCAAGCTGAGCATATTAAAATATTATCGCAAACGGATGTAATTTCTGGTCTAAAACCTTCAGGTTCACTAATTTCTCGGGACGCCAAGGCTGCTTTCGATGGAGTTCATACCCCACCTCATTTCTTGGTCCTTTCAGAAGCTATTTCATTATTGAGCCACTTTGATGCGTGCAACAATCTTGCTCGATTAGCTCGAAAAGCTAGCTCGCATCTGGTCCGAAAAAATAGACAGGAAAAGTGCTCTATTGAAGTTGGCACTAATGTTTTTATTGGACATGGACGCTCATTGCTTTGGAGAGAACTTAAAGACTTTATAAATGACCATCTACATTTGCCTTGGGATGAATATAATCGTGTGCCAGAAGCAGGAATTACCAATATTGCTCGATTGTCGGTAATGCTTGATTCAGCCACAATTGCTTTTTTAATTATGACAGGCGAAGACCAGCGGGCTGATGGAAAACTTAGAGCGCGAATGAATGTAATTCATGAAGCGGGTTTATTTCAAGGTCGGTTGGGGTTTACTCGGGCTATTATTCTTTTAGAAGAGGGATGTGAGGAATTTATTAATGTTGAAGGTTTAGGCCAAATTAAATTTCCTAAAGGAAATATTAAAGCGGCATTTGATGAAGTCCGGCAAGTTCTAGAAAGAGAAGGTATCCTTCAAAAGATAGAAACTCTAACTTAACATGTGGTGCAATTTACAGGGGCAGGTCACCTGCGACTGTGGGCATAAAAAGACGCCCATTCATCACTTCTCAGAGTCCATGCCAATCACGCAATGCTTGGTGTAGTCGCCTGTCTCTTCGAGCGTCCAGTCGCTCTTGGGTTTCTCCTTTTGCTTTGCACACCAGGCTTCACTGCCCACTTTGTCGCAGGCGTTCATGAACAGGCTGATTAGGATCAGGGCGGCAATTCTCATTGTCACGACGATTCTCCTCTAAGTTGAAGGTAAAAATAGCCCAGTAGATTTGGTTGTGTCAAGGGGGGGGGCTGCTTGGGCCAATTTAGGGCCACTTCTCAGAAACAAACAGCAGTTTATCATAGATACCCCAAATGTTTTGAGAGCGTGACGCTGGTACAGCCACAGTACAAGGGCGGGGCTTTTTGTGCTTGTAAGAGGGGAATCAGTTTTGAGTATGAAGTTAGATAAATTTGGAGACCCTATCAAAACTCCACTGCTTTTTTATGGATAATGGTGACGAGACCACCACAGTCGCTTGAAAATTGGTTGATATTACAATTAAAGCAATCATAAAATAGGGAAAATCCATAAAGTCCATTTACCACTTTTTTTTCCACTTTTATGGTAACACGCCTACCGCTAGCCTCCTCCCTTGCTGATGAAATTTCGTACTGTTTTCCGGACTTTATAATCATTGTTCTGTTATTAGAAGCATATGCGTATAAACTGCATTTAAAAGTTTT
>CAZOJZ010000232.1:0-3452 GCA_964580205.1 uncultured Roseivirgaceae bacterium
TCCCGTGGTTATGATAAGGCGTATGTTTATGCGGGAGGACTCAATTATCAGCCAAAATTTTTGCCTGAATACACCACTAAAAATAAAAGTGTGAGTGAGATTCTTACTGACATGGGTATTGACTTTATAAAAGAGAGCAAAGAGGAGCCCTTTTTCCTGTTCGTCTCCCACTTTGACGTCCACGTGCAGTTAACTGCTGACAGCGGCTTGATTAATAAGTATTTGAACAAGGAGAGGGATCCGGACTATGCTTGTAATGCCGTATATGCTGCCATGATAGAACATGTGGATAACAGCGTTGGGGATCTTATGGTTGCACTGGAAGAACATGGTCTGGCAGACAATACTATATTTATTTTCTGCTCAGATAATGGAGGTGTCGATAATCGTTTTGATAGTGCTCCTTTATTGGGAGACAATAGCATAAACGCTTACCCTAAAGATCATCCTTTGCGTTACATTGCAACTTCCAATGCACCCTTGCGCGCCGGTAAAGGGACCCTGTATGAAGGTGGTGTTAGAGTGCCATTGATAGTGAGATGGCCTGGAAAGATTGCTCCCGGATCTACCTCTGAGGCGATTGTGTCGTCTGTGGATTATTATCCTACTTTTTTGGAATTATCTAAAGGAAAAAAACCTGAAAAGCAGGTACTCGACGGGTTCTCTATGGTTCCAGCCTGGACGAAAGACGAATTTGATCCGGAACGTGAAGTTTTCACTCATTATCCGGTATACCATCACGAGCAGCCGATGTCGGCTCTACGAAAAGGGGATTGGAAAATTGTGGAAAATTTGGTGTCTGGAAAATTCTATCTCTATAATCTGAAACACGATATCAATGAAATGACTGACCTCAAGTTTAGCAATCCGGAAAAATTCAAGGAAATGAAAAAGTCCTTGCAGGGCTGGCAAGTCAATACCAACGCACAAAGGCCAATAACAAACCCAGACTTTGATGCTGGTAAAAGATATGAGTGGGGCAAGAACCCATACAGGAAATAATTTACCAACCGCGATTACGTTAGACGAGAATGGTTTACGAGAAATCTACATTGGAAACGGACATCAGCTCAGCTACAAGAAGGATGAACCTGTTGTCCTCTTATTCATTGATGATGAAGGATATGGTGATGTGGGATGTTATGGGGCAACTGGTTTCGAAACACCTAACATCGATCGATTGGCCAGCGAGGGAATGATGTTTACCAACTTCTATGCAGCTCAGCCTGTTTGCAGCGTATCCCGTGCAGGATTACTTACAGGTTGTTACCCCAACAGGTTGGGATTTCCAGGAGCGCTATTTCCATATGATACCATTGGGCTCAATTCTGAGGAATTTACCATGGTTGAAATGTTCAAAGAACAAGGCTATGCCACCGCCTGTTTTGGCAAATGACACCTTCGATGGCAGAATGAGTTTCTTCCACTGCAGCATGGTTTCGATGAATATACCGGACTCCCTTACTCCAACGACATGTGGCCCAATAGCAATGTGACCGGAGAGCGGTTGCCAAAAGATCAGGGAAGGGGAGGATATCCAGTACTTCCGATAATTGAAGGCAATCATGTAGTGGATAGCGTTACCAGCCTGAAAGATCAGGATAAACTCACCACACTTTACACCGAAAAGGCAGTTGACTTCATTAATAGAAATGCAAAGAATCCATTTTTCCTGTATGTACCACATACAATGGGGCACATACCTCTTGGTGTGTCTGATAAATTCAGGGGTAAAAGCGAACAAGGGTTATATGGTGAGGTAATGATGGAAATAGATTGGTCGGTTGGCGAAATAAGCAAAGCATTAGAGAAAAATAATTTAACAGAAAATACCATTCTTATCTTCACAACCGACAATGGCCCCTGGCTAAATTTTGGGAATCATGCCGGCTCAGCTGGTGGGCTTCGCGAAGGTAAAATGACTAACTGGGAAGGTGGCCAAAGAGTACCATTTATTATTCGTTGGCCAGGAAAAACTCCAACGGGAACTGTTTGTAATAAGTTGGCTTGCGCAATTGATCTGTTGCCAACATTTGCATCAATTACAAACGGGAAATTATCCGATAATAAAATTGATGGAGTTGATATCTCTTCTCTTTGGAAAGGCGATTTTAACTCAACACCACTGGAGTTAATTCTTTATTACAAAAGTGACGGTTTGAACGCAGTACGTAAGGGAAATTGGAAATTGGTTTGCCTCATACCTGGAGGTCATACGATACTAAACCGGGCAAAGATGGAAGTCAAGGAGAAAGAATAAAAATGGTAATAGAAAAACCTGAGCTTTATAATATGATGCGTGATCCGGGAGAACGGTTCAATGTAATCGAACACTATCCTGAAAAGGTGGAAGAAATTATGGTAGAAGTGGAGAAGGCACGCAAGGAATTGGGCGATTTAAATATAGGGATTGAAAATGGAATGGGGACCAGGGAGATGGGAAGGTTGGAAATGGCACCTAGATAATTTCAGTTGAATGATTCCAGGGTGTATATTCCAGTATCGATAATACCAAATATATAGCATTAATAAAGAGCATTAATGCTCTTTATACAAATGTTGAACGAAACCTCCTTTCAGTCGATAGCTTCATGATATTGATTATCTTATAGGAGTAACTAAATAAAGATAATCATGATGAAAAAAAGAACGGCTAAGACAGCGGTTCATCCGCGAGCTCCAATTCCGGAATTACAGTCCACGAACCATCACCACTTACCTAAGCATGTTGGTGCAGCTGAGCAAGTATTATGACCTGTCACCGGAAAAAGTAACCATGCTGCAGTTGAAGGAATACCTTTACCACTGCAAGGAAAAGCGTGGTTTATCGGTTTCCTTCATTAATCAAACCATTAGTGCACTAAAGATCCTACGCCAGGATGTGGTGGGCCTTGAATGGGATAAAGAATTAAGAATCAAGCGACCCCGCCTTTCCCATCACTTACCAGACATTCTATCCAAGCGGGAAGTAAATAAGCTTATAGAAGTTACCCCCAATCCCAAGCATAAGGCTGTAATGGCCCTTCTGTACTCTACCGGGATGAGGGTGGGTGAGTTACTCCAACTGCGGGTTTGTGATATAGATTCAACCCGGATGGTGATCAGAATACTCAATGGAAAAGGCAATCAATCCAGGGATACGCTTCTGGCCGAAAAGGCGCTCAAACTATTGCGTGATTACTTCTTGGGGGTCTATCCTAAACCCATAAAGTATGTCTTTGAAGGGAGAGGAAAGCCGGGGCAACCCTATTCATCAACTTCTGTTCGCCAAATTGTAAAACGGGCTGTTGGCAAAGCAGGGATTAAAAAAACGATATATCCACACAGTTTGAGGCATGCTTTTGCTACTCATATGCTCGAGCAAGGAACCAACCTAAAGCTGATCCAGAAATTGCTGGGGCACGGTTCCATGCGCTCTACCATGGTCTACCTCCATATGGCCGCTATTGATC
>CAZOJZ010000233.1:0-2953 GCA_964580205.1 uncultured Roseivirgaceae bacterium
AGCTTTTCCCCCATGGACTAGAAATTGACAAAATGTTACATGACCAACAAGAAGTGGAGCGGGCCATAAAAGCCATAAAATTTCAGACTGCCCGGATCAATCTAGGGGGTCAACGTCAAAAGCTGGAAGCCCTAAAGAACAAGCTCACAAACTGCAATGGTCCCATTGTTGACAATTTTCTTTCGTTCATTACCAAAGAAATAGGTAATAAGGTGTATTCTTCTGACCAGGTATTACAGAAAGGGAACGCATTAACTCAAGAACTCATTCGACTTCATGAATATCGTCCTCAACTACAAACAATAAGTCGCATTTCAGAAAAAATTTACTTGTCCGGAGCTCCCCTATGGTCCGAAAAGGTCCTCTCAGATCCCCTAATAAATGGAGATGATGAATGGACTCCGACTAACTGGTTTGAAACATGGAAGTGGAAGAGGCAGGCAGCCTACCTAAAAGAAATTGATAGCAGGGGCCAAATTAAAGAGGTTGTTGCCAAAAGGGCACGACTTGATAATGAATTAAAACGAACATTCACAGAACTAGTTCGGCTCAAAACACATATTGGCTTGCGGCATAATATGACTGAACGGGTGCAGGGGGCTTTAATTAGATTTGCCTCGGCGATAGCTAGATTGGGAGTAGGCAAAGGTAAAATCCGATCCCCTCGGTATAAAAGAGAAGCCTTTCGAGCTATGCAGGATTGCTATGATGGAGTGCCCTGTTGGATCATGCCCACCTGGCGAGTTAGCGAAAATTTACCCTCGGAATTGGGAAGTTTTGACCTTGTCATTATAGATGAGGCATCGCAATCTGACATCACTGCGTTACCTGCAATTCTCCGAGCCAAAAAGCTACTTATTGTAGGGGATGACAAACAAGTTAGCCCAACCGGAGCGTTTATTGCCGAAGAAAAAATTTTACAATTAAAACACAACTTTTTGCGTGATCAACCATTTGCAGAATTACTCCTACCTGGTGTTTCTATTTACGACCTCGCCAGCGCAACTTTTCCAGGACAGAGAATAATGTTGACTGAACATTTCCGTTGCGTGGAACCGATTATTCGATTCAGCATGCAATTTTATACCGAACCTTTAGTGCCGTTACGATTACCCAAGAAATCGGAGCGTTTAGATCCCCCCTTAGTAGACGTTTATGTGCCAGAAGGATGCCGTGACGAACGACGTGAAATAAATGCATTGGAAGCAGAAGCAATCCTCGAAGAGATAAAAACGATTTCAAAAGATCCAAAATTTAAGGGGCGAAGCATTGGAATAATTTCGTTAATTGGCTCTAAACAGGCCCATGAAATTCAATCTCTTTTGTTAAGGGAACTGGGAGAAGACATTTATCAAGAATTTAAAATACAGTGTGGCGATCCCGCGAATTTTCAAGGCAAAGAAAAAGACATCGTGTTTTTATCCATGGTGGTTGGACCGGGTCAGGGGGCGGTGTTAAATAAAAGAGAGTACGCGCAACGGTTTAATGTCGCCCTTTCACGGGCGAAGGATCGAATGTATTTATTCAGAAGTATTACAGAAGCCGATTTACGCAATGAAACCGATTTGAGACTCAAAGTCTTAAGACATTTTGCCAGTCCTTTGCCACAGCAGGATCAGGTTGATAATCCTCTTGATCTGTGTGATTCGGATTTTGAACGTGATGTGTACAAAAAATTAACCGCGTTGGGTTACTGGGTGACACCTCAAGTTAAAGTAGGGCCATTTCGTCTCGATTTAGTGGTAGAAGGAGAACAAGATAGACGTATCGCGATAGAACTGGACGGAGATAAATATCATCCCCCTGAGAAGTGGGCAGAGGACTTTTCCCGTCAACGCACTATGGAACGAATGGGATGGACTTTTTGGCGTTGTTGGGCTCCAGTTACACAATGAATCCTGAAAACTGCATAGAAGATCTTGTAGAAAGCATGAGCGCATTAGGTATTCAGCCCGTAGGGCAACATGCTCGATCAAACATATACACGGAAAAAAGAGAATACAGGCCAACCAAATCTGAAGAATCCATAGAACAATTAGGAACTTCCCCTGAAATTTCTACTGATTCCCTTTTTCGAGATGGGGGAATGGAAGACCGAGCAGAAATTAACAGGTTAATTGAAGAATTCATAAAGCCATTCGACCCAGGGCAAAGAGCAAGGGAAGAACCTGTTGATGAGAGGATAGTTGATGAACTTTTAAGAGGCTTACGAGAAAGAGGCCTTGACCCCAAAACTCGAAGGACTCGTGACTCCAAAATAATAGTTAGGATGGAGGCTCCTTAAAAATAACAAGATCAAGTCTGGGAAAATAAATAACGCCGGCATTGAAGGTCATGGCCGTCATCCTTCAGCATGGTCTCTAAGACATTCTTAGGCCGGACTGAGAGGGTAGATTGCAAGGTGGCGAAGCCATATGTGGTTCATAATTATCATTTATTTCGTAGCATCATTTTTTTTAGGATGGTGGCCATTCGATGAAACCGAAAGAGCCATAGAAAATAGTGATTTTAATGTTTATTTCTACTACTCAAATGACAGAGAAAAATATCTAGGGCAGGTCAGTGGCCTATCATCCTGTCAGTCTACTGCTAGTTCATATGCATACCAAAAGAACATAACGGGTTCAAGCTGGTCATACATATGTTGCAGAATTACCAGCGAATCAGGTTGCGCAACCAAACACAGATAAATGCAATCTAATAATCAATTCTAGGAGGCCAAAACGCCCAGCCTGTCATCGACGGCTTTAGAGCAAAATGTTACGGAATACCCCATTCTGTTCCACTATGGGTTTTGGGCAAAGAGTAAGGGAGGATAAGGAGAATATAATGTTGACCAACCCACCGAATAAAATTTTAACCCTATTTGTATTTGTTTCGAGTTTACTCCTTTGCCTACCATCTTTGATCTTCAGCCAAGAGTGGCAGGGTTTGTCACCAGGAAAGGCAAAGG
>CAZOJZ010000234.1:0-1789 GCA_964580205.1 uncultured Roseivirgaceae bacterium
CCATCGAAGTGGGAAAATTGGCAGATTTTACAGTTTTTTCTGAAAATATAATGGAGATACCGGAGGATGAGATTTTAGAGACAGAGGTGGTGTATACTATTGTTGATGGGGAGGTTTATGAGCAGATGCCTTAGTTAGTTATGAGTTATGAATTATGAGTTGACTTGAAGTTCCGAGGTCCGGTTTCTGTGTTTGGGTATCTTATTGGTTACTCACTCTATATAGTACTTGAATTTTGGGATTTGGAGCCTAACCGAGATCTGGAATCTGAGATCTCAGATTCGCGGCAGTGCGCAGCTGCGCTGTGGTCTGCCTGCTTCCATCGTGACTCCAACCGGGGGCCCAAACAGATAGCCAAAAAATTGGCTCAAATTTCGTGATTTCCTTAGGTCATTAAATATATCACGCCACTCACTAAAAGCTATTTTGAAAGGGTTATAGGTATCAATGTTCCTGGTCAAGCCGTAGGTAGGGGTTTCTCCTTCTTCCACAAAGGTCCCAAACATCCGGTCCCATATAATCAATATACCCGCATGATTCCTGTCCAGATACTTAATATCGGAGCTGTGATGTACACGGTGATGACTTGGAGTATTTAACACCAGCTCCAGCAAGTAGGGCATTTTACCAATGGTTTCCGTATGTATCCAGAATTGGTAAATCAGGCTGATGGCCTGCATGCTTAATATCACTATTGGATGGAAACCCATCAGGGGCATCCAGGCCCAAAACAAAAAGGACCCGGATAGATTGCCCGTCCAGGTTTGCCTTAGAGCGGTTGACAAGTTGTAGCGCTGAGAGGAATGATGAACCACATGCGATGCCCAGAAGTAGCGGCAGGAGTGGCTAATTCGATGAAACCAGTAGTAGCTAAAATCGTCCGCCAATAACAAGAGTATCCACACCCACCAGTTAGTGCCATCAAGCGTTATAATTCGATATTGATAAATCCACAGATACAACGCAAAGATCACCCCTTTAGTGGCTAGTCCCACCACCACATTCCCAATGCCCATGGCCAGGCTGCTGAAAGTATCACTGGTTTCAAAAAGCTCCCGCTTGCTGATGGTGTCGAATATGACTTCAGCCAACAATAACAGTACAAATCCGGGGATTGCTAAATGAAGGATATCGGGCATGAGATTTTGTATATTCCATCTAATTTAATGCTTTTTTTAGCAAACATTGGCGGGATTGATTTGGCTGATTTACATGCGATGAAATCACTAAACCGTTTATCTAATTTTAACCGAAAACAGAATCTTCTCCGCTAGCATTAGGTACTTTTTGAGTTTATTAACTGCTATTGTTCAAATGTTCTATTGTTCCTTTGTTCTATTGTTCAAATGTTCTACTGTCCCCTTGTTCTATTGTTCTACTGCTCTAATATTCCCCTATTCTCGTTGTTCCCACCCCTGAACCGCCTAAACCCATCCCTGAAAACCAAATAACCCACCGCAAAAATAACCAGTGAAACATAGTAAACCTCTTTGGGCGCTTGCTGGCCGAAGTACGACCCCCCGATTACAGTTAATGAAACAATCGCCAGTATAGAACCGATAATCATGTTCCGGATTGCTACTTTTCTAAGGTCACCTTTGTCTATACTTGTCAGCAATTTATCATCTACCAGGCTCATGATGTACTTCATTTCTTCCTGGCTGAAACCATTTGCAATCAGTTCTTCCCGAATCTCGGAATATGTACGTGCCCCGTCCTCCTGGGACAAAATTTGTTTTATTTTTTTGTCCAGTTTATCAATATCCATACCATCAAATATTCAAAATAA
>CAZOJZ010000235.1:0-4592 GCA_964580205.1 uncultured Roseivirgaceae bacterium
AAACCCAGGGATGAAGTATTTGAGATCATTATTGATCTTGAACAAAGAATGAAATGGAACAAATTTGCCAACAAAATAGAATTTAACCCAGATGAATTGAACCAGGTAGGTACCAAACATGTTTGCGTATTTGATTCCCAAACCATCGAATTCGAGTCGGTAAAAGCAAATTTCGGTGAAGGGAACCTGGTATATGGTGAAAAAATCATTAATCCTCCCTTTTTTGCAAAGGACATAACGATATATTTTATTGTTGGCCGACAAGACACTGGTTGCCAGGTCCAATTACAGGTCCACTACCTGCTCAAACCGCTTATGGGTTGGGTTATGGGGCCGATTTTCAAATATAAAAATCGAAAAGTGTATCAGCAAGTCCTTCAGAACCTTAAAGAATGGTGTGAAAGTAGCTCAAGCCAAAATAGACTGAAGGAACTGCTGAACCGGTAGCGGTCATTAATCGGTCTCCTTGAGGCTAATGGATCTTACCAGAATAAAAAACTCAATGCTGGCTATCAACATCAACCCGTAACCCAGTAACTCTATGCTTTCTTCTGAGGCATTCTTTACCGATCTAAAGTATCGATCCTCCATAACTGCTTCCCAGAATTCTGTACGACCATAAAGTCTTGAAAATATAAAGGTGATTAAGAATCCAGAAAGTAGTATACCAAAACTAAAGCTATGCCGAAATTCGTTGACGGCTTTCCAAAACCCTGCACTATGGCGCCAAATAAAATAAGCCGTTATACATACAACCGCAAAGACCACGATTTGCCAGGCCCCATCAAATATATTTGCTTTGAAAAAATTATTGAATTCCCTAACGAGCCCTGCGGATGAAATTCCAGCTAGTAAAATACTGAGACATCTGAATTGAATATAGTGATAAGCACAGTGTGTAAAAATTCCGGCTATGGCCAGTAGAATAAGTTGTTGGGTCCATTCTGTAAAAGTATTTTCCAGGAACTTTATCTCTACCCCTTGTTGACCTGCATCCAGTGTCATCAACTGTATCAGTAATATCATCAGCAATCCATAAGCCACCAACCTGGCCAAAGTCTCAAGTAAAATTGTTCGCACACTTGCTTCCGATTCCTGTATCATTATTATTCAATTAAAACTTAGCAAATATATAAGTTATGAAAATACATCCCAGATAATCTCTTCAATCGCAAAGTAGTTAAAGTGTATTGAAGAAAATTTAGATATATTAACGAAAAATTTTAATATGGAATACAGAAGATTTGGCCGAACAGGTTGGCAGGTGAGCGCAGTGGGTTACGGTATGTGGGGCCTGGCCGGCTGGAAAGGTTCTGATGACCGTGAGACCAATGACAGTCTGGACCTGGCAGTTGCCAAAGGATGCAACTTTTTTGATACCGCTTGGGGGTATGCAGAAGGAAGAAGTGAAAGAATCTTGTCTGACCTGATTAAAAGACACCCTGAAACCAAAATCTATGTGGCCACAAAGATTCCGCCAATGAATTTTAAATGGCCCTCCCGTGCGGGGTACCTATTGGAGGATTGTTACCCCGCAAATCACATTATAGAATATGTAGAAAAAAGCCTTACCAATCTAAGGGTTGATGCTATTGATCTTATTCAATTTCATGTTTGGGAAGATGACTGGTATGAAGAGGATGAATGGAAGCATGCACTGGAACAACTTAAACAACAGGGCAAAATAGATAAGGTAGGAGTTAGTGTTAATCGATGGGAGCCCGAGAACTCGCTGCGTACTTTAAAAACCGGGCTCATTGATACCGTCCAGGTAATTTATAATATCTTCGATCAAGCTCCTGTAGATAAGTTATTTCCTCTTTGTCGTGAGCTTGATATTGGGGTTATTGCCAGGGTCCCTTTCGACGAGGGAACCCTAACAGGAAACCTGACCCTGGATACTAAATTTCCTGAGGGAGACTGGCGTAACACTTATTTTGTCCCGGAAAATCTGAAAGCCAGCGTGGAACATGCTGAGGCCATAAAAAATATACTGCCAGAAGACCTGATTCTGCCAGAAGTGGCCCTAAAATTTATCCTGCAAAACAAGGACGTCAGTACTATAATCCCAGGCATGCGTAAGGAACGACATGTACTGGCCAACATGGCTGTGGGAGATGACTATGGGTTGCCAGAGGATTTGGTGGAGGCGTTAAAAGGATTTCGTTGGGATCGGGTACCAACTGAGTGGTCTCAATAATGCAAGTTATTTTCCAACAGAAATGCCACTGCCAAGCGTACCAAACAAAAGGCACAATACCGCCACCAGACCCAAGCCAACAGTAAGCCCAAACTGGTCAGCTATAAAGCCAATAGTTGGAGGACCAACCATAAATCCAATATAACCTATGCTGGAAATTGCAGCGATTCCACCGCCGGGAGAAGTTCCGGAAATTCTGGCAGCGGCACCAAAAGTAATTGGGATAATACAAGAAAGTCCCAACCCCGCTAGTGTAAATCCCATAATTGCTGCCAGGGGGTGGCCAATCATCAATGATGCACCCAATGACACGGCGGCAACCAGCCCCCCCCATTGCACCAGGTTACCAGCGCCCCATCGGGGTATCAGGTAGTCTCCGTAAAATCTTCCCAGGGCCATGGTCAATGAAAACCCTGCAAAGCCAAGTCCACTGATAAAAGGACTACCCTTCAAGGTATGTCGGAGATAAACAGCGCTCCAATCTGCGATAGCGCCTTCTGATAGCAACACACAGAAGCCGATGAACGCCAATAGGGCCAATGACCGGGATGGCCAGGCCCATTTATGACTGCCTTCGTCATATTCTGAGATCGCAAGCCACTGTTTTCTAAATATAAATGTAACAGCAAACATAATTGCCGCCGCATAAATAAAATGAGATAAAGGAGGAACGCCCAAGCCGGCTACTACGCTGCCGATGCCTGCACCAATCATTCCGCCCAGGCTGAATATGGCATGGGAAGTGGACATAATTAGCTTTTTTTGCTGTTTTTCAATAACCACCGCAGCGGCGTTCATGGCCACATCCATAGATCCAGCGCCGATGCCAACAATCACCAAGGCCCCGGCAAGTGACCACCAATTAGTTGCCAGAGTTGGCAAAACCATGGCAAACACGTAGACCATCGACGACACCCAGGTTACCATGCCAGCACCAAAGCGATGAATTATCGGCCCCATAAACGCCATAATGGCAATGGCACCCACAGGCATGCCCAACAGGGCCAATCCAAGCTGACCCTCAGAAAGCCCTGCCTGCAATTGGATGTCCGGGATCCTGGCAATCCAGGTACCAAATAGAATGCTCATCAAAGCAAATGCTGCACCAACACTGGCAGATGGTAAATGGGTAATATATTGCCGCAGATTATGCCACATAACCTAGCTCCGCTCCCCCCGGCTCTTCCAATAGAGCAGTACATACAAAGTAAGTGGGGCTGCCCAATTAGCTACCCTTTCCACAAACCCCAACCAAGGCTCACCTGACAGAGGCCTGGCCAGGGCAGTACAAAAAGCCCAGGTAACGGCATAAATCAGGACATATCTTGAAGGTTTGACCAAAGTGCTAAATGCCACCAACAGATCCAATACCCCAATGGCAGACATGGTTTTAATTGCAATGGATCCCTGAATCCCTACCAGTTCCAGATAGGGCAACCAATTTTCATTCCCCATCAGCGCTTCCATACCGTGCCCAAAAAAGGTTCCAAAAACGGCAATTCTTAAAATCCAAAGAGCTGCCTGCATCACCTCATTTCCAGTTCGTCAAACTTTTCCAGGGTATCGGGGTTCACCACTTCCATGTTAATCCTTTTTCCATCTATATGAAAGAAAACCAAGGCATTCTGGGTGGTGAAACCACTTACAAAAGGAGTCCATGGTGTTTCATCCTGGGCGTAATATGGCGCACCGGCAGCACCATTGTTGATCTGATAGATAGTCCTGCTTAAAACCACTTTCTCCTGGATATAGTCCGGAGGGTGGATGATGGTAGCAGGTCCAATTTCTGTTCGTGCGTAATTGTGCTCATCGCCGGTTAATATAGCAATTACTTTGCTGCTCCGATTTACCAGCAGATCCAATAATTGGTCCCGTCTTTCAATAATTCCTTTTTCTACAGGTTTGCCGGCAACATACGGCCGCCAGGTATTGTCTCCATTATACCACATGTCATCCGCTACATGTCCTCCATTAGGGAAAAACGGGGTATGTTGGGTAATAAACACATGATCTATAGTAGTGTTTGCCAGTAATTTTGTTAATCCCACCAATGGCCCGGATAGCGAAGATGGGGCCTACTATGATCCTGATCCGGTTAATGTAGATTTTCCAAATTACTCTGAAAATGTGTTCTTCTACACCTATGATAATGTTGGGGTTGTGGTTATGAATTCAAATTATTGGTATGCCCCTTCTTCACCTACCATTCAATATGTGAGTGGCGGCCTGCATGGTTATATTATGGACAACCAGTTGGAATGGTTAGCTGAAGTTCTTGATTATTTTGAAAAAAATATTACTATAGATCATGTCTTTATTACCCAGCATACCCCGTTTTTCCCAAATGGAGGACACGGAGCCGATGCCAACAATCACCAAGGCCCCGGCAAGT
>CAZOJZ010000236.1:0-5953 GCA_964580205.1 uncultured Roseivirgaceae bacterium
GGAGTGAGGGAGTGAATGTTTAGAACTCAGCTATTAACAATCGATCCTTCAGTCCATCAATCATTCAGTCCTTCAGCAAGGACTGCAAAAGTAGAAACAATTTGGCAAATGTTCAAAGCAGTGTAGATATTAATCATCATCGTTTGACACCTGCCACAGACCATCGGTGAAGTATTTTTTTGAATCGCAATAATGTTTGATAACACTGAATCCGGCTTGGTCTGCTAGTTGCTTTAATTCCTCCATGCCATACTTCTGAGAAAGTTCCATGTACATCGGTTCCCAGGCTTCGAAATGAAAAGTGGCGTTCAGGGACTTTATGGAAACCGTCTGCAGACAATTACTAATCAATAAGCTGCGCGCTGCACCAGTCACCGGATCGTAAAATGGAAAATGAATAAAGCCATTGAGATCAAAATCACCACCCAATTCCCGGTTGATCCTGGTTAATAGATTCAAATTAAAGGCTTTTGTGACCCCCTGTTGATCGTTATAAGCGCTTGCCACTATTTTTGGATCTTTGATCAAGTCTACTCCCAGCAGAAGCAGGTCGTCATCTGCCAGTATCCGGGCAAGCTGAGTAAGAAAATCAACAGCTACGGGCTTTAGGAAATTGCCAATATTTGACCCGAGAAATAAAATCACTTTAATCCGACCCGATTGTTGCTCCAGGTGAGACAGCACCCTAAAATATTCCCCACGGAGTGTCTCAAACTTTAAGTTTGGTAGGCTTTGACTGAGGTCCTCAGAAAGTAAGTTCAAAGCATTCTGCGAAATATCAATAGGCAGGTAGGTGAAATCGGCACCTTCTTTAAGAAAGTGGTCCAGCAGTATTTTGGTCTTATGGCCATCACCCGCGCCAAACTCAATCAGATCAAATGATTTCCCGCGGTTCAAAAATTGACTTAATAAATCACTCTTTTCGTTTTGAAATATTTCGAATTCACTTCGGGTGAGATAATACTCTTCAAGAGACATGATTTCTTTAAACAGGGCATCACCTTTTTTATCATAAAAATATTTTGAAGGCAAATACTTTGGCTTTGCGGAAAGCCCATGCATCACATCCCGAGCAAATTGTTCATCCATGCAGCCTGATTTTTGTCAAATTATGTGTAGCCAACCGTATACCAGTAAATTGCCAACGTAAATGTGGGTGGAAAAAGTTTCTATAGGTAGCTCTAATATGATCACGAGGAGTTGCGCAGGAGCCTCCCTTAAGTACCATTTGATTTATCATGAATTTTCCATTGTATTCCCCCAATGCGCCGTTTTCTTGTCTAAAATAAGGATAAGGCCGATAAGCGCTGCCAGTCCACTCCCAGGCATCACCGTAAAATTGAAAGTTGCCAGAGGCTGTCAAGGGTATAAACCGCCACATTTCCTGAAATTTTGCCTTGTCCGGTACCTGAGGCTGGTACATTTTACAAGCTGCTTCCCATTCAAATTCGGTAGGAAGTCTCATCCCCTTCCATCGCGCATAGGCATCTGCTTCAAAAAAACTGATATGGGTTACCGGTGCATTTTCATCCAATGGCTGCAGGCCACGCAAGTTATAACTGTGCCATTTATCCTCTAAGTGGTGCCAGTATAGGGGATTACGGACTTTATGTGCCTTCACCCAATCCCAACCTTCCATTAACCAAAAGCGAAAATCGGTATATCCTCCTGCCTGCATAAACTCAAGATATTCGAGGTTGGTTACCAGCCGGTCCATTATTTTGTAAGCGGGCAGGTACACCTGGTGTGTTCCCAGTTCATTGTCAAAACAAAATCCGGCACCCTGATGGCCAATGTGGTATATTCCATCGGGTACTTCTAAAAAACCAGCAATTCTACCCTGCTCATTATGGAGCACACTTTTTTTCTCAAAATAGGCGGGGAAGACGGGATTATGGCCAAGAATGTATTTAATATCAGTAATAAGTAACTCCTGATGCTGTTGCTCATGTTGTAGGCCTATTTCAAGTAATTTATGAAACTCTCCATTTAGGGAATTTTCTCCACTAAGCAAATTACCCATAGCTTCATCTACGTATTTTCTATAAGTATAAACCTCGTTTACCCCAGGTCTGGTTAGATTACCCCGGTCCGTGCGTAACACCCGGTCACCGACAGCTTCATAATAACTATTGAATAAGTAGGCAAAGTCTTCGTCAAACACCTTGTAATCAGCCTTAAATTTGTGAAGCAGGAAAGTCTCAAAAAACCAGGTAGTGTGGGCAAGGTGCCACTTTGGAGGACTAACATCTACTACAGGTTGAACAACGTAATCCTCCTGACTCAATGGCCTACAAAGTTCCTCACTTTGTTTCCGCACTTTTCTATAGCGTTGGAGGATATCGGTGGTGCCTATTACTGGAATTCCCATGATTTTCAGGTCCTTAAAATACCAAGAATTGTGCACAATGGTTCCCTCTGATTAAAAGAATTACTTTCAAATTGTTTAATAGACGTATAGGGCAGGGAGCAGGGAGCAGGGGGCAGGTGGGGGGCCGGCAACAAAACAAGCCCCGTGGTAGGTACCACAGGGCCTGTTTTTGCGGGTTGACCGTCTAAGCGATGTGTTATCTCGAAAAGCGGTTATAAGATATAATCTCTTATGGGATAAGTTATCGACTTACAGCCAACACCATATAGGAATCTTTCTCGTTCATAGTGATCTGGGAAATATCCTGCTGCTCAATGATGTACATCTTGTTGTTGTCAACCACAAAATTCATCACGTATTGAAACAAATCAGCCTGATTACTGATATTGATGTCCCTGGTATTGAAAAGGTGCTCCTCCGATTCAACAGACAGACTATAATCAGTATCAAATGCCATGCTAAAGGTATAAGACCCATTCATCAGATCAGTAGTAGTAGTAGCTTGTACTGCTCTGGTGTTTTTGTTAGTCAAAGTAACCCTGGCATTGAATGCAAGCTCCGGATCTTTCTGAATAACCTTACCTTTCAATAAGAACAAGGAGGCCGAAGTTTCTGGTCTCTCCATCATGTACATATCATTTTGACCATCAGCAGTAAAGTGTGATGAGTTAAAATAAGCCCTATTTCCTTCAGCATTCAATGAAAAATGAATGTCATCAAAAGCTGTATTAATAGGATATCCTACATTTCTAGGATCACCCCAGGTGTCGCTTGACTGGTCCAGTACAATTGAGAAGATGTCATACCCTCCCATACCTTCATGACCGGTGGAACTGAAGAATAAGGTAATATCATCTGTATGGATCTGCGGAGCATCCTCATCTCCCATGGTATTTACCTTTGGACCCATATTAACGGCTTCACCCCAGCTACCATTGCTTTGTTTTTCCGAACGGTAAATGTCTATACCTCCGTAACCACCAGGTCTGTTACTGGCAAAATACAGGTGCCTTCCATCTTTAGTGACACTTGCACTTCCTTCCCAATATTTGGAATTAACATCACCTTTCAACGTTTCTGGGTTTGACCATCCTTTTGCCTTACGGTTGCTCATGTAGATATCACCACCGTTTACGTCCTTGTATATAAACAGTTGTTTACCATCATAAGACAAACCAATCCCGGCATCATGCAGATTTGAGTTTAAACCGGTTACGGGCTCAGGCTTACTCCAGTTTCCATGGGCATTCCTGGTAGCCATAAATATGTCCTCATAGAAGCTGCCATCACTCGCTACATCTCCTCCGGTGCTGCTACTTCGCCTTGAAGTAAAAATAAGAGTAGATTCGTCTGCAGAAACCAATGGGATATAATCCTGGTAATAACTATTAACCAGCTTACCAAGGCTGGTGATTTCCAATTCAAGGGAGTCGGGAATTAAAACGGTACCGGCCATACAATCCTCCATGTAACTCTTAACAGAGGCACTTTTCTCAGACGCCTTAGCGTCATTAGATATTCGCAATTGCCGGTTATATTTATAATAATGGGCCACAGCTTTACCAAATTTGTGGTTCAGGTGATATGCCCTACCCAAATAAAACTCCAAATCTATATGCTCAAAGTTACCCTGCCGGGCAAGTTCGAAATGCACTAGTGAACGCGCAGGCACCTTGCTGTGACTATAATAATATTGACCAATTTGAAAATTAGTTGCAGCATCAAAACTTTCCGGCTCATCTTCCAATAAAGCCCACTTATCTAATTGCACGTTTTTGATGCCTTTGGCACTTCGAGCAGTTCTTTTTACAGGTCTGTTACTTACTTCAAACCCTCCATCTGTGATCAAATTAACCGATCCATTTTCAACGGTTACTGAGACATCATCAATAAGAACGCCCATATTAGGGTCTCCACTGAGACTGATCAAATAGAAACCTAAGAATGTTTTACTTTTCTTAGCCTTAAATTGGAAAGTCTCGTAATTAAAAAATCCGGGCGCAGTATTATTAACAATAAACATGTCATGGGTTAATTCACCATTGACAGCTATTCTAAGCGCCTTATCACCAGCAGATTGTCTGTGCGCAAATGCAAACTTTACTATATAGTTTGCTCCTGGTTCAGTTATTACATACTGACCCATGTTACATAGTTCATCAACTTCAGCAAATTGATTTCCCTCTACAACGGTTCTTAAACCGTACACTGAGGATGCTGATCGTGCCTTGAAGTAAATTCCTGCTGACCTACTAGTAGGTTTCCAGGGCCTCCAGGCCGTTTCATTTTCATTATTTATTTGTGCTTGAGTACTAATACTCATAGCGATAATTCCGATTGCAGTTATTATTGACTTTTTCATGACGACATACTTTAAGCGATGTATCACGCCTGTGGCGTGGTTCACGCTAGTTTAAAAATTGATTTAAAATTAAAAGACGTCTAGACCGAGGAAACTTCTTTGAAACACCACCCCGTATAGGCGGTTTGACAAAAAGAATCCTATTAGTCAAGTTGGACCAACTGCCCTTTCAGCAATTGCCAAAGGGCTTAAATAATCTACCAGAAATGAATTATCTCGAAAAGGGTGTAACTGTTATCCAGTTACTTTGCTGTTGAAGACTCATCCAGTACCCTGGATGGTATTAGGTATTCAAATGATCTCACTTGAAGTACCTTATTGGTAAGAGATCTCTGATTGATATCAATCAAGTGCTAAATTGCGAAATTAAAATCAATCAACAATGATTATAAGCCCTGCTTTATTCCTCAGGTGATATTTTTATGTTTTGTACAAAAAAGTGACTTTGAGCCGTAACTTTTTATCAAAAACGTACAAATGGGAACATGTAAGATATTACTTGGATAGTGACTTAATCGCCACCGATATGGGTTGATTATCATATTCTAAATCAAAAATTGCTATTATCAGTTCATCAGAGGTAGATACGATAGACTGCCGGGGAAAGAGAAGATGTAAGAAATAGCAGCATAATGCAACAAAAATTAGAACTTTTGTCATATTTACCACACAATCAACATGATGCCATCAGGAACAGCTTTATGCGATATTTTTACAAGTGGTAAGAGAATTTTGGTGTTTCATACATGGGAGGGTCATGAAAGGCACCAATGTAAGAAGTCTGGAATACTCTAAATACCGGTCAATTTGACAAAATATGCCAATGAATCATGGTCAAAGTGCTAAAAACCTAATGGTTTCTTGACAAAATCAATTGCATTATTACAAGATGGGTTACCTATTTTAAGATCAAACTAATAGCTCTAAACTAACTATTCCAATTTACCTTATACAACATTTGAGGAGCTTTGATCCCCTTAAGCTCAACTTCACCTACCGGTTTAAAGGTAATGTTCTTACCCAAACACAGATCATGCAGTACATTCGACACCAGGATCTGGTCGGGTTCGCCGTAATCGCAGATCCTTTTAGCGGCCTGAACTGCCACTCCAAAGAAATCGTCCCCTTCTGAAACTGGTTCCCCCGCATTAAGTCCTATTCTTACCTGTAGGGGAACATTTTCGTATTTCTCTCTAAAGCGCTCCAGGCTTACTTGTATT
>CAZOJZ010000237.1:0-4560 GCA_964580205.1 uncultured Roseivirgaceae bacterium
GCTCCGGTGCCGCCTCCACGACCATCAAGAATTATGTAATCCGCACCTGCTTGCAGGGCAAAATCAATATCTTCTTCAATATGACTGGCAGCCAGCTTAAATCCTATAGGTATACCACCGGTAATTGATCTTACCTGGTCCCCGAATTCTTTGAAATCCTCCGGCGTACGAAGGTCTTCACTGAAAGTAGCTGGACTAATAGCGGTTTGCCCAACTTCAAGCCCTCGTACCTCTGCAATTTCTTTGGTGACCTTGTGACCAGGCAAATGCCCGCCAGTACCTACTTTAGCGCCCTGTCCTCCTTTAAAGTGGAAAGCTTGAACTTTTTTTAGCTTTTCCCACTGAAATCCAAACCTGGCTGATGCCAATTCATAAAAATACCTTGAGTTGTTTTCCTGTTCCTGGGGCAACATTCCACCCTCCCCGGAACATATTCCTGTGCCCGCCCTCTCGGCTCCTTTGGATAACGCTATCTTGGCTTCTTTACTGAGCGCTCCATACGACATATCTGAGACAAAAATTGGTATTTTAAGGGAAAGAGGTTTGATGGCTTGTGGTCCAATGATGACTTCTGTTGAAACAGGATCTTGATCCAATAGTGGCTTTCTGGCCATCTGAGCAGGTAAAAACTGAATGTTTTCCCATTTTGGCAAAGTATTGCGGTCAACACCCATAGCGCTGGTGGCTCCGTGATGGCCGTATTGGGTCAGCCCATGTTGCGCTAGGTGCTTGATATATAAAGTATACGGCTCTGTACTTTCTGGATGTGTGTCCAAATAGTTTCCAAGGTACTCGTCTGGTTTGAAACGTGAGGGAATAATCTTTTCAAATTCGATCACCTCATTTTCATCGATATATACACTTCCCTGGTGAATTACTTCCTGGAATTTATGAAGGATTTCGTTTGGAGCGTACTCACTGACACCAGTGTCAATGCGATAATCCCAAT
Organism: uncultured Roseivirgaceae bacterium; assembly: GCA_964580205.1. Lineage (GTDB taxonomy): Bacteria > Bacteroidota > Bacteroidia > Cytophagales > Cyclobacteriaceae > SZUA-3. The sequence goes on from CAZOJZ010000237.1 coordinate 950, forward strand.
TGTGCAATCCACATATTAGGTTTTCCCCCTCAATAAAGCCATCACTGAGTAAGGCACCACGGTGAAGGCACCTTCCGTATAATACACTGACTTTTTGCTTATCCCTGATGACCACTAGATCAGTATTCAGCACCATTGCATGTTGGGGTACCTTTTGGGGCAGCTCTTCGAACTTGGCGATTATTACCGGATTTGTAAGATCATGGAAGGTACTGGAAATATTCATCGGCTTGGGATTATGTAGTTAGTCAAGTTAACCTAAATTGAATAGAAATGAAACCCTCCATTTCATCCATCTGAAAGACTGCAGGAATAACATTAGGTTTACTAACTTTGAATAATGAGTTTTCTACAGCCTCTGCTATTATATGGATTGTTGGCGTTGAGTATTCCTGTGATCGTTCACCTGTTTAACTTTCGCCAGACCAAGCGGGTTTATTTTTCAAATAGCAAATTTCTACAACAAGTAAAAAAATCTAAAAGTGCAAGGCAAAAATTAAAGCACCTGCTTATATTGGCCTCCCGATTACTTTTCCTATTTTTTCTGATAATAGCATTTGCACAGCCATTTATTCCTAGTAAGGAATTGGAAACCCAACAAGGCTTCGTTTACATATACCTGGACAACTCATTGAGTATGGTTAATGAAGTAGCCAACAATTTGAGCGCATTCGATCAGGCCATCCAAAGGGCAGAACGCATAATACAATTGTATCCCAGAGAAACCAGATACAAACTGCTCACCAACGACTTTTCTTCACCATTAAGAGTATTTCGTACTAAGGATGAGATCCTGGATCTTCTAACAGAAGTTGAACAAACGGGAGTGCAAAGAAGCTTTACGGATATTTGGGACCGTTTAAATTCACAATCTTCCTCAGCCAAAGCAGATTGGTATTTTATCTCCGATTTTCAAAAGTCGACTTTTGCCGAGATACAGACATTTTCAGGTGATTCCACTCAAAACTATTTTTTTGTACCCCTGATATTTAATAACACCGCTAATGTGTTTATTGATTCCGTTTATCTAAAAAACCCATTCTTGGTTGCCAACGATCAAAACAGCATAGAGATTCGTATGCGAAATACCGGAGATCAGCCAGTCATGGATTTAGTAGTTAGTTTGTCTATCAATGACCAGCAAATTGCCACTGCTGGCATTGATCTTCCAGCTTTAGGTTCGGGCATTACCACCATCAACTTAAATTTTCCGTTGGAAGGGAATAACCCTGCGAAACTGAGCTTTGAAGAATTTCCGGTGTCATTTGACAATGACTTTTACTTTAACCTAAACCTTTCACAAAGGGTTTCGGTATTGGAAATTAAAAATGATTCAAAACAAACCTCGGTAGCTAAGGTCTATGCGAATAAGAAACTGTTTGATTTCAAAAGCTATCATATCAACAACCTTGACTATACCAGCGTAGGCCAGGCAGATCTGGTGGTAATAAACTCTGTAAATCAGTTACCTCCGTCATTAATAAACCGCCTGGTAGCCCTAACCAGGTCCGGGGGGCATTTGTTGGTTATTCCTGGTACCGGTCCTGACCTGTCTGGAATTCAAACATTGGCCCCATTTGCCAATTTGGAATTAAATCAAGACACTTCCTGGGTACCTTTGGAGGCGCCTGCTTTTCAACACCCATTTTTCAGAGATATTTTTGAGGATCAGGGAGTACAGCCCATTTCCATGCCTCGCGTCAAGAATTCAATCAAGTGGAATCCCAGGAGAGGTGACAATTTTCTGCTAGCGAAAAATGGGGTACCATACTTATCATCGGACTACCGCGCTCAGGTATACCTTTTTGCCACTCCTTTAGCGCAAGAATTCACCTCACTACCTCAGCATGCGATTTTTGTTCCGGTTATGTACAAAATTGCCGCACTTAGTAAAGCATTTGACCGGAAAATGTACTTTACTACGGATGAGCAGGTGATCAAGTTGACATTTGACTCATTGAGCGGGAATGAACTGTTTACCATGTTCAATGGAGATGAGGAGATTATCCCCGATCAGAGGACGTTGGGACGCGACCTCTATTTGGAAGTGCCTTCAGATGTCATCAGACCGGGTTTTTACTATCTTAGGTCCCCTGGCGGACTTTCAGAAGTCATCCCTTACAATAATAATCCGCGGGAATCACTACTTGATCAGTATTCGGAAAAAGAGCTGGCTGGTATGCTTAACAGCAGCCAGGTATCAATATTGAATGGGGCAAATTTCGATCAATACACCGAAAGAATATTACAGGCCCGTTCCGGCCTCCCTCTATGGAAGTATGCAGTACTGTTGGCCCTGATATTTATACTAATAGAAGTTTTGTTAATAAGATATCTGAAATAAAGCGTTGAATTTACTATTTTGAGCACCGATAATGGAAATCCTGATCAAATCCGTTGAAATAATAGATAGGCCTTCCGAATTGCACCATAAACGGAGAAATATCTTAATTAAGAATGGTGTTATCACAGAAATTACCAGTCGCAGTATTTCTTCCCCCAATGTTATTAATGCCCGTAACCTAATAATGTCTATAGGTTGGTGCGATATGCGATCTCATTTTTGTGATCCCGGACATGAGGCCAAGGAGGATCTTGAAAGTGGGCGGTTGGCAGCAGCACATGGAGGATTTACTGATGTGGTGGTTCAACCCAATACCACGCCAGTAGTGGCCTCCAAAAATGAAATAAGTTATTTACGTTCGGGAAATCAAAATAGTTTAACTCAATTACACGTGATTGGAGCGGTCACCAAAGATACCAAAGGAACTGAACTGACAGAGATGATTGATCTCCATCATGCGGGAGCAGTTGCCTTTAGTGATGGGATAGAACCCTTGTGGCATACCGATGTATTTGGAAAGGCTTTGCAATATTTGCAAAAATTTGACGGTCTTTTGATCAATAGAGCGGAGGATAAAATGTTGTCAGCATTTGGACACATGAATGAAGGCCTACATAGCACTTTGCTGGGTATTCGTGGTATTCCTAAATTGTCAGAAGAGTTGATGGTGGCCCGGGACCTGGCTTTGCTGGAATATTACGGGGGCAGATTGCATTTTGCAAATGTATCTTCAGAAGTATCGTTGGCCATGATCAAAGCAGCTAAAAAGAAGGGATTGAAAGTCACCTGCGATGTGGCCGCACATCAACTGTTGTTAGATGATAGTCACCTGGTAAACTTCGATACCAACTACAAAGTTAACCCCCCTTTACGTGGACCCGAAACTATAAAAGCATTAGTCAAGGGTATAAAGGATGGCACCATCGATGTTTTGGTCTCGGACCACCGGCCCGAAGATGAGGAAGGGAAAAAGCTGGAATTTGACCGGGCGGCTTTCGGTATGCTGGGCATACAGGAACTGGGGGCAATGATTCAGGAGATCAGCAAACAGGTAGATATGGATCTGTTAATAGAGAAAATTACCTATCAGCCCAGAAGACTGTTGGGCCTTGAGATACCTGCTATCCGTAAAGGTCAAAAGGCTGTACTTACTTTGTTCGACCCATCAAAAAAGTGGTTTTTCGATGAAAGCAGCAATCAGTCTAAGTCTCGTAATTCACCTAATTTCGGTAAGGAACTTACAGGAAAAGCGGTGGCAGTATTCAAT
>CAZOJZ010000238.1:0-2614 GCA_964580205.1 uncultured Roseivirgaceae bacterium
ATTTGACGGCGTATTGAGTGAGATAATTACTAAAGGAGTTGAATTTATAAGAGTACAGGAAACGGACCAGCGCCCATTCTTTCTATATCTACCGCTGACTGCTCCACATACCCCTTGGTTGCCCACTGAAGAAACCTCAGGGACCACTAACGCAGGGAAATACGGTGACTTTGTGAAATTGGTTGATAACCAAATTGGGGTTTTGTTAAGCTTGTTGGATGAAATGAAGCTCACAGAGAACACTTTGGTAGTGCTATCATCGGACAACGGAGCACATTGGACAGTAAATGACAAGGAGTTATTTGCTCATCGTCCAAATTACATATACCGCGGACAAAAGGCGGATATCTATGAAGGAGGTCACCGTATTCCCTATTTGATTCGATGGCCTGGCCAGGTCCCCGCCGGAATTGTTTCCGATCAGTTGATAAGTACTACTGATTTTCTGGCTACAGTAGCAGGCATTATTAACGAAAAGGTCCCTGAAGGAGCTGCACCTGATAGCTATAACTTGTCCGAAGTAGTAATGGGCAAAACCGTAACCAGTTCAATCAGGGATCAAATGATACAACATTCAATAGATGGACTGTTTGCAATCAGGCAGGGTAGCTGGAAATATACTCCGGTGCTAGGATCAGGCGGCTTTAGTAACCCCAAATTAATCGAACCGGCACCAGGTGAGCCAAATGGAGCGCTATATAATCTTTCAACGGATATCGCAGAAACCCGGAATTTAATATCAAACCACCAACCCTTAGCACAGCGTCTGCATAAAAGGCTTGAGGAAATTGCCGGACAAGAGTTCTAGGGAAAAGTCTTAGTCCTTCAATTCGCTCAGGCGGATCTTCTTCCCCTGTTTAGCGGAAAACCTGGCCCCTTGTAATATGGTCATTACTATGAGATTATTTTCCAAACTGCTGAGATCGGTAGGCTGAGGTTTAATTTCATCTCTTATTACCGCAATGAAATAAGAAAAAGGATCATTAAAGGGTGCGGATAACTGCGGAGCGGTAATAGCGTATGCACCTTCTTTTTCAGAGTTCATAACCCGCATATCGGTACCATTAAGGCAGTGAATGTAGCCATATTCACCATAGATCTCCAGATCTTTTCGGTGGTAGTTCCAATTCCAACTTGCTTGAATGATGGTTTGTGATTTTCCATAGGTTAGAATAATGGTTGCCTCATCATCTACTTTGGGATAAATGTCTGGTTTTATTTGCTGGGTTACCGCAAAAACTTCATCAGGCATCTTTCCATTATGCAGCCAGGTTGAAAGATTGGCTCCATAACAACCGAAATCCATCAGTGCTCCTGCCCCATTCCAATAGGGGTCCGTAAGCCATTCTAAAAACTCCGCATCAACACCGATTTCCTTAGGCCCGGGATGCCCATCATGAACCACAATTTTTCTTATGTCTCCAAATGTTTGAGCTTCTTCCTGAAGCAACTTCAGGGCATGGTGGTTACTCCCATACCAGGTTGTTTCATAGTTGGTCAATAGATGAATCTTGTGCTTTCTAGCCAGTCTGGCCATTTGCAGGGCATGGCCCAAATTTACAGCCAACGGCTTTTCTACCATCACGTGAATGCCTTTTGGGGCACATAATTCCACTACTTTGAGGTGGTCCCGGATGGTATTGAACGCTGTCACTGCCTCAGGCTTTGTGGCATCCAACATTTCCTCAATGGTTGGATACACCAGGGTCATAGGTAAGTTGTACTGGTCCAGATACCTTTGGGCCAATTCCATATTTGGTTCAGCGATACCCACAATTTCAAAGTCTCCATCCGAAGCCCTGTTTAAAATCCAGTGTACGTGGGAATGCACCAAGCCGACTACACCGATCTTCATGGGAGCAGGTTTGATTTCTTGTGCCTGGGCACCGATACTTAAAATCACAAAAAGCGAATAGAAAGCAAATTTTCTCATATCTAGATTGTGTTCGTACAATAGCTCAAATTAAGAGATTCCCATAAAATAGCAGTATTTTGCAGGGTAATATTTTAATATCAAATGAGGGCAACATTCTTTATCATTATACTAATTATGACTACCGAAATGAGTATCCAGGGTCAAAACGCGCTTCCTTATCATGAAATACCTTCCAATCCTGACACCTATAGCGCGGGCAATGTAATGGGACGATTAGTTGATGGCTTAGGGTTTCGATACTATTGGGCCACTGAGAGCCTCGGTGAAGAGGACTTAAAATACCAACCCAGCGCCGAGGGCCGCACTATGGACGAAACACTGGATCATATTTATGGACTATCACTCACCATAGTAAACGCACCCCAGAGCATAGTCAACGTAAGGCCGGCAGACTGGTCAGAGATGACCTTTGAACAAAAAAGAGAACAAACACTGATGAATTTCCAAAAGGCCAGTGAGCTTCTGAAGACGGGAAGCCCGGATGACATGGAAGGTTATCAGGTAATATTCAAACGAGGTGAAAACCAGTCTGAATCCCCCTTCTGGAATATGATCAACGGCCCCATTGCAGACGCCATATGGCATACCGGTCAGGTGGTTTTGATGAGAAGGGCTGCTGGGAATCCGATTAATCCGAAGGTTAGTTTTTTTACTGGTAGGCTAAGGGAGTAAATGAGC
>CAZOJZ010000239.1:0-3488 GCA_964580205.1 uncultured Roseivirgaceae bacterium
AACTTGATACACCACTGTACCACTCTCCACTTAAGTGGATTTCACTTTTCTTAAAAGGAAAGGTAAGGCCGCCGCCCAACGCCAGCGGTCGTCGGTAATCGGTTGAAATATCACTTTGGCGACTGGTGGTGAATCGATCGGGAATAGTCGATGCACCGTCTATTCCGCTGAAAAATTCCTCGTAATTGTAGGTGCCTTTACTGCTAATTTGGATCGATGGCGTAGTTAGGGTGAGTCCCCAATTAAAAAGTTTGGTTTCTCCGGCAATACCCAATTTCCATAGGATTCCATAGTGTTCAATGCTATAATTTCGGTCGAATTTGTATTGGGCAACGTCACCGGATTCACTAAGTGCCTGGAGCTCAATCAGTGTCCCTTTTCTAGATTTTAGTCTGGTCATACTTGAAGTAACTCCGATGCTCAATTTATCGCTGAAAGGGTAGGACCATGTTAAAGAGTACCACTCTTCTTTAACTTTCTGATTGAAGCGAATGTTTGCACCAAAATATTCTTCACCTGGAAAATTCTCAATTACATTTCCGAAAACTTCGTTGCGGTAATTGAAGTCGATGTCGATACTTTGACGTTGCAAAATGGAATAGCCAAAATGATGCCCTTTTAAAAAACCTACTTTAAACGTTCCTGCCACAAAACTGGGCACGCTTCCGAAAGTAGATTTTGACAGGCTGGCCCCATCTCCAAAAGCGTCATCGAATTTAATTTTGCTGAGTTCATATACATCGGCATTCAAAAGAAAGGCAGGATTTTCAATAAGTCCCAGTCGTCCGGGGTTATAATATAATGCTCCCAGATCCTCCACGCCACCAATCATTGAGTTACTTAACAGTATAGATTTTGTACCGTAGTGCTGCGTCCAGTAATGGCCGTCCTGAGCTGTAAGCAGTTGCCGCGTGGACAAAATCAATATTGTGAAGATTAGTAGATGGGAAAGTTTCATTGGGGCAAATATTACATTGTTATACGGTTTTAATATACAGAATTAGTTTAGTCAAAACCAAGATTGTAAATGCCGATGAAAACAATTATTACTAATTATTTATATTTTAGGCCATGAAATATCTAATCGAGCAAGGCCCTACCTTCAATGAGGCGCATGACGCAAACACTGCAGAAGCGCATGACTACTTCAAAAAAGTGAAGGCCTGGTTATCAGTGACAGATGAAAGTATATCGTCTGTAGACATACGGGCCCGTGAGTTTGGCCAAGAAGCAGTGCCTTTCCGTACCATGTTGAAATTCATCGAATCGGAATATGTCATCAAAAAACTCAAACGGCCGGTATTGCTCACCCTGATAAATCCAGTTTATAAGGAAACCGGTAGAATGCAATCCAGAGAGAAGCATCCTCATGGTGAAAATTCACTGCGGACCAAAATTGAATGTATTCGTTATTTTGAAAGTCTCAACTCCAATTTCAAGGGCCGGGTATTTGTTATTGATGACGAATGTCCCAATGGGTCAGGAAAAATGGCGGAGGAAATTTTAATCGGGTATCCTGGATCACCCCACCGGGTCTTTTATCTGGGGAGCGCTATTGACGAAGATGACCCTGATCTCCCTTCGGGAATTACCCACAAGGACGGTCAAAACCGTAGTGTGAAAGGTGGAGCTGCCCTTTTCGGGATGAGAAAAGCACTGCAGGAACATACAGAAGAGCTACATATTATTGTGGATAATGATGCTGACCTTTCAGTGCATCCGATGCAAATAGGTCTACTCATAAAAGATATTGCTGATGGTAATACCAGAGCAGTGGCTGGTTCGCGTCGTGAGGATGATTCAGTGGCTTTGATTGGCGCAGGTCGCAATAAAAGAGGATCACTGTTTATACGTATATGGCAGCATTTTTTACCGGAATTAGCCAGCAAAATAACCGATACCAACAGGGCATTTAAAGCGTTTGAAAGTAAAGCCTTGGAGAAAATATTACCCTCTATACAGATCTATACGTTTCCCTACCAAATAGAGTTATTACAGGCCTGTATATCAAATGGCATTCCCTTAGTTAAGAAGGGAATTGCCTACCTTGATTCTGAAGCGGCATCGACCCAAAGCGGCGAGAATGTCACAGAAACTTATCTGAATCAGTACCGCCAAATCATTGACATCGCCAGAAGATATAACACTATTGAAGAAACTGATGGCTTAATGGAATATTTTCTTTCTATTTCAGAAGAAGAATGGAGAAACATTGAAGCAGATCCGCCGGAAGATTTGATGAGATTGTTAGAAACAGATAACTAATCTGATTTAGCTACCTTGAAAATTGCTGCTTTTGGTTAAATTATAAGGTGATTAAAAAAAGAATTGTGGATTCCAGGTTAGCCAGTAAACCATAGCCAATGGCCAAAGCACAAAAATTCGGCACTTTCGGTGGGGTTTTCGTTCCATCAGTACTCACTATTTTGGGCGTGATTATGTACCTAAGATTGGGATGGGTAGTGGGGGAGGCCGGATTGATCGGTGCTGTAATGATCATACTGGTGGCCCATGTAATCTCAGTCACCACTGGATTATCAATATCTTCAGTTTCAACTGATAAGAAGGTCAAAGCAGGTGGTATTTACTATATCCTATCCAGGAGCCTGGGACTGCCCATTGGAGGCTCTATCGGGGCAGCTCTGTTTGTTGCTACTGCTTTAAGCATCGCTATGTACATTGTGGGCTTTGGGGAAAGTTTCAACAACGCCATCGGACTGACTACCCCGGACATGGATGCCGCCGTACGGATCAATTATTTACGCATAACAGGTACCATAACATTAGCGGCAATTGTCGCCGTTGCCCTGGTAAGCACTTCTCTTGCCATAAAGGCCCAATACTATATTCTTGGCGCCATTGCTCTGTCCTTGATCTCGGTGGTAGCCGGAGGTTTGTTCATGGATCACGGCTTGACCGCTCAAACCGTAAAAATGCTTCCTTCAGCGGATTCGGTCTCTTTGGAGGTGATCTTTGCTATCTTCTTTCCCGCGGTAACAGGTTTTACTGCCGGAGTTGCCATGTCTGGTGATCTCAAAGACTCCAAAAAGTCCATTCCAACCGGCACCATATCTGCTATTGCTGTAGGCTTGGTAGTTTATATTGGATTGGCAGTATTCCTGGCTACTACTATTGATTCATCCGCCTTGACTGAAGATACCAACGTTCTTTCCAGGATTGCTTTGTTCGCAGCATATGGTGCACCTTTTTTATTGGCTGGTATCTGGGGGGCCACTCTATCATCAGCATTGGGAGGTATTTTGGGCGGTCCCCGTATTTTACAGGCCATGTCCAACGATAAAGTGACCCCAAAGTTGTTTGGAAAAGGGGTTGGCAAATCCAATGAGCCCAGAAATGCCCTGATATTTACTTTTATCATTGCTGAGGCAGGCGTATTGATTGGACAATTGGATTTGATCGCACCCATTGTGTCGATGTTTTATCTAACCGCTTACGGGTTTATTAATCTAACCTCAGCATTGCAAAGC
>CAZOJZ010000240.1:0-1844 GCA_964580205.1 uncultured Roseivirgaceae bacterium
CTTTAAAATCAATATCTTATATTGAATCAATCCCTTTCAATTCAATGACTTAACAGTTGAAACAAATGGTTATTACTCAAAGACATATTACCCGCTATGGTTCGCCCTGGCGGGTTTTCTAATGTTAACTTATTAAGACCAAGCATAAAAAAGGGGCCGCCCCGTTAAGAACGCCCCCTTTGATTACTTACACACACTTTCTTATATTCGTTGGTGAAATGGCAGGCTCAGAGGTTTTGGAAACCGACACTTTTAAGGTGCATCATAATTTCCCTTTCATAGACATCTAGAAAGAGGGCCAGTTGCCCACAATGACTCGATTTCACAAGTGCAGTATGGCAAATAATACCCGTCTAGGCAATATGTCAGTTGTTCATTAAAGCAGTTTCTCAAGGAAATTATTCAGAAACTAGCCTATATATTTATCGGTTGCGGAAATCCGGATTTTCCTACCCATCCTTTTTAACAACAAGAGGAATTTTAAAAATGAAATTAAAATTATTGGTGCTGATTGCAATGCTGATGGCTCTGACTGTTTCAGGCTGTGAAACTATGGAAGGGTTAGGGAAGGATTTGCAAAATCTTGGCGATCAACTCGAGAAAAATGCTAAGGATCACGATTGACACTTATAGCCATGGTTAGGATAATCGGAAGCGTTCAAGTTAAAGTCGGTGTTTTCTCAGTTGATAGAGCTTTCCAAGAACCCCATCAAGTCCGGCGATACCAAGCATAAGAAGCCAGACGACCAACCCAAAGAAAAATAGTTAATCCTTAGTTTTATGCGACTAAAAAAGCCCGCTCATTTGTTCCATGTTTTCGCAGCCTTTACCTATTATAGATTTGGCTAATTGAATTTCGCCATCGTCAGTGGTTGTTTCTATATATTCTCTAAGAAGCCTTTTAAGCAATATAAATTCCTCATCATCGAGTTCCAGGTGGTAGTGGTATGTGGTCATTTAATACTCCGTGATTAAGTCCGCGATCCTATATTCTTAATAGACAGGATTTGCAAGTCTCTTGCGAAGAATACCATTTGAAGGTTTGTCCATACCTTTCAACCATGGGTGCAGGCCTGGCTTCCTCAAGCATGAACGTACGTTTGACCTTACCCACTTCTATCAACGGGTAAGCAGTTGTGAATTCGAGTTCTCGCCCACAGTGGCTACATTGATGCAACCAGGTGTATCGGCAGTCTGTAGTGTAAGGCGTTTTGTACTTAAGCCGATAAACGCCCTTTCCACAGTCACAGACATATTCGATAAGCTGGGCCTGAATGGGTTTATGGACACGTGGCATTTCTTAAGTTTAACAAGCGACCAAATAAAAATCCCCCGAGAAGCAGTTACGAAACTCAGGGGATTGAAAACAACACTCATTGGAACTTAGAGTTGTTGATACACTCAGCTTTCCTTAGCAAGTGCCGTTTGCGTGAGATCAATTTTACATTTGGCGTTTGCGATCTTGCCAAAGTTCATACAGGGCAAGAATGACCACCCCTCCGCCCAGTATCAAATGAATCAGACGCAGGTTGCCGCCGTATAGCATTACAAACGGTGAAGCCATGATCCAGCCACCGCAAGCTAGTTCAAGTATTTCCTCCCAGCGTTGCACGGACATATATTCGACCAATGCCAGCCCGACAATTAAAACACCGAATATTCCAGCATTGGCGGTGATCAATGTATTGGTGCCGTCTATAACTGGGGACAATATGATCAGACCACCGAACAGGGCGGAACAGAAGTCTTCCCAACCACGATGTTCGGTAAACCAATTATGATGAGCTGTATTTTCCATAACAAATCTCCTCTATCAGGTTACAAGGGGTGTAACCGGAATACCC
>CAZOJZ010000241.1:0-1812 GCA_964580205.1 uncultured Roseivirgaceae bacterium
TCTACCATATCGTAGCTTACACCGGCACACTCCCCTACCCCGATTTCAGGAATAAATTGTTCTGAATGGCCCCAATCAATATATTCAAAGTCTTTGATAGACGTCAGATTGGCCAATGGTTTAAGAAGATCGTAAAAGTAATGCTTTCCCCGGCCAGCCACGTAGTCATTAAAGTAGGCGCCCCCTTGAGCCCCATCCTGATAATCATCAAGTAACAGTCTTAAGGCTTGAGGAATACGCTTTGTGGGCAATTTGATAATCTTTTCTGCAATAAACCCCTTACCTGCAGCATCAACTCCTCCACCAAGTACTACCTGCAGTGCGGGCACTACCAATGCACCGTTTTTGATGGAACTTCCATGAAACCCGATATTGGCAGCCATATGTTGACCACAGGAATTCATACATCCGCTGATCTTGATGTTAATCTCCGACTCTGTTAGAAGGTGAGGGTATTCCTTTCTTACTAATGCTTCCAGCTGCTGGGCCACTCCGGTACTATTGGTGACTCCCAGGTTACAAGTGTCGGTTCCCGGGCAGGCAGTGATGTCAGCAATGGTATTAAAGCCGGTATCTGCTAATCCAATTTCCTCCAGGGCGTTGTACAAATGGGTCAAATTCCGGGGACGGACATATCTAATTACCAATCCCTGATTAACTGTTATCCTAATATCATCATCGGCAAACTTTTGTACCACCTTCGCTAAAGACCGGGCAGCTGCAGCCTTAATGTTACCGAGCTCCAGCTTAATATTTACAGCATAGAAATCAGGCTGTTTTTGTTTAAAAACATTAGTCTTCAACCACAGTTGATACTGTTCCTGATGTTCAATTACCGCTTCCTCTGTGGCAACATAATCGGTGGGAGTAGGATCCTGAATTACATCCATATCCATTTGGTAAGTTTGAGACGGGAGACCGGCCATCTCCTGTTCGGTTAATTCCAGAAACCTGGACAATCCGATGCCTCTCTTCTCGTCCACTAGGTACTTAAGTCGTGCCTTAAAACGTTTTTCTCTCTCTCCATAGCGATCGAACACTCTGAGCGCTGCCTCTTTAAATGGAATAATACAGTCGGCAGGTAAAAACTCATAGACCGTAGGAGCTATAAATGCCTGTGCTCCCAACCCGCCGCCTATTACTACTTTGAAACCACGTTGGCCATCTTTCAAGCGAGGTATAAAACCAAAATCATGGAAATAAGTATAAGCAGAGTCTTTCTCACTGGATGAAAAAGCAGTTTTTATTTTTCTTCCCATATCCTGACAAATAGGATTTCGCAAGAAGTATTCGAACATCACCTGAGCATAAGGTGAAATATCAAAGGGTTCGTTTGGGTCAATACCTGCATAGGCTGAGCCTGTTATGTTGCGCACAGTATTACCACATGCTTCGCGCAGAGTAATGCCCACTTCTTCCAATTCCTGCCAGAGTTGAGGGCTATCGTCCACTTTCACGTAGTGTAGCTGAATATTTTGACGGGTAGTGGTGTGCAGATTTCCGTTGGTATATTTTTCAGATATATCGGCGATGCGAATCAATTGTTCTGCTGTCATTCTACCGAATGGCAGTTTTATTCGAACCATTTGTACGCCCAGCTGTCTCTGACCGTATACTCCCCGTGTCAGCCGGAATGCTTTGAAACGTTCTTCGGGGATCTTGCCTTCCTTAAAATCATTTATCTTCCGGTCCAGCTCCAGAATATCTTTGCGAGCGGTTTTACTAATGGTATTAGTGGTGGATAAAGTCATTTTCTTTTTTTAAATATTTTTTAAAATTCGAGTATTAAAAAAGCCCCTGGAGATCCGAGGG
>CAZOJZ010000242.1:0-21734 GCA_964580205.1 uncultured Roseivirgaceae bacterium
ATAGCCAATTAAGGCCTGGAATAGATTTATAATGCGCATACTCCGTTTTAAAACAGCAAATAAAGTTGGGCAAGCCCTGCCAGTCCTCCCAGGATAGCTCCTACGGTAATGAGCTTCCATTCGTCTTCTTCAAAGATGGGGTGTAAAAAACTCACAAATTCCCAGGGCGGGAGAGCTTGCATTTTTTCACGTAAGGTATTTTCCAGATCCAGGGCCTCTTCTGCATAATTGAATGCCCGGCTGATAATTATCCTTAGATCTTCCATAAAACTCGAGTATGCTATATTCTTGATGATTTTATATTTCTTGTTCCCTGTAATCAGTTGAATCAACTCTTTCGAGCTTCCTGCAGCCATGTCAACGGCTTTTGCAATGTATTTTCTGGTTAATTTTGAAACGGCAAGAGACTTTGAGCCAAAGAAAATGTTATCAAATATCCTGGGTGAGGTCAATACTTGCTTTGCAATAATGGAAGCATATTCTGCAGAAACCTCTTTTTGTCTTTTAATGAAAAGACCTTGTATGTGAAAATTTCCGAATCTCCAGGGGTTCTGGGGCTTGAAAATTAATTTCAGGGCCAACCAATTGGTGATAAATCCTACCGCAACACCCGCCAAGGGTAAAAACCACCACGGTTGAAAGTAATACCAAACCAACATCTGAATCAGTCCGAATAGTAACCCGAAATAAGCCCCTGACCTTTCAATGAATTTAAACTCTTTCGCTCCACATTTTAAGAATATATTATTTAACAATTCTTTGTCCGCTACCAGGGTGGAAACCACCATGCCACGCAGATCGAAGAATTCTGAAATATTGAGATTGATTTCCTTCATCAATTCTTCAACGGTCAAAGGCAATTGCTCTTTAACGCCATCAAAAAGTTGTTGTTTTACAGCATCGGGAAGCTTCGACCAAAGAGTCTCAGCTTGGGTGTGCATTACTTCTTCAATGATCTTTTTAGACACCCGTTCAAGTTCTGGTGCCATTTCCTCCACAACCCGGTGAGAATCAATATATGCGAATTGATCTTCGATCTGCACCAGATTTTTGGTGATCATGTCCACAGCTTTTCCAGCCATTACTCCGGCTTTTGAGGGGATAATGCCTTGCCATCCAAGGTATGGGGGTATTCCTCGAAATTCAAGAGGATAAAAAGTCATTCTAAGTGCCAAAATGTTGGTTGTCCAACCAACCAACCCACTTATCAAAGGAATAAGCCCATAAATCCAGTTTTCAATCAGGAATTCCATTATAAACAACTCTGGTTATTGATTCAAGAAATTTGAAATTATGAATTATAATGACTCTTTCCCCTAACCGTATAGGTTTGTAATACAAACTAATAATATTTTCTTATTTTTAGCCTGAGTTTCCTTCGATTAGTATTAACAATCTCACCAGCTGTTTGATTATAATTTATTGAATGTTATGGATGTGGTTTTAAAAATGCAGCTCAATGTCTTGATCCATCTGGCAATGGTAGATGGGGAAATTTCCAAGGAAGAGAAAAAAACGCTGGAAGCTATCGCCAGCAAGCATAATGTCAGCCTTTTTCAATTAGAGGAAATGATCCAATACCCGAAGCCGATCGAATCGTTAGGAGCACTAAGCAACGATGTTAAGTTCGAGTACCTCTACAGTATTGTTGATCTTATGAATATTGATGATGAAATTGATCAACGGGAGATACATTTTTGTCAGAATATGGCAGTCCGATTGGGTTATTATAAGGAAGTCATTGATGAGCTCTGGAGCGAGATACTTGAAAACAAGGATTTGAGAAAGAATAAAGAAGAAATAAAGAAAAAGATCCAAAAATTCAACCCCTACATCTGAGTCCTGGACACATCATCGGATGGAACCGGATCAAATTATTTACTTTTCAAGCAACATTTCTTCGAACTTTTTAAAGGTGTGTTCTGGGTTGATCCCGCAACTTAAATGATAGTTAATATGGTCGACCAGGTCATCTACCACTCCAGATGCAAAATCCAGTTGATTGACTAATTGCTTACAAACCACTTCTTCTCTTGGGTCGATTTCTCCGTCAATCATCATCACCCAGACAAAGTCAAAAATCATTCTAAACCGTTGGTAGTAATTGTCGGGTATTACTACAGGGGCTTGATCTGGAGATTCCTTTATGCTTTCGAACTCCAGGTTGCTGAGCCCCATTTTTTGTGCAGTATATAACAAATACTCTTCTTCACGTTGGTCTAAGTGAGCATCGGCCAGTGCGATGCGGAAAAGTTGTCTTAAATAATTCTTTTTATGATCTACTTGATTCATCCTCCTCAAAAGTTATGTCCAAGCTCCAAAGTATTAAAACCCTGTAGAACGAACCAGAGAATATCAGTTGCTATATTCCACATGTAATAATTCCTTTAATATTGGATAAATGATTTCCAATAACGGCTTTTACAACATAATCAGGAATAATATCAACCAGGTAATATATCAGTGGCTTTGCTATAGTTGAACTCATGTATTGTGCATACCTTCGGGCATCATTAATTTTAAAAAAGTTAAAACTCGGTAAATATGTTTAGTAAAGCAGAAGCACAAGATACGGCAGAGTCCAACACAATTATTGGCACAGGCACCTCAATTGAAGGAAATGTTGAATCTTCAGATAACGTACGAATCGAAGGTAAATTAAAAGGTATAATTAAAACCAAATCCAAGATTGTTTTGGGTGCATCTGCGGTGATAGAAGGTGATATCTTTGCACGCAATGCGGAGATCCTGGGAACCGTTAAGGGAAAAATTGAAGTAACTGATCTACTGATACTGGGTGAAGGCTGCAAAGTTCAGGGAGACATCATTACCAATAAACTGGAAGTCCGGGATGGGGCCTCATTTAATGGTGATTGCTCCATGGGTGTCAAAACCAAAGAGATTAAGTTGGAGCGTGAAAACATAGAATCTCCAAGTTTGATGACTGCCAATTAAAGATAAGTATCTAGCTGAGTATTTTTTGATATATGCAGGTTGAAAATTCAAACGAATTTTCGGCCTGCAATTTTTTTGTTTTTTTGGTTGAATTGAACCATTAGGTTTCTATGAAATTGACTTATCTTTAAAATCTCATACTCAGGCATTTCATTAATGAAATCAGAACATCAGGTTGATACGGATGCATTAACCGATTTCCTTAAGGAGCTATTGATACGGCAGATTGATGAGCCCGCTAAAAAATGGCTTCTGGAGAAATTGAAAGGGCTGGACCGTCAACCTCAACCCAGAGATCTTTTTTTGATGTTCAGTGCTGTGCCTAGATTCCTTGGTAAAAGCAAACTGGATATAACAACTGAGGAGGTAACTCGACTGAAAGAATTGAGGCAGGGGTTAAGCCTGGAGGGTTGGACCATCCCACAGACCGCCCGGGTACTTACCCTTTGTAGTTTCCAGTTCGAAGATGAGACACCCTTCCTACAGTTGTTGGATCAAATATTTAGTATTGCTGAAGTTACCGAACTGGTCGCACTATATAGTGCCCTGCCACTCTTACCTTACCCGGATTTGCTAAAAACCAGGGCCTCAGAGGGGATCAGGACCAATATGTCCGTAGTATTCGACGCGGTGGTACTTAATAGTCCATTCCCTTGTGAGTATTTGGATGAGGCGGCATGGAATCAAATGGTGTTGAAAGCTCTTTTTATGGAACGGCCCCTGTACAAAATTTATGGCCTTGAGCAGCGCGCCAATTTGCAGTTGAGTAAAATGATATCGAATTTTGCCCATGAAAGATGGGTGGCGGGGCGTCCTACTTCTCCAGAAATGTGGAGACCGATTGGCAAATATGGCCCGGACACTATCTACCAGGACCTTGAAAGGCTTGCTAGTATTGACCATCCAGATCAGCAGGCTGCCGCTATACTGACTGCCGGCACTTTGAACACAAAGGAGGCCAAGTCCTTCCTGGAAAGACATTCTTTGGTTGCTGCTGAAGTTAGTGAAAATAATACCACCTGGGATGACATTGGAATACGTTGGCTGGCACACCCAAACTTATCGAATTTAAGATAATAAATATGTTTATAGATCCACACATTCATATGACTTCCCGCACCACGGACGATTACCAGGCTATGCGGGATGCAGGCATTGTCGCTATAATCGAGCCTGCGTTCTGGCTTGGACAGCCGCGTACCACTGCAGGTTCTTTCAAGGATTACTATAGTAGCCTGGTAGGCTGGGAAAGGTTTAGGGCCAGCCAGTTTGGAATTAAGCACTACTGCACCATAGGACTCAATTCCAAAGAGGCCAACAATGAAGCGCTGGCGGAGGAAGTAATGGATATTCTGCCCTTGTTTGCTTGTAAGGAGGGCGTGGTTGGAATTGGCGAAATCGGGTTCGATGATCAAACCGACATTGAAGAAAAGTATTTCAGACAACAACTTGAACTGTCAAAAGAGCTAAAACTTCCAGTACAGATCCACACGCCACACAGAGACAAGAAACGTGGAACAACCAGAAGTATGGACGTAATACTTGAACATGACATTGACCCCGGGCTGGTAATCATAGACCATAACAATGAGGAGACCGTCAGGGAAGTACTTGACCGGGGGTTTTGGTGTGCATTTACTATTTATCCGTTTACCAAAATGGGGAATAAGCGAATGGTGGCGGTTGTTCAGCAGTTTGGCAGTGAAAGGATCATTGTTGACAGTTCGGCAGACTGGGGGATCAGCGATCCACTAGCGGTGCCAAAGACTGCAGGACTTATGGCAAAAAGCGGAATAAGCGAAGACGATATCAAGCTCACATGCTACCAGAATGCACTTGCCGCCTATGGGCAAAGCGGGCAAATGAATGAAAGTGACTGGTCCGATGATGAGTCCGTGGATCAGAGTCAGCTTTTTGAAGGGAATTCTGTACTGAGGGGACAAAGACCAGGCACTACATCTAATATCATAAGATAGCCTTGTCCAATATGAGCAATTTCAGGGCATATCTATCGTTAATGCGCCCACCCAATCTGCTGACTGCTCTGGCGGATATACTGGCAGGATTTGCGGCTGCCGCCGCTTTACAGCATACTGTTGGAAATGAAGTTTTTGGATTTATCCGGCATGATTTACCATGGGTTAATTTAGGGTTGATAGGGATTGCCAGTATGTGTTTATATGCTGGAGGGGTGGTTCTTAATGACTTTTTTGATGCGGATCTGGATCAGTTGGAACGACCGGAACGACCCATTCCAACAGGTCAGGTATCTCGTTTTAGAGCTGCCCTGATGGGGGGTATACTGCTGTTACTTGGAGTGGTACTAGCATTTCTGTCAGATCCAATCAGTGGTTGGATTGCTTTGGGAGTAGGTGTATTGGTACTCTTGTACGATGTCATTACTAAGAAAAACAATTTTTTAGGACCCCTGAATATGGGATTATGCCGTGGCGGTAATTTGTTACTTGGCATTAGTATTTTTCCTCAGCAGGTGGTTACCATAGGCTTCCTGGTAATCATCCCCATTGTCTATATTTCAGCAATCACGCTGGTTAGTCGGGGCGAAGTACACGGTGGGCGTAAGGCATCTTTTAGCATGGCTCTGGTAATGTATTTGCTTACTGTGGCCATGGTACTTTCGTTGGGTGTTTTGAATGAGTTTGAGGTCCTGAATAGTTTAATTTATCTGGCATTCCTTTTATTGATTGTTTTACCACCTTTGTTCAGGGCAAGGCGAACCAATGATCCTTCTATGATCGGAGTAGCTGTAAAACATGGAGTTTTGGGGTTGATAATTTTGAATGCAGCCGTTGCTTCCGGTTTTGCGGGCTGGTTTTTCGGGTTATTGTTACTAATATTGCTACCTTTTTCCACATTATTAGCAAAATTGTTTGCGGTCACTTAGTGTATTCATGAAATCCCTTCAACAATCTTTTACTGTCTCCTATCAGTATGATGTTCTGTTTACCAGGGATCTTTTTAATGGAGGTAATAACACCTTACTCAAGGTATTGAATGCTAAAAATCAACCACAAAAAGTACTTTTTGTAGTTGATCAGGGAGTAATTGATCATCATCCACAATTGCTGCCAAAAATTCAGCAATATACCAACAGACATTCCCGGCAGATTATTTGTATGGAAGCTCCCATTGCCATACCCGGTGGAGAGCAATGTAAAAATGACTACGGGCAGGTGGAGATGCTGATACAGAAAATAAGCGAACTGGGAATTGATCGTCACTCCTATGTAGCCGCTATTGGAGGTGGATCAGTGCTTGACGCTGTCGGTTTTGCCGCCGCCATCAGTCATCGGGGTATCCGATTAATCAGGATTCCTACTACAGTACTGTCACAAAACGACTCAGGAGTTGGGGTTAAGAATGGCGTGAATGCATTTGGTAAAAAGAACTTTATCGGGAGTTTTGCACCTCCGGCAGCGGTAATAATCGACCAGGAATTCCTCCATACGCTGGATCCCAGGGACTGGAGGTCAGGCATTGCCGAGGGCATCAAAGTGGGACTGATAAAAGACGCTGTTTTTTTTAATTTTATTGAAGATAATGCTGAGAAACTGAAACACCGGGATATGGAGGTAATGCAACATCTGATCTATAGATGCGCCGAACTCCATTTACAACACATTGCCTCAGGCGATGCTTTTGAAATGGGCTCGTCACGCCCGCTCGATTTTGGTCACTGGTCCGCCCACAAGCTGGAACAGATAACGGGTTATGAGATCAGGCACGGGGAGGCTGTGGCAATTGGCATGGCCCTGGATTCTGTATATTCATATCTGGAGAAAAGACTACACAAATCTGAACTCATGCGCATTCTGGGACTGATGAAATCCCTGGGATTTGACCTATATCATCCTGGCTTGGACAACCCTGAGCTTTTAAAGGGACTTCGTGAGTTCCAGGAACACCTGGGTGGTCAATTGACAATAATGCTATTGGAAAACATAGGTGCCGGGGTAGAGGTCTATCAAATAGATACGGAATTGGTATTGAAAAGCGTTAAATTATTAGATAATTTCCACAGCAATAGCGCCCTTGGCTTATGAAATTGCCATCCCATGGTCATTTAACCTACTGCTCTAACATACATCCGGGAGAAACCTGGTCTGAGGTGTTAACATCACTTCAAACTCATTTACCAGCGATAAAGCAGAAGGTTGCACCCGATGGTCCTATGGGAATTGGTTTGCGTTTATCAAACCAGGCAAGCATTGAACTTGAAAAGCTGGGAATTGAACCTTTTTTGGAATGGATGCAGCTGCAAGGGTTCTACGTGTTTACCATGAATGGATTTCCCTATGGAGGATTCCATAGACAAACTGTCAAGGATCAAGTACACCAACCCGACTGGACCACCGATGAACGAGTGATATATACTAAGAGATTGTTCGATCTTTTGGCGAAAATGGTTCCGGAAGGTATGGATGGGGGTATTAGTACCTCACCGTTATCCTATAAACCCTGGTGGACAAGGGAGCAGCATCACACTGTTTTCAGGGCTGCCACCGAAAATTTATTAAAAATAGTTGTGCAGTTGCATCGCTATCATCAGCAACAGGGTATTACCCTTCATCTAGATATAGAACCAGAGCCTGATGGACTTATAGAAAACTCCTTGGAAACAGTCCGATATTTTGAAGAATGGTTAATGCCATTAGGTAGAAAAGTACTTAGTGGTCAACTCAACGTCACGGAGGATGAAGTTGAGAAAATCATAAAAAGACACGTAATGGTCTGCTACGATGTTTGTCATTTTGCTGTAACCTATGAGTCACCGGCTGAAGCAATGGGCCGGTTTTTAGAGGCTGGAATTGGCATAGGAAAAATCCAGATCAGCTCTGCGCTTAAAGGTAATTTTACCGGCAATCAGTACTCCCGGGAAGAGTATGCCAAGGTGTTTATGTCACTGGATGAACCGACTTATTTGCACCAGGTGGTGGCCCGGGACTCTGAAAATAAATTGCATCAGTATCAGGATCTCCCGGATGCGCTGAATTATCTTAGCCAGCCTGATGTAATTGAATGGCGAACACATTTCCATGTTCCCGTTTTCATAGAGTCCTATGGACTTTTACAATCAACTCAAGGTGATATTCGAGAAGTGCTGCAGTTATGGATCAATTCACCAATGACCAATCATCTGGAAGTAGAAACCTACACCTGGGAGGTGCTTCCTGATGAATTACAAACGGATATCACTACTTCCATTGCCAGGGAAATGCACTGGGTAATTGAGCAATTGAGATAGGATTATGCGACGTTCTGTAGTCATCAATGTTGTTGGCCTTAGTGAGCGGGTAATCGACACGCACACACCTTTTCTGCAAAGCTGGGCCGGGCGGATCCCTAAAAACCACATCAAGCCCCAGGTACCGGCGGTCACCTGTTCAGTACAGACTACATACCTCACTGGTCAACCACCAAGCGCCCATGGTATTGTTGGCAACGGATGGTATTTTAAGGATGAGTGCGAGATAAAATTTTGGCGGCAATCGAATAAATTGGTAGAGGCGCCAAAGATTTGGGAAGCTGCCCGAAAATTTGATCCAAATTTCACCTGTGCCAATCTATTTTGGTGGTACAATATGTATTCCAGTGTTGACTATTCAGTTACTCCGCGTCCTAACTACCTGGCAGATGGCCGGAAGATCCCGGACGTTTACAGCCATCCCCCGCAACTCAGGGACCATCTGCAGCAACGTCTTGGCCAATTTCCTCTGTTTGAGTTTTGGGGGCCAAAAACAACCATTCGGTCTAGTAAATGGATTGCCAATGCGGCTATAAGTATCGAAAAGCAGTATCAACCCACACTTTCTTTGGTATATCTTCCCCACCTGGACTATTGCCTGCAAAAGTTTGGACATAGCTCGGAAAAGATCAGCGGTGACCTGGAGGAAGTTGATCAACTAATTGAAGTATTGGTTACCTTTTATGAAGATCGTGGGGTACAAGTAATTTTACTTTCAGAATACGGAATTACAGAGGTGTCAAATCCCATATCTTTAAATAGGATACTACGGAAAAAGGGCTGGCTGCAAGTACGGGAGGAACGCGGGTTGGAATTACTGGATGCCGGTGCCAGCAAGGCCTTTGCAGTGGCGGATCATCAGGTAGCCCATGTCTATGTTAACAATTCTCAGGATATTCCCAAGGTCAGATCTACTTTGGAAGAGGTAGACGGAGTTGCCGAAGTGTGGGGAGCAGAGGAAAAGAGCATTAATCAAATGGATCATCACCGAAGCGGTGATCTAATGGTATTGGCCAGGCCAGATAGTTGGTTCACTTACTATTACTGGTTCGACGACGCCAGGGCCCCGGATTTCGCCCGCACCGTGGCCATACACCAGAAACCAGGTTACGATCCGGTAGAAATGTTTGCCGACCCAAACATCAAATGGCTAATGCCTCTGGTAGGATGGAAATTACTTAAGAAAAAGCTGGGGTTTAGGGTGCTGATGGACATTATACCGCTGGACCCTTTGTTGATCAGGGGCTCACATGGAATTGTGCCCAAGGACCAGGTTGACTGGCCGGTATTATTTGCCAATGGTTTGACTCCTGGTGCCACCCTGAGCGCTACGGGAGTGTACCAGGTGATTTGGGATCAACTCACGAATTAACCGCTTTCTTGGCCCGTATAACAAATAAATGCCAGCCCATGGATACACCGCCAATAAGTAATCCAAGAGATTCACGAGCTTCTTCAATCGCCGGGGTAAAGCTGCCATCTTCCTTCAGTAGTATACCTTCAAAAGTATCAGGCCAAAGCTTCACAGCCCCGGCTAAAAAAGCTATTAATGCTATCCATAGCACTGGTCGGCTATCTTTTCCAAGAAATACCAAAAGTGATAATAAAGCAGCAGCTCCATAGATTAACATCCAGACCATGGCATCCGGGTCATTAATTTGAAAAATGGCAAATACTACGAAGAGCAGGGTCCAAAAGATCGCACTAATTTTTTTCATAAGCTTGAGTATTTTGATTCATATTACGCATTATCATTTACAAACGCCAAATTATTTAGCTGCGATATTTCACATTGAATTGAGTTTTACTAACTTATTTAATCTTCTTATTAACAAACGGTTATGAAATCCTATTTCTTAGTTATTCTCGCAATATTTATTGCAGGTTGTCAATCAAGGTCTTTAGCTCAGGAAAATGATCGATTGCTCACCGGTAAGGTAGTTGTATTTACCAACGTAAACGTAATATCAATGGAGAGCGAGTCGCCATTGATGAACCAAACAGTGGTCATTGAACAAGACAAGATTTTTAATATCGCCCCGGGAGCCAAGTATCCAGGCAGTGCTCAGGTTATAAACGGTAGCGGTAAATATTTGCTGCCAGGCTTGGCAGAAATGCATGCTCACATTCCAACGCCACAACAAGGAAATGAGCTCATTGAGGAAACACTGTTTTTATATCTTGCTGCCGGAGTAACTACCATTCGTGGGATGCTGGGACATCCCAGACATTTGGAGCTGCAAAATCAGGTAGCCGAGGGTTCAATATTGGGCCCCCACATCTATACTTCGGGCCCGTCTATTAATGGCAACACCGCCCCAGATGTTGAAACGGCAGTGCAAATGGTAAGAGAACAGAAGGAAGCCGGCTATGACTTCTTAAAGTTACATCCTGGAATAAAAAGAGCGGTGTTTGATGCTATAGTAAGCACTGCCAAAGAGGTTGGTATCCCCTATGCAGGCCATGTCTCAAGAGATGTTGGAATTCACCATGCCTTGGCCTCTGACTATGCCAGTATTGATCACATAGACGGTTATGTAGAGGGGTTGGTCCCCCCTGGAAAAGGAGTTAACCCTGAAGAGAACGGTTTCTTTGGAATCAATTTTACAGACTTGGTGGATGAAGAGCTGTTGCCTGCCCTCATTCAGACAACCATAGACCACCAGATATGGATAGTTCCCACCCAGTGTCTGGCGGAAAGGTGGGCTGGACCCTTGTCAGCAGCAGATTTGCTGGTTGATCCTGAAATGGCTTACATGTCAGAGAAAACCCTGGGAGAGTGGGAAGAACGAAAGAATCAGATGCAAGCGGATGCCAGCTATGATTTCGGGAGGGCACGGCGGTTCATTGAGCTCCGGAGAAGGATTATCAAAGCAATGTATGACAGTGGTGTAGGTATTTTACTGGGGTCAGATGCTCCTCAAGTATTTAACGTACCAGGATTTTCAATTCAACATGAAATCGAAATGTATGTAGCTGCCGGGTTAACTCCCTATGAGGCTCTGGTAACTGGCACAGTAAATCCCGCACGATATTTCGGGCACGAAAATGACCGGGGATTGATCAAGAAAGGCTATCAGGCAGATATGGTTTTGGTAGATGGGAATCCATTTACTGATATTTCCAATTTGGGGAAAAGGTCCGGGGTAATGATTAGGGGCAAGTGGCTGTCTCAGGATTATATTGAAGAAAAGCTGGCGCGGATCGCTGAAAATTACGGGCACTAGTTCTGAAAGTATCCCCGGGCTTTGGTCCCGGGGTCTTCAGCTCCTGGTTAACCATTATTTCCCGCTAATCTTATATACCTTTCCACTAAGACTGCAAAAATAGAGCTCCTGCAAGTGATCCGTGCCGAAAGTGGTAATCCTATGATTGGTGCGGAATAGTAATCGGTTTTTCGGGCTTGAAGAGCCAGTTTCTAATGCGAATATATTTCCGGTAACATAATCACTATACAGGTACCAACCGGCAAGAGTTGGTAAAGAACCTCTATAAACTGTACCGCCTGTGATTGAGGCTGGGATGCTAAGATGTGGATATACGTAATAAGGGCTGATGAGTCCAGACTGGTCACAATTTGAGTCAACAAAACAAGCAAAGGCCTCCATGATTTTCCAGCCATAATTCCCGCCTTTTTCAATAATATCGATTTCTTCATAATCGTTTTCACCGACGTCTCCCACCCATAACAGGTCACTGGCTGTATCAAAACTCATTCGCCAAGGATTTCTTAAGCCGTAGGCAAATATTTCTTCTTTGTAACCAGATTGATTACCAACGAATGGATTATCAGCTGGAATCCCATAATTCAGGTTTCCAGAAGCTCGATTGACATCAATTCTCAAAATAGTACCCAACAAATTAGTTCTATTTTGAGCATGACCTAAGGGATCCCCTAAATTGCCACCATCTCCAACGGCGATATACAAGTACCCATCGGGACCAAATACCAGTTGCCCACCATTATGATTACCGAAAGGTTGTGCAAACTCCAGCAGTACCAATTCCGATCCAGAGTCTGCTACCGTAGGGTTTTGTGCGTCAAGCTCAAATCTTGAAATACGGGTAGTGCCTTGGATAGTGGTGTAATTGACATAAAAATATCCATCCTGGGAGAAGTTAGGATGAAAGGCCAAACCTAAAAGCCCTTCTTCGTTATCCCTGTCATCGACAACAGACTGAATGTCAAGGAAAATATTGGTATTATCAGTGGTTGGATCATTGCGAAAAACTTGTATTACTCCCCGTTGTTCAACAATAAACAAGTTATCATCACCGTGATTTTGCAAATCCACTGGACGATTAAAATCCAGCGATGGAAATGCCTCAACTATACGCAAGCTGTCTCCAGCAGGTCCGGGAACTACTAGTGTATCGGAATTGTGATCACAACCTGTAACCAACACACTAGAAAATATTAGAACGCGAAAAAATAATGTCATTGTCTTAAAAATGATAGTTAACTCTCATATGGAACGACTACATTCGATATTTAGTTTGATATTATAAACTCCCCATACCTTGCCTTTTACTTTATCTTTATTCATATGTGAAACTATTCTATATTGTACTAAAAATTTGTCATGAAACATTTAAGCTATTTCTGTGCCGGTGTTTTGCTTTTTACTGGTTGTCAGCAACAAGAGAATTCGGAGGAATCAACCGCTGAGGAT
This sequence comes from uncultured Roseivirgaceae bacterium, assembly GCA_964580205.1. Lineage (GTDB taxonomy): Bacteria > Bacteroidota > Bacteroidia > Cytophagales > Cyclobacteriaceae > SZUA-3. Next base: position 12,895 of record CAZOJZ010000242.1, read on the forward strand.
ATCCCAGAGACCGATGAAACTGCGGTAGAGCGGGTTGATCCGGCCCTCGATCAGATCATTAGCCTGGATGCAGCACTGGAAATACTAGCTGAAGGGTTTGACTGGACAGAGGGACCATTGTGGTTGGAAGAAGAGAAGATGCTGATATTTTCAGATATCCCACCTAACACCATTTACTCATGGAGCGAAAAGCACGGTAAAAAAGTCTATGTAAATCCTTCTGGGTATACCAGTGAAACCGAAAGAGGGGGCGAAGTTGGTTCAAATGGCTTGTTACTGAACCCTGAGGGTAAACTGGTCTTGTGCCAGCACGGCGACAGAAGATTGGCGGTAATGAATGCTCCATTAGGATATCCTGAACCTGATTATACTACCATTGTTGATAATTTTCAGGGTAAAAAACTAAACAGTCCCAATGACGCGGCCTACAGCAGTAGTGGGGATTTGTATTTCACTGACCCTCCTTATGGGCTGGAGAAGAATATGGATGATCCGTTGAAGGAGCTGGATTTCCAGGGAGTTTATAAATTTGATGCTCAAGGCCAACTACACCTGCTAACCGACCAGATGACCCGGCCAAACGGCATTGCGCTATCCATAGATGAGCGTAAGCTTTATGTAGCAAATTCTGACCCGGAGCAGGCCATCTGGATGGAATATAATATCCAGAAGGATGGTCAGTTGGATGAAGGCCGGGTGTTATATGATGCTACTGAATGGGTAGGAAAAACTAAAGGGCTTCCCGATGGTTTAAAAGTCCATCCATCCGGTGTTATTTTTGCAACCGGACCGGGAGGAGTTTGGATATTTAGTGTTGAGGGAAATCACCTGGGCACCATCCACACTGGTCAGGCTACCTCTAATTGTGCCTTTGGCAATGACAATCAGTATCTCTACATAACTGCTGATATGTACTTAATGCGCATAGCACTACTCTAACAAATAAAGTTATCTGGTAATGCGGTTATTACCCTGATCCATTAAATACTTTAAATGCTCCAGAACTTTGCCTACCGTTACAATGCCTTCTTCGGTTTTACCGGGTTTAAGAAAGGAAATTAAGGAGCGATTTCCGGATCGAATTCTGATATAGTTATCTTTTGAAATATGTCCTGTTTTCATGGAATTAATGACCAAAACTGTTTAACGTAATTCTATAACACAAAACAAGCAGTTAGTTGTTCCATTTATTCATAAAAAAACCTCAGCGAGCTGGTGTCTTATTAGAAAGTAACAATAGCATAGTACGGACATGATTGAAATACTCCTCGATATTTTCTTGGGCTTCAGTTTGCCCTTTTGGAGTTAGCCAGTAATATTTACGTACTCTTTTGCCCATCTGTATTTTTTCAGAAAGCAGGTATCCCTGAGATTCAAGTTTATGCAGCGCCGGATACAAGGCCCCTTCGGTAATTCGAATGTTGTTTTCAGAACGTTTGTCCACTGTACGGGAGATTTCATAGCCATACATTCTGGGACGTTCTGACAGTAATTTTAATATGATGGTTCTGAGAGATCCTTTTAGCCATTCTTTATACATAAGACAATTATACATATAATAATTATGTATATGAACTTAACATTAAAAATTTTATCTGAAATATATTTTAAAGGATACCAAACCCTTACTGCCAATATCTTTGGTTATGCCCCCTTTTGTACTATTTTTGTGAAAATTTAAAATCACTGTGAGCGTTCTTGTAAACAAAAATTCAAAAATACTAGTCCAGGGATTCACCGGTTCTGAAGGAACTTTTCACGCCCGGCAAATGATAGATTACGGTACCAATGTGGTTGGAGGAGTTACACCGGGAAAAGGTGGCCAGTTACATCTGGATAGGCCGGTGTTTAATACTGTTGCGGAAGCGGTCGAACAAACAGGTGCGGACGTTTCTATCATCTTTGTTCCTCCCGCTTTTGCCAGCGATGCTATTATGGAAGCTGCCGATTCCGGAATCAAAGTGATTGTTGCCATTACCGAAGGCATACCAACCCGAGATATGATAAAGGCAAAGGATTATATCAAACACCGGGAGGTCACTTTGGTAGGGCCAAATTGCCCGGGAATTATTACCCCGGATGAAGCCAAAGTTGGAATAATGCCTGGTTTCATTCACAAAAAGGGAACGGTTGGTATTGTTTCAAGGTCAGGTACTCTTACATATGAAGCTGTGGATCAAATCACCAAAGCCGGTCTTGGTCAATCGACCTGTATTGGAATTGGTGGTGACCCGATTATTGGTACCACTACCAAGGACGCGGTCAAGTTGCTCATGGAGGATCCGGAAACTGAGGGTATTATAGTGATAGGAGAAATTGGGGGGAGTATGGAGTCCGATGCTTCCTATTGGATCAAAGAGAACGGAACAAAGCCAGTGGTAGGGTTCATCGCCGGTCAAACAGCTCCTCCAGGGCGGAGAATGGGTCATGCTGGAGCTATTATTGGCGGAGCTGATGATACGGCAGCAGCAAAAATGAAGATCATGAAAGATTGTGGACTTCTGGTGGTGGAGTCCCCTGCTGACATCGGGGAGACTATGGCGGCAGCTTTGCAGAAGTAACAATTTTCAATTCGTAATTCGTCCCTGGTAATTCGTAATTTTACTTTGCGTAGTTAACTGCCCGCATTTCGCGAATTACGGTTACCTTAATCTGTCCGGGATATTGCAGGTCTTTCTCAATCTTCTGGCTGATCTCGTAACTAAGCATTCCCGCCTGCTGATCAGTAACATTTTCTGCATCTACCATTATCCTTAATTCCCTGCCAGCTTGCATGGCATAGCATTTTTTTACACCATCAAATTCCAGGGCCAAACCTTCCAATTCTTTTAAACGTTTAAGATAGGATTCCATGATTTCCCGACGGGCACCCGGACGTGAACCTGAGATGGCATCACAGGTTTGGACAATGGGTGAGATCATTGAAGTCATCTCAATTTCATCGTGATGAGCACCGATAGCGTTGCATACTTCTGGATTCTCCTTGTACTTTTTTGCTAAATCCATACCCAAAATAGCATGAGGAAGTTCTGGCTCTTCCGGCCATACCTTGCCAATATCATGTAAAAGGCCTGCCCGTTTAGCGAGCTTGGCATTCAATCCAAGTTCAGAAGCCATAGTTGCTGCCAGCCTCGCTACTTCTTTGGAATGTTGCAGCAGGTTCTGTCCATAGCTGGACCGGAATCGCATTCTCCCTATCAATTTTATCAGTTCAGGATGCACACCATGAACTCCGAGATCAATGACGGCCCTTTCTCCCAACTCTACGATCTCTTCTTCTATGTGTTCGCTGGTCTTGGCGACTACTTCCTCGATTCTAGCTGGGTGTATGCGTCCATCGGTAACCAGTCTATGAAGCGATAGTCTCGCTACTTCTCTGCGAACGGGGTCGAACCCAGAGATGATAATGGCTTCAGGAGTGTCATCAACAATTATCTCAACACCCGTGGCGGATTCCAAGGTGCGGATATTTCTTCCCTCACGGCCTATTATTTTACCCTTAATATCATCGCTTTCGATGTTAAACACGGAGACACAATTCTCGATAGCATGCTCGGTAGCGGTACGTTGAATCGTTTCAATAACCACTTTTTTAGCCTGCTTGGTAGCTGACAGCTTGGCTTCATCCAGTATGTCTTTGATATATGATGAGGCTTCCGTTTGAGCTTCTTCCTTCAGTGTTTCCACTAGTTGACTGCATGCCTCTTCGGCAGTTATATGGGCCACTTTCTCCAGTTGGCTTACGTGCTGTGCACGCAATTGGTCCAGGTCCAGTTTTTTCTTCTCCACCAACGAAACCTGGATCTGGAGGTTCTCCCTGAGATCTTCTAGTTCGGCCTCCTTTCCTTTAATTTGTTCCTGGGCTTTTGACTGATTCTGCTCCCACTGCTTCAGTTTCCTCTCATTGCTGATTAGCTGATTTTTCTTTCGATTAGCTTCTGTGTCGAATTCACTTTTCAGCTTTAGATACTGCTCTTTGGCCTGAAGTATCTTTTCCCTTTTTAGGTTTTCAGCCTTAATCTTGGCCTCCTTTAGAATCATCTGGGCTTTATGACCAGATTCCACTTCCTGACGTTTTATGCTCTTTCGAAATAAGAACTTTGCAATGACAAGACCTATAATTAATCCTGCAGCAGCAACCAGCAGCAATACAATTGAGGATTCCATATTCTTTTTAGAATTAGGTTAAACTACATTCCATTGCAGAGCTTAGGGGCGACGAACTGTCAATTAATAGAAGTGTATGATCGGATGTCTATGTTTATTCCGAAAGGATATGGTTGAGATAATTAACTTTATTAACTACACTTTCATCAATAGTGTTATCGGGGACGCTAGACGACATTTGCTCCATCAGACAATCAAACGCAACCATAGCCAACAAATCTTGTTTGTCATCAATTCCAAACTGATCACGATATGTTTTGATTTTTGCATTGATCAATTTGCCTGCCTGCCTGACTTGGGCCTCATCCTCCAGACTCACCTTCATGGGGTATTCCCGGTCGGCTATTTTAATCTTGACTGAAAGTTCATCCATGTAGTTATAATCTTATGCACTCAGTTGAGCAATGCACTTGTCTATTTCCCTTATATATTCGTTGACGTATTGTTTGAGCTCAGCAGCATCTTCACCTCCTGCAGCAATGTTATCTACAATAGTACTAATTTTATTTTGATTTTGAAAGTCGTCGATTTGCTGTCCCTTTCTCTTTAAAGTGGTCTTTAAATTGCTGTTTTCCACCTTTAAAATTCGTAATTTTTCCTGTACGGTTTGATGTTCATTCATGAACAATTTGATCTTTCTTTCCAGTAAAGTAAGCTCATTGATAAGTTGATCTTTTTCCATATTATGTTCTTATAAAGGCGCCCAGATTTTGCTGAAAAGTTTGCATCAACCGGGACATGCAATTGTCAATAATTTTATCGGTTAAGGTTTTATTCCTGTCTTGTAATATAAAGCTCAAAGCGTATGCTTTTTTATCTTTTCCGATCTTTTCTCCTTCATATACATCAAACACATTTATTCGTCGTAAGATTTGTCGTTCTGTGTTAAGTGCAAGTTCCTCTATTTCACTAAAAGTAACGTGCTTGTCCAGTACTAAGGATAAATCCCGTCGCACTTCCGGATACCTTGACACTTCACTAAATACGATGTTGTCTTTGGGATGCTTTAACAATAACTCCCAGTCGATTTCAGCGTAAAATACTGATGGCTTAATATCCGCTTGAGCGCATACTTTTGACGTCAACTTTCCAAAACGGGCTAGAGATTTATCTGAAATTGTGATACTTAATCCATATTCGAAAATGTTATTTTGTATCACCCTACTATTATAAGCATTCAAATTGAATTTATCCAAAATTTTGTGAATTACTAATGAAAGATCATGGAATTCCAGTTCCCTTGTTTGGTCCATCCAACTGTCTTCTTGATTGTTTCCTGTCATAAATAAAGCCAGTAATTTGTCTTCTTGATACCTATTTAGTCCATTCAACTCAGCTGAAGCCACTTTGTAGGTTTTACCGAATTCAAATAATTTCAAATTATTTTGACGATGATTAATATTATGTGCCAGGCATTCCAATCCGGTGAAAAGCAACGTTTGCCTCAGTACTCCCAGGTCTTCACTTAATTTATTTATAATTTCCACATTTCGACGCTCATCAAACTCAGGATTGTTTGCGGTATAATCAGGTTTGGTAAGAGAGTTGGTATAAATCTCATAAAACCCTTGAGCCGCCAACATCTTTGATAACCCAAACCTGGATCGGTCCTGATCCACCAGTGGAAAATCCGCCAGGTAATCGGATCCATAGTGCTCGGAAAGTTCAATATTGTTATATCCGTAGATCCTTAAGATCTCTTCAATAACGTCAGCTTCGCGGGTAACATCCGTTCTATAAGTTGGAACCATGGCTATAAATCCAGATTGGTCCTCCTCTTCTATCTCAAAGTCCAGGTTCCCTAAGATCCGCATGACATCACTTTTGGCGATGGACTGTCCGATCAACCGGTCAATATTGAAAAAACTTACCTGCACCTTGCAAGGTTTGATAACTTCAGGATACACGTCTATGATGTCCCCCTGAATGGTCCCGCCAGCGAGTTCCTTAAATAGGGCTGCCGCCCTTTTCAAGGCTTTTATGGTCAAATTAGGATCAGTACCTCTTTCGAAACGGAAAGAAGCATCAGTTTTCAAGCCGTGATACTGTGATGTCTTACGGACATAGTCGGCACTAAAGCAAGCGCTTTCTAAGAATATTCGAGTGGTCTGGTTGGTTACGCCTGAATTGATGCCTCCAAAAACACCGGCAATACACATACCATTTTCTTCCCCATCACAGATCATGAGATCAGAACTTTTTAGTTTTCGTTTCTTTTCATCCAGGGTAACAAAGGATGTGCCTTCAGATAATGTCTTCACCACGATTTCATTGCCGGCAATGGCATTAGCATCGAATGCATGCATGGGCTGTCCCATCTCGTGCATAACATAATTGGTTATATCGACAATGTTGTTAATGGGAGTTATTCCGATGGATTTAAGTTTATTTTGAAGCCATATGGGCGAGGGAGAAACCTTAATATTCCGGAAGCTTAATCCGGAATATCGGGGGCAAGCCTGCTGATTTTCTACACGAACTTTCACATCAGGCTTGGGGTTGTCTGGAACCGGAGTGTCTAATTGTGGCCACCTTAAAGGCCGGTTCAAAATAGCTTTCAAGTCCCGGGCCACACCTATATGCGAAATGGCATCTGATCTGTTCGGGGTGAGCCCGATCTCAATGATTTGGTCGGTGGTAGTCTTAAAGTATTCATTTGCAGGACTTCCAGGTTTCAGATCAGTATCCAAAATCATTATACCCTGGTGTTCCGTCCCCAAGCCAATTTCGTCTTCGGCACAGATCATGCCCTCTGAAACCGCACCCCGTATTTTTGCTCGTTTTAGTTTGAAGGGATCCCCTTTTACGGGATAAATGGTGGTTCCTATAGGTGCAACTACCACCTTTTGCCCCGCCGCTACATTTGGTGCACCGCATACAATTGATAAGGGGTCATTGGTACCCACATCCACCGATGTAATTTTCAACCTGTCCGCTTCCGGGTGCTTTTGACATTCGGTTACAACACCAATTAGCAATCCCGATAACCCACCCTTAACTTCCTCAAATTTGGTAATGCCTTCCACCTCTAATCCGGACATAGTCAATAAATCGGCAGTCTCCTGAATAGGTTCATTGATTTCGATATAATCTTTTAACCAGTTAAAGGAAATTTTCATATATGATAATCGGGATAAATTTCAAGCGGGTAAAATTAAGCATTTCTATTAAAATACCACTTTCTATAGAGTTAATTGAAATTCTTTTCCCCGGCATTTATGGCCACAGATAACTGGTTTTCCAATGGAGGTAGTGGGCAGCTATAGTCAGCGCTATAAGCACAATAGGGATTGTACGCCAGGTTAAAATCGATGGTGATGGTATTTCTTTTGTTGAGTTGTAAGTCAAGATACCGCCCGCCACCGTAAGTACTTTCTCCATTGGTAAAATCTCCAAAGGGGAGAAACAAGCTTCCATCGCTTTCCGTATGGTCGAGTAGCAATGTTACCTGATACTGTTGTCCGGAAAAATCGAAGATGGCATAGGCATACCTTGTGTATTTCCTTACTTGTCCGTCATTGGTGACTGTATTTAATTTGGAATTGCCCGAAATTAGTTCCAATGCGGCCTCTACTTTGAAAGACGGGTCAGGAGCAAAATAATCCAGTCCTTCAAAACCGGTTCTTACAGAATCTGGCAGGGGAGACTCATCATTGTTTTTCATAAAGTCCAGTATTTCATCCCTGTGTTTGAACACTGTTTCTTCAAAAGACAATTTTTCTCCTGTTAAAAATGAATACCACAGAATAATTGCAACAACAATTCCGCCCGAAATTTTAAATATCATTTTTGCGCCCATTTTCATATTAATCCTTCATCAGCAAAACTAAAATACCCTGAATTGGTGAATATCAAATGATCAATCACCGGAATTTCCATCAATTTACCTGCAGCCACTAATTTTTTGGTCAACCTGATATCAGCTTCGCTGGGATTAAGTTGACCGGAGGGGTGATTGTGAACCAGTATAATAGCGCTCGCCAGTTGGTGTAATGCATGTTTAAAGATTAATTTAGGGTCTACAAGGGTGCCTGATACTCCACCTTGGCTGATTTGCTGGGTTTTTATCACCAAATGGGCCCTGTTGAGATAAACAGACCAAAATACCTCCAGTTTTTTATCCAATAGTTTGGGTTGCATCAGCTTATAAATATGCTGAGATCCGTTGATCTTTAATCTGGAGGGGGGAGAGTAACCGTTTCTTCGTCTACCCAGTTCTATGGCACTCAGAAGTGTAATGGCCTTGGCATTGCCTATACCGGGAAACTTAATCAGGTCCTGATATTCCAGGGAACCTAGTTCCTCAAGATTTTGCTCAACGGATAATAGAATTTGCCGGGCTAAATCAACTGCATTATGCTTACCCGACCCTGATCCAATTAAAGTTGCAATTAGCTCGGTATCCGATAAGTTGCCCGCTCCGATTTTTATTAGCTTCTCTCTGGGTTGATCATCTGATGCCCATTGTGAAATTGGTACGTTTAAGAATTTCAAAGTTGGTTTTTCAACCAATTTACTACAGGAGGGTGTCGAAAAAAACCTTATCAAAATAAATAGATAAGGTCGCTGTTGGTTGATGTTATCTGCTAAAGCTGATTAACAAATTTTGTCAACTTTGACTTACTGTTAGCCGCATTATTCTTATGTATTATGTTCCTTTTAGCTAACTTATC
>CAZOJZ010000243.1:0-3435 GCA_964580205.1 uncultured Roseivirgaceae bacterium
GGATTATTTCGCCCAGTTTTTAAATGTTGTCGTAGAAGAATTCGATCCGCATACTAATTATTTCGCACCCCCTCAAAGAGATGTTTTCGACTTGAGAATGAGCGGGAAGTTAGAAGGAATTGGGGCTCGTCTTCAGAAAAGAAATGATTACATAAGAGTTGTGGAAGTAATAAGCGGAGGGCCTGTTTGGCGCGGTGAGCATCTTGAAGTTGGTGACGTTATCATGAAAGTAAAGCAAGAAGAGGAAACGGAGCCCGTAAGTATTATTGGCATGCGAGTGGATGATGCTGTGAAGCTTATTAAAGGACCCAAAGGTACCAAAGTGACTCTTACCGTGAAACGAGTTGATGGCACCATTGAAGAAGAGACCATTACCAGAGATATAGTTGAATTGGAAGAGACCTACGCAAAATCTGCCGTTATCGGAAAAGATGACAAGAAGTATGGTCTCATCGATCTACCGGCCTTTTACTTCGATATGAAAGACTATGGAGAGCGAAACGCCGCCAGAGATGTAAAAAAGGAGATTATAAATCTTAAAAAAGCAGGTATGGACGGCTTGGTTTTGGACCTTCGTGGCAATGGTGGAGGTTCGTTAAAAACAGCTGTCGATATTGCCGGCTTGTTTATTGTGGACGGCCCGGTAGTACAGGTAGCAAGCGGAGGAAATCGAAAAGAAGTTTTGAGAGATGAAGATGAAGAAGTGGTTTGGGATGGGCCGTTAGTGATATTGTTGAATGAACTGTCAGCCTCGGCATCCGAGATATTAGCTGCCGCGATGCAAGATTACAAACGCGGAATTATTATCGGAAGTGAGCAGTCCTACGGAAAGGGAACCGTTCAAAATATGGTGGATCTCAATCAGTGGCTTCGAAAGAGCGATATGGGGGATATGGGTGCGTTGAAATTAACCACTCAAAAATTCTATAGGGTAAACGGTGGTTCTACTCAACTCGAAGGTGTAAAAAGTGATGTGGTTATGCCGGATCGATACAGCTATATCGACATAGGGGAACGGGATTATGACAATCCGTTGCCGTACGATAAAATTTCCCCGGCGAACTATGAGGTTTGGGATGGATACATCGACTATGAAGGAACGATTAATCGAAGTAAAGCCCGCATGGCAAAAAGTGTTCAATTGAGTCTGATCGATGAAAATGCCAGATGGATCAAAAAGAACCGCGATGAAAATATAGTAAATCTCAATTTTGATGCCTATTTGGCCGGGATCAAACAACGAAAAGAAGAAACCAAAAAGTTCGATGCTATCCATGAATACGACAACAAATTAAACTATAGTTCACTCCCGTATGAGTTGGTGAGGATGAAAAAGGATACGATCTTAAGAGAAAAGCGCAAAAGATGGCACAATAATTTAGCCGGAGATATATATATAGAAGAAGCCGTGAATGTTTTGCAAGATTTAAAATTGAATAACATCAGAAGAGGAAAAGTGGCCGAGATAAAAAATTAATTTTAGCTACATTTACGATGTGAAAGTAGCATCATCAACAACCCCTCCCAAGCATAACCAAGACACGAGTAAAAGTGTAGGAGGGTTAACAGCAAAAGCGCTCCATAAGTTCAAGAAAAATTTTTGGGGCGTTTTCAGTTTTTCTTTTTTAGTGATCTGCACTCTGGTTGCCATTTTTGCCTATGCGTTAGCACCGGATAAATCTCAAAATGCAAATCAAATGCACTTGTCTGTCCACTCAAAACAACCGGGATTTGAAGTGCAGATGCTTACGATTCCTTCAAAGGTTGAAAAACAGAATGGTTTTTCTGTATTTTTCTTCGGAAAGAAAACAACAGCCACCGAAGTTCCAATTTCCGGTTATAGATTGACCGAAAATGGTATTGTTATTACTGAATATACGACCGATGGAAATGCAGGTTTGGTGAAGGAATACCTTCTTTCGGCTTTCCCTGAAATCAAATCGGTCGAGGCCATACCGTCAACCTATGTTTCAGAAAAAAAATTTATACTAGGTACCGACAAATACGGCCGTGATCTATTGAGTCGTATGTTGATCGGGATTCGCATATCGCTGGCAATTGGCTTCGTAGCAGTGTTTATTTCACTTCTCATTGGGATATCTTTAGGGGCCATCGCGGGCTATTACGGAGGAAAGGTTGACGCAGCCATAATGTGGCTTATTAATGTGACCTGGTCCATCCCCACCTTATTACTTGTCATTGCGATAACATTGGCGCTTGGGAAAGGCTTCTGGCAGGTTTTTATAGCCGTGGGATTGACCATGTGGGTTGAAGTAGCGCGTGTAGTGCGAGGACAGGTGATGAGTGTAAAAGAAATGCAATATGTGACCGCCGCCAGAGCGTTGGGATTTTCAAATTGGCGTATTATAACCCGGCATATATTACCCAATAGTTTGGCGCCCGTAATTATTATTTCTGCGGCCAATTTTGCCGGTGCCATCCTGATTGAAAGTGGCTTGAGCTTTCTGGGTATAGGGGCTCAGCCTCCAACACCTAGTTGGGGAGGAATTATAAAGGACCATTACGCTTATATTATTTTAGGAAAGCCTTATCTGGCTGTGATCCCCGGGCTGGCGATCATGTGTTTGGTGACCGCTTTTATGTTGATAGGGAATGCACTTAGGGATGTGTTGGATGTGAAAAACCAGTGAAAAGATCACTTATCAAAAACGCATTAGCATTGTTTTTTTGCGCCCCATAGTTTGCAATAAAAAATGCCCGCCTCTTTATCGTAACGAAATTTTGCAACGCAAAATCAATTATCCTGTGGCATTTTGTGAAGATATTCGCGTACGCGTCAAGCCGTAAATTGATACTCGATGATTGGATCAGGTATAATAATAATTGGCACCATCCAAGCGTACAAAAATAAAAAGCAGAATAGTAAAACCCCAAAGGCTGGAACCGCCATAACTAAAGAAAGGTAAAGGGATCCCAATGGTAGGCAACAAGCCGATTACCATCCCAATATTCACAAAAAAGTGAACGAAAAGAATCGCCGCGACACTATAGCCATAGATCCGACTAAATTTCGACCGCTGCCTTTCCGCCAACACCAGAACCCTAACGATGAGCGCGAGAAATAATAGAACAACCAGCACCGCACCCAGAAACCCCCATTCTTCGCCGACGGTACTAAAAATATAGTCGGTGTGTTGTTCCGGAACGAAGTTTCCTTTGGTCTGTGTTCCTTGTGTCCAGCCCTTTCCTGTCCAGCCACCGCTACCAATGGCGATCTCGCTCTGATTTGTATTATAACCAATTCCTTTTACGTCTATTTCTTTTCCTAGTACAATATTGAATCTGTCTCTATGCCGTTGTTCAAAGACGTTATTAAATATATAATTTACAGAAAAGGCGAAGGCGATACAGGCAATAAATATGGTGCCATATTTTAAGATACTGGGGCGTTTTTTTCGATTCTTCATATAAATA
>CAZOJZ010000244.1:0-1841 GCA_964580205.1 uncultured Roseivirgaceae bacterium
GATCCATCCTCTGCCGGTATTACTCCTTTTTGAGTCGAAAGTATGATAATTATGACTGTCATCAGTAGCTAATCCATAAAGAGGGGGCTGCCCATTATTGAGATAAGCGATATTAATTTGGTCCCACATGGTTTCGGTGTCCATGTGCAATGAATCGCCGAAGTTATATACCTGGGGATGCCCATTGAAAACCTCAAAAAATTGCTCGCCCTGCAGGGCTATCATGTCCTCCACGGTAATTGCGTAATGAAAATTTGGATGATTTATATGAATCATCATGGGCTCACCGCTGTTATCACGCTGCTTTAGCAAAGCATTTATATTACGCTGCAACACGTCTGCAACACTGCTGCCTCCCTGCGGCTCAATTAACTCACCAATATTGGTAGCATTTAAGTGCAGTGGTTTATCTTCAAATCGATCTGAAATCTCCTCCGACTGTAAAATAAGAAACAGACCTTTTTCTTCAAAAAGTGGCTTATACTGCTCAAATGTCTTCAATTGGACGATGATTGTACCCGAGTCTTTTTTGAAGTTCACCCAGTCAGGTCCATACTTACCAAGATATCGTTGAAAAACCGCTTGCCTCAGGCTGTCCTTCATTTCCTTCCAATACTCCTTGTTCGCCAATATGTTATGATCAGAAAGACCAATGAATTGGTAGTCATGATTTTTATACCAATCCATAATCATTTCAGGAAACTCGTCGCCATCGCTCCAGTAGCTGTGGGTATGCAGATTACCTTTGTACCATTTTGAAATGCTTCTTTCCTCGGCAGATTCCTGTGGATTACAGGAATACAATAACAAAAAAAGAATCGGGATAAATTTCAAAATGTTATAGCCTTACACTGCGCGGCTGTAAATCAGTAAGCGATCCGATTTTTATGGGTTCTCCGCTTTCGATGCTTTTACGCGCCGCAACACCAATTAGTATGGACATCGCTCCATCACGAACGCCAGCAGCTCTTTGGAACGGGTCTTCTTTTTCAGGGTGGACGAATATTTTATCATGAAGTCTTTTGTCCCCACCTCCATGACCGGCTTTTTCAATGCTCACCTGGACTGTTTCAAAGTCCTTCCACAGTTTGTGCACTATGATCGGTTCTATATCGGCCTCGTCATTTCCGGATTGGTCCATTTCCCGTTGGTGCATTTCTGCCTGACTAACACTTACCGCTTTATGATAAGGAATATCCAGCCAAGCTTCAATACGCCCCTCGGTACCATTGAAAGCTACCCGCCAGCCTTCAAACGGGCTATATGTGGTCAGGGAATAGTTGAGCACTACATTATTTTGATACTTCACTTGGGCTGACATCTTATCGTATATATTGATCTCTTCCCGATAAAGACAATTGTCCCGGATATAACCGTCGTATTTCTCGTTGGCCACATAAAGATCCATCATACGCTGGTCTTTAGTTATGTCCCAATAGAACGCACATTCAGATTTATGCGGACAGGTTCGGCAGTTATCACCCCTGAATGGACCATTTGCCCCATAGTATTCCAGATCGCCGTAAGCAAATACCTCGCGTGGATCTGAGTTGATCCACCAATTGAGCAGATCGAAATGATGTGTGGCCTTGTGTACCCATAATGTCCCGCCAGTTTGCCTTAGCCCATGCCAACGGCGAAAGTAAGAAGCTCCATGATAGGTATTAAGGTACCAATGAAAATCTACCGAAGTTAGTTTCCCGATGGTATTTTGCATAAGCAGTTCTTTAACCTTGGTAGCGTAAGGGCTCCAGCGATAATTAAATCCAACGATTAAATTTTTTCTGGAACGTCTTTCAGCATCAATAATATCCTGACACTTCCTTTCGTCAATAGTTAGG